>PLJS01000029.1:0-19177 GCA_003140315.1 Hyphomicrobiales bacterium
TCCTTGAGCACGCCGAACGAGAATGCCGCCGCCCGCATGCCGCCGCCCGAGAATGCGAGCCCGACCATGAGCTCGTCTTCCCAGTCGGGCGATGGGCGCAGGAGATCGCCACCCGCCAGGCCGGCATTCGGGTCCGACACCGGCTGGTTGATGGGCAGATTGACCACATGGGTGCAGCCCGCCAGCAGCATCAGCGCTGCGGCGAGCAGGACCCGCGAACAAACCAGCACCCCGACCCCTTTTCTCGACCGCCCGCCCGATGCGGCAGAATGTCTGGGCGAGGTTTGGGGCGAGTTAACGGCGCGAATACCACATCTTGGCACCCCAGTGCCGGCACGGCGGCGTCAACGCCATACGAACCCTTTGACCGGCAAATATGCGGCTCGCTGACGCGATCGCTATGTTTTGCTTTCGTCCAGAAGCCCGAGCTTCCCCCCGAGCCACTTCGTCGTCGGGGCCTGGATCAGGATCGTCATCAGGATGGCGATGAACGTGACCGATGCGATCATCTGCGCGCCGGGCGCTTTCATGCCGAGCAGCAGCCCCGCCAGCGCCGCCGGAATGACGCCGGTCTCNNCGCGTCCAGCACATGAACAGCATCTCGTTGAGGCTCCAGCGCGCGCGCCGGTCCGGCAGCGCGCACAGAAAAACGGTGACCGGCCGGGCCACCAGCATCAAGATCGTCACCACGACACCGCCGCCGACCGCATATTGACTCATGAGGCTGAAATCGACCTGCGCACCGAGCAGGATGAAGATGAACAGCCGCATGATGAACGCGGTCGTCATCACGAATTCGTCGAGCTTGCGCGCCTCGCCCGGCTCCATCTCGAATCCGAACGAGTCCTTATTTCCCAGCGCGATGCCGAACACGAAAACCGCCATGAAGCCGCTCGCCTGCAAGCCGTCGGCCGCGAAATAGGCGCCGATGATAGCCACCAGCGTCACGACCGGCGCATATTCGGCCAGGAATGCCCAGCGCTCGTGAGCGATGAGCAGCGCGGCCAGATATCCAAGGACGGCGCCAGCCACGATGCCAATGGCGGATTGCTTGAGCAGATCGAACAGCGAGGACGTCAGCGAGAATTCGCCGGTTCCCATCGCCACAGCCAGCACGCCGAAGGTGACGATCGCGCCTATGGCGTCGTTGAGGGCGGACTCGCTCATCACCGTCTGCGCAACGCGGTCGCGCACATGGACCTGCCGGAAAATCGGCACCAACGTCGCGGGATCGGTGGACGCGAGCGTCGCACCGAGCAAGAGCGCCACGATCAGCGGAACGCCGAGAACGTAATACGCAGCGATTCCGGTGATCGCCGCCGTGATCACGACTCCGACCGTCGCCAGGATGACGATCGTGATCCAGACCTGCTTCAGAACGTCGAACCGCAGCGAGGCGCCACCGTCGAACAGGATGTAACTGGCGCCGAACAGAAGAATGATCTGGTTCAGCGCCGAATCCGCCTTGATGTCGATCAAGCCGAGTGCTTGCGGACCGATCGCCATGCCGGCGACCAGAAACACCGCGACGTCGGGAATTTTTATCTTTTGAGCCAATAGCCCGGTGAGTGTGCCGACCGCCAGAACGAGCCCGCAGGACAGCAACGTGTGCTTGGCAAGTTCAATCGAGGCCGAAGCGTCCAAATCATTGCTCCGAGCGCGAAATCGTGCGGCTTTGTTTTTGGCGGATGTCCGCGTCAGGCGTTGCGGATGCTGCCCAACAACCCGCAGATTCACAGGTCGGCGCCTCCGCTGCAAGCCTTCGCGGGGAGCAGACCTCCCCGAATGACCGGCATCGCGGCCCGTCCGGCGGTGGCTGCAATCACCATCCATTTACCTTCCGGCGTTAATGTCTCCTGGCCCGGGTTCGGAGCGGACCGGCCGTCACGGCGGCGGAACCTTTGCTCTCGCGGCGCGTCAATGTTGCGTACCTCGCGGCCAGTGCTGGCGCGAGGCGAAGGAGTAACGCTTGGTGTTGTCCTCACGCCTCTTCGGGCGAGTGCGCGTCGCGGCCATTGCGATGTTGGCGCTGGCCGCGGCACTCCCGGCGTCTCCCGCTTCGGCGCAAGGCTTTTTCGATTTCCTGTTCAACGGCGGGCGACCGCAACGCCCCTACGTGCCGCAGCACAGCAATGCCTATGCGGACCCTAACGCGCCCCAGGATCCGGCACAGCCAACGACGCCGCCGGTCGGGACCGGCCGGGCGGTGGCCTACTGCGTACGGCTGTGCGACGGGCGCTATTTCCCGATGCAGCGGCACGCCAACGCGAATCCGGTCCAGCTCTGCAATTCGTTCTGCCCGGCCAGCAAGACCGAGGTCTTCAACGGCAGCGCGATCGACTACGCGGTCGCGGCGAACGGCGCCCGCTATGCTTCGCTCGAGAATGCCTTCGTCTATCGCAAGCAGATCGTGGCGGGCTGCACCTGCAACGGCCGCGACGTATTCGGCCTCGCGCCGATCGAGACCGGCGCGGACCCGACCTTGCGGCCGGGGGACATCGTGGTGACGGCCGAGGGGCCGATGTCGTTCAAGGCCGGACGCTGGGCGCGGGCTGCGGTCGATATCAAGCCGGCCGCGCTTCCGGTCGCGGCTACGCCGCGTGAGCCGGTCGAGCCCGGCGACCAGACCAACGACGACTAACCGCGTTCAGCCGATCAGCCGCGTCACGTCCTCGGCGATCGAGAGCGACGACGTGAGGCCGGGCGACTCGATGCCGAACAGGTGAACGAGTCGCGGCAGGCCGTGATCGCCCGGCCCGTCGATGAGGAAATCCGCGGCCGGCTCGCCCTTGCCGGTCAGCTTGGGGCGGATGCCGCAATAGTCGGGCACGAGCGAGTTGTCGGGCAGCCCGGGAAAATAGGTGCGGATATTGGCGTAGAAGCTCTCCGCGCGGCGCGGATCAACGGTGTAGCTCTCGGTCTCGATCCACTCGACATCGGGCCCGAAGCGCATGCGGCCCGCCATATCGAGCGTGACGTGCGTGCCGAGCCCGCCTTCGACCGGCGCCGGATAGATCAAATGCGAGAACGCCGGCCGGCCGGTGAAGCCGAAATAATTGCCCTTGGCGAGCACGAGCTTCGGCACGCGCGTCGCCGGATAACCCTCGGTCGCGCGCGCGACGCCTTGAGCGCCAATCCCGCCCGAATTCACGACCGCATCCACGTCGAGCCTGCCGGGCTCGGCGCCGTCGAAGGTCACTTGCCATCCTGAGGCCGCAGGCGTCAGCCGCTCGATCCGCGTGTTGAACGCGATCATGCCGGCGCAATCCTCGAAATCACCCTGCAGTGCCAGCATGAACGAGTGCGAGTCGATGATTCCGGTCTCCGGCGACAGCATCGCGGCGACGCAGTTGAGCGCCGGCTCCATGGCGCGCGCCGCATTGCCGCCGAGGAATTCCAGGCCCTCGACGCCGTTGATCTGGCCTTGCCGGTAGATGCCCTCGATCTTGGCGGTCTGCTTCTCGTCGGTCGCGACGATCAGCTTGCCGATCTTCTTGTGCGGCACACCGTGCGAGGCGCAGAAATCATAGAGCATGCGCCGGCCTTGCACGCAGTGCTTCGCGCGCAGCGAACCGGTCGGATAATACATGCCCGCGTGGATCACCTCGCTGTTCCGCGAGGAGACACCGTTGCCGACGCCGCCCGTCGCTTCCACGACGATCACCTCATGGCCGGCCAGCGCTGCGGCGCGCGCGCACGCAAGACCGACCACGCCGGCGCCGATGACGAGAACCTGCATGCGCGTTTTCGTATTAGCTCGGATGCTCTGAGTCGAGATGGGCCATCAGCGGCGCGCCGTAGCGTTCGCCCGCGACCGCACCGGCCGGCATCGCGGCTTCGATGCGGGCGAGCTCGGCAGGCGATAGCATCACGTCGAGCGCGCCGAGCGCGCCGGTGAGTTGGTCGCGGCGTTTGGCCCCGATCAGCGGGATCACGTCGTCGCCCCGCGACAGCACCCAGGCGATCGCGAGTTGCGCGGTCGTGCAGCCTCTGTCCTTGGCGATCGCCTTCAAGGCTTCGACCAGCGCAAGATTGCGCTTAAGGTTCTCACCCTGGAAGCGCGGCATGCGCGCGCGGATTTCCCCCGAGGGCGTACCGTTGAGCGCATGATCCGAGATCAGTCCGCGTGAGAGCACGCCATAGGCGACCAAGGCGATGCCGAGCTCGCGTAGGATCGGCAGGATCGACTGCTCGACGCTCCGGCTCATCAGCGAATACTCGATCTGCAGCGCCACGATTGGATGCACCGTATGCGCGCGGCGCACGGTCGCGGCGGAAGCCTCCGACAGGCCGATGTGGCGCACGTATCCGGCCTTCACCATGTCGGCGATGGCGCCGATCGTATCCTCGATCGGGACCGTAGGATCGACCCGCGCCGGCTGATAGAGATCGACATAGTCGGTGCCGAGTCGGCGCAGCGTGTAGGCGAGGAAGTTCTTCACCGCGCCCGGCCGGTTGTCGCTGCCGTGCCACGCTCCGTCCGGCCCGCGCAGCGCACCGAATTTCACCGCCACGAATGCCTTCTCGCGCCGGTCCTTGAGCGCCTGCCCGAGCAGCATCTCGTTCTGCCCGGAGCCGTAGAAATCGCCAGTGTCGAGATAATTGATGTCGGCGTCGAGCGCGGCATGGATCGTCGCGATGCTTTCGGCATCGTCGACCGGCCCATAGCCGCCCGAGAACCCCATGCAGCCGAGGCCGAGGGCGGAGACAGAGGGGCCGTTGCGGCCGAGAGAGCGCGTTTGCATATCGCGAAGATGCGACAGTTACCCGATCCCGTCGAGCCGATAAAACCGCTTCGCCGTCCCCATGAACAGATCGGCCTTCTCGGCGGCGCTCGCGCCCTTCGCCAAGATCTTGCAGGCGTTCCAGAACACCCAATAGCTGTATGAGCCCTTGTCGACCGGGAAGTTGCTCTCGAACATCGCGCGCGCGGGACCGAAGGCTGTGATGCAGGTCTCGATATAGGGCCGCCACGCGTCGGCGAGCATCTGCGACGACGGCGGATCCGCCGGCTTCTCGAAGCCGAAGCCGCCGATGCGCATCCCGAGGCCGCCGAGCTTCACGTGAACGTTCGGCCGCTTCGCGAGCGCCTCGATCGACGTCTTCCAGCCGGGGAAGACTTCGGCGTGCTTGTAGGCATTGATGCCGACCGGGCCGCCGCAGTGATTGAGCACGATCTTCGCATTGGGAAATGCGTCGGCGAAGCTCGCAACCTCGCCGATCTGCGGATGATAGACCCATGCGTCGAACGAATGGCCGAGGCGGTGCAGCACCGCGAAGCCTTCGCGGAATTTCGTATCGGCGAGCAGCCCCGGCGGCGATGAAAAGCCCGGGTTGCGCACTCCCGGATCGGCATCCCACGCCGTGATGTGGCGGATGCCGCGGAAGCGGCCGCCGCCGGCGCGTACATGCGCTTCGAGCACGGCCTCGACGCGGCCGCCGAGAGTCAAGTCCGCATGCCCCACGATTCCGGCGCAGGCGCGGATCTTGCCGTAGATGCCGCTCGCCGTCATCGCGGCGATGCCGTTGACGAATTCGGTCTCGCCGACCGGCTTCATCTCCTCCGGCCCGTCGGCGCGCTGCATCGCGCGCGCTTGCACGAACACGGTCGCGAGGATGTTGTGGCCGCTGTCGGTGTCGGCGAGCAGGTCGTCGAGCAGGTAACGCCAGTTCTGCCGGTCCCACAGATGGTGGTGCGGATCGATGATCGGCAGCTCGGGCTCGAGGATCGGCTCCTTGCGCCGCTCGAGCCAATCGTTGCGGACGACGAAATAGTTCGCCGCGTGGCTCGCGGATACCGGCTCAGCCATGAAACGCTCCGTGCTATTCCGCCGCGATCCGTACTTCGGGCGCGGCGGCCCGCACGTCGGCGTCCACGTGATCTTCGAACTTCACGAAATTGTCCTGGAACATCTTCACGAGCGCCCGCGCGGTCGCGTCGAACTCGGATTTGTTCTGCCAGGTCTTGAACGGATAGAGCAGATGCGGCTCGACGCCGGCGAGCTGCGTCGGCACCGAGAAGCCGAAATAGGAATCGGTGCGGAACTTGGCGTTGCGCAGCGAGCCGTCGAGCGCGGCGGTCAGAAGCGTGCGCGTCACCTTGATCGGCATGCGGCGGCCGACGCCGTACTTGCCGGCGGTCCAGCCGGTGTTGACCAGCCAGCAATCGACATTGTGCGCAGCGATCAGCTCGCGCAGCAGGTTGCCGTAGACCGATGGGTGGCGCGGCAGGAACGGCGCGCCGAAGCAGGTGGAGAATTCGGGCTGCACGCCGACGAGCCCCTTCTCGGTGCCGGCGACCTTCGCCGTATAGCCGGAGAGGAAGTGGTACATCGCCTGCGCCGAGGTGAGCTTCGCGATCGGCGGCATGACGCCGTAGGCATCGGCCGTGAGCATCACGAGGTTCTTCGGTTGCCCGGCGCGGCCCGAGCGCGACGCGTTCGGGATGAAGTCGAGCGGGTAGGCGGAGCGCGTGTTCTCGGTCTTGGCGTCGTCGTCGAAATCGCAGATGCGCGTGGTCGCATCGAACACGACGTTTTCCATGATCGAGCCGAAGCGCAGCGTCGCGTCATAGATCTCGGGCTCGGACTCGCGCGAGAGCTTGATGCACTTGGCGTAGCAGCCGCCTTCGAAGTTGAACACGCCCTGCGGACCCCAGCCGTGCTCGTCGTCACCGATCAGCGTGCGGTTCGGGTCGGCCGAGAGCGTCGTCTTGCCCGTTCCCGAGAGCCCGAAGAACAGCGCGACGTCGCCGTCCTCGCCGACATTCGCCGAGCAGTGCATCGGCATCACGCTTTCGGACGGCAGGTAATAATTCAGTGTCGTGAATACCGACTTCTTCATCTCGCCGGCATAGAAGCTGCCGCCGATCAGGATGATGCGCTTTGTGAAGTTGATCGCGATCACGGTCTCCGAGCGCACGCCGTGGCGCTTCGGATCGGCCTTGAAGGTCGGCAGGCTGAGGATCGTGAAGTCCGGTACGTAGTGCGACAGCTCGGATCGCTCCGGCCGGATCAGCAGCGTGCGGATGAATAGCGAATGCCAGGCCAACTCCGTGTAGACCCGCGCTTTGATGCGGTATTTCGGATCGGCGCCGCCATAGAGGTCCTGGGCGAACAGCTCCTTGCCCTTGGCGTGCGCCATGAAATCGGCGAGCAACGTGTCGAATTGCGCCGGTGTGAGCTTGCCGTTCTTCTCCCACCACACGGTCTTTTCGGTCTGCTCGTCGCAGACGATAAACTTGTCCTTCGGCGAGCGGCCGGTGTGCACGCCGGTCTCGGCGCACAGCGCGCCCCCTTGCACGATCTGCGCTTCGCCCCGGTGCAGCGCGTGCTCGTAAAGCGGCTCGGCCGTCAGATTCCAGTGAACGGCGGCGAGATCCGTGAGGCCGAACTTGTCGACCCCATGGGCGCTGTTCCGAAGACCGGTCTCTTTCACCAGAACCCTCCACGTCTGCCTCGGCTGCGAGCTTG
Source organism: Hyphomicrobiales bacterium (assembly GCA_003140315.1). Lineage (GTDB taxonomy): Bacteria > Pseudomonadota > Alphaproteobacteria > Rhizobiales > Xanthobacteraceae > PALSA-894. The sequence continues at coordinate 7,473 of PLJS01000029.1, forward strand.
CCGAGGTCCTCCTCCTGGCGCCGTCTTCTGGAAACGACCCGGCCCGGCCGGGCGTTCCCGCAGCGCGCGCGACCTATAGACATCCTGGTCCCGGCTGCCAAGACTCCCGTCGGCTTAGAGTTAGCAGCAGCGCAGCATAATGTGCTGCGCCGCAACGTAGGATTGGAGCGCTATTCCACCAGCCCCTTGCCGGCGAGCCATTTCTGGATCACATCGGCGACCTGGTCCGAGTTCTTGTCCATCATCATCATGTGGGTGTTGCCCATGATGCCGAGGTCGGGCAGGTCGATGGTGTCGACGTTGCCACCTGCATTTCGGACCAGCCCGACGTAGTCGTGCACGTTCTGGCGGATCTTGCCCCAGCGCGGATGGGTCTTGGCGTTGTCGCCGTAGATCACGACGATCGGCATCTTCAGCGCCGCGACCTTGTCCTTGCTGCCCGGCGCGGATGGCTCGACCGCGATCAGCGCCTTGACCTTGTCGGGGCGCGCTTCCGCGACCTTGAAGCCGAACGAGCCGGCCTGGCTGTGCACCAGCACGACGCAGGGGCAGACCTTGTCGACCAGCTCGATATAGGCGGCGACGATCGCATCGTCGGTCGTCACCCAGCGCGGCACGCCCTGCTTCATGAACTGCTCATACGCGTCGGTCGGGAACTGCACGCCCGGATAGGTGACTCGCTTCGCCTTGTCTTGATTCCACGAGCCGAGCGGGCCGACGCGGAAGCGCTCCCACGGATCGCCGAGCGGCAAGAACACGGGATCGCCCTTGAAGGTGTTGGTCCAGCCCGCGCGGCCGCGCTCCATCGCGTCGGAGAGATAGGTGTCCCAGCCGTGGCGCAGGAAATAATTGAGCCAGCCCGGGCTGCCGTCCGGCTTGGTCTCGTAGGTGGCGCCGGTCAGTCCGCCGCCGTGCCACAGCAGCAGCGGCAGCTTTCCTTTCCGGTTCTGCACCAGGAAGTATTGCGCGTACATCTGCTCGACCTGGTAGGTGCCGTTCGGATCGACCTTGGCCGGCACGCCGCCGGGCGTGAACACGATTTCCTTCACCGGCTGGCCGGTGATTTCGATCAGCCGCCCGCCGACGTGAAACGAGCCCATGTCGCGCAGCAGGATCGGCTCCTTGCTTTGTGCGAAGGCTGGCGAGGCGATGAGACCGGCCATCAGAGCGAGCACCGCGGTGCGCATGGAAGTCCTCCCGTTATTGTCATTGTTGATTGCTCGTCACTCGTGTCCCGGGCGCTGCGCCTGGGACACGCGCCGAAGCCGTCACTCCACCAATCCCTTGCTCGCCAGCCACTTCTGGATCACGTCGGCGATCGCGGCATTGTTCCTATCCTGCATCATCATGTGCGAATTACCCTTGATGCCGATCTCGGGGAGATTGATCCAGTCGACGTTGCCACCGGCAGCCTTGATGGCGTCGCCGTACGCCATATCGATCTTCTTGTAGGCAGCCCAGCGCGGATGCTCGTCGACGTAATCACCGAAGATCACCAGCACCGGCGTGTCTTTCAGCTTTGGCGCATTGGCGATCTTGCCCGCGGTCGCGGCTTCGATCGAGACGATGGCCTTGATCTTGTCGGGCCGCTGCTCGGCGACCAGGAATCCGATCGCGCCGCCCTGACTGTGAGTCAACAGCACGCAGGGACAGATCTTGTCGACCAGCGCCACGTAGGAGTCGATGATCGCCTTGTCTGTCGAGAGCCAGCGCGGCACCGTCTGCTTCATGTAGTTGTCGTAGGCCTCGACCGGGAATTGATCGCCGGGCAGCACCTTTCGCTTTGACGGATCGGCGTTCCACGAGCCTTCGCCCGCGCCAATGCGGAAGCGCTCGAACGGGTCCTGGTAATTCAGAAAGATCGGCTCGCCGCTCCACACGTCGGGACTTGCAAAGCCGGAGCGTCCGCGCTCGACAGCGTCCGACACATAAGTGTCCCAGCCCTTGCGCACGAACATGTTGAGCCAGCCTTCACGGCCGTCGGGCGTCGACTCGAAGGTGACGCCGGTCAGTCCGCCGCCGTGCCACATCAGGAGCGGCAGCTTGCCCTTGCGGTTCTTCGGCAGGAAATACTGCACGTACATCTGCTCGACCATGAACTGGCCGTTGGGATCGAGCTTCGACATAGGCCCGCCGGGCATGCGCTGGATTTCGCGCACCGGCTTGCCCGATACTTCGGCGATGCGCCCGCCGATGTGGAACGAGCCCATGCCGCGCAGCACGATGTCGTCTTCCGCCCGCGCCGGCACCATCGCAAGACTTGAGACGGCAATGCTCAACGCGAAAGCGATTACGCGGCGCATCACGTCCTCCCCGATCTTCGTTGAGCGCCATTGTGGCCGATAGGGCAGGGCCGCGCCACTGGCGCGCGGAGAATCGCTCGATCAGGAACGATAGAGCGTGGGACGCTGCCCCGTTCAGACGGCGCCGGCCCCGGGCTCGCCGAGTGGAAAGCGCAGGCGCGCCACGAAGCCGTTCCGGCTTGCGCGCTCGAACGTGCCGCCGAGCGCTCCGGCAAGGCTGGTCACGATCCGGAAGCCGAGATGGACGCGGCTTGCGTCCGGTTCGCGCAAGCCGGGCCCGTCGTCGGAAATGACCAGGAGCGCGTGAGCATCGTCGCCAAGGATCAGCTCGACGCCGATCGTGCCGTGGCTGCGCTCCGCGAAGGCATGCCGATAGACGTTCATCACCAGCTCGACCATGACCTGGCCGAGGATCGCGGCGCGGTTGTGCGGCAGGAAGATCGCGTCGACGGCGAACAAGATCGTGTGCTCGGACTTCGGATCGTAGAGCTCCCCGATACGCCGCACGAGATCGGGAATGAACTCGTCGAGCGCGATCGCCCGCTCGCTCGCCTCATCGAGATCGATGTAGATGCTCGTCAGCGTCGCGAAGCGCACGCGCAGGTCTTCGAGCGCCTGCACGGCTTCCGGGTGGCGCGCGCGCCGGATCTGCAGGCTGATCAGGCTCGTCATGTTCTGCAGATGATTGCGCAGGCGATGGCGCAATTCGTCGAGCTGGACCAGGAGCAGAGAGTCCGGCTTTTCCTCACCGTCCGACGGCATTGGAGTTCTTCATCTTGCGCGTGTCGTCGCCGACGGTAGTGTAGGATGCCAAAGGCCCAGGACCTGCGTCATTTGACGTAGAGCGCGACGGCGCGGCCGAGTAATTCAATGGCGAAGGCAATCACGGCAGCGTCGGACCGTATGCGCATCCCATGTTTCGAATGCGCGCTTCGCGCCAGCGGCGCGTTCAAGCCGATCAGTGAGCTTGAGCTCGCGGTCATCAACGAGATGAAGCGCGATCACCTGGTGCTGCCGGCGGGCGCCGACATCATCGCAACCGGCCAGGAGCAGGCGGAGCTTTACACGCTCTATGCGGGCTGGGCCTTCCGCAGCAAGACGCTTCCCGATGGCCGCCGGCAAATCCTGAACTTCCTGCTGCCGGGCGACCTGATCGGCCTGCAGGCCGCGATGTTCGAGGCGCCGCTGTACGGAGCCGAGGCGCTGACGGAAGTGCAGCTCTGTCTGTTGCCGCGCCGGAAAGTGTGGGCGCTGTTCGAGAACATGCCGGAGCTTGCCTTCGACTTGACCTGGCTCGGCGCGCGCGAGGAGAGTCACATCGATGAGAACCTCACCAGCGTCGGCCGGCGCAATGCGACCGAGCGCATCGCCGCGCTGATCATCTCGCTCTACAAGCGTCTCGACGCGCTCAAGCTTGTCGTGAATGGCGCGATGCCGTTCCCGCTGAGCCAGCAGCACATCGCCGACGCGCTTGGCCTCTCGCTCGTGCACACCAACAAGTCGCTGGCGAAGCTGCGGCGTCTCGGCATGTTCTCGCAGACGAACGGCACGCTGCTCTTGAGCAATCCGCACGCGCTCGCAAACCTGGCGCAGTATTTCGACGAGGAGACGCCGAAGCGGCCGCTGATTTAGTTTTTTTCTCGCGCTTCCTTCGACAACGCGACCAGCGCCTGCCGCAATGCGCCGTTGGAGGTCACGCGGTCCTTGAAGGCGAGCCGCGCGGTGCGGTCGCCGGCGGTGAGATCGGCGCCGTCGGGATCGAGGCCGCTGATGCGCCATGGCCCCTCATCCTCGCCGAGCAGTTTCGTCGCGTAGAGCAGGATCGCATCGGCATGGTCCGCATTCATATGCGCGACCGCGCCCGCTTCCGCGGCGATCAATTCGTCCGCGCCGGAAAGGTCGGTCAGCACATCGGCGGCGGCGAGATCGGCGGCGCGCGCGAAACCGCCATTGAGATGGGCGGACGCAACGGTCATCCGCCAGAACGCGAAATCGCCGAAGCCCGCGTAAAACTCCGCCTTCGGATGGCGCGCAAGGAAGCGCCGCCGCACGCGCGCATCATCCGTCCCGCCGCGCTCGACCGCCGAGAACGTGCCGAGCACGGTCAGGCGCGGATGCGCGAGGGGATCGCCTTTGCCGGTCTCGGCGAGGAGAACCGACGCGCGGGCGTCGGCTTCAAGGTTCGCCGTGTGGGTCGAGAGCCGCGAGGTCAGGATCACGGGCGAGCCGTCTATGTCGGCCGCCACATTGACGAGCGACGCGAACGGATGGCCGGTATTGCGGTCAATTGTGGCGAGCGTGCCCGAGCGCCTGACCCGCAACAGGGTCTTTGCCACGGCCACTGGATCGAAGTCGGCCGGCGGCCGCGCACCCTCGGGTAGGCGGCCCGGCATCGCCCCGGGCAGCATGGGCACGCCCTCTTCGCGCGTCATCTCTCCCTCGCAAATGCTTCATCCGCCACGATTTTTCTCACCTTTGCCACAATTGCGCCCGTTCACCGGGCTTTGCTGGGAACCGGGGCCGGGGCACGTTTGCACGCGGCCGATTCATGCTAGAAGGCGGCCCATGCCAACAATCGCCCTGGTTGATGACGACCGCAACATCCTCACCTCCGTTTCGATCGCGCTCGAATCCGAGGGCTACCGGATCATGACCTACACCGACGGCGTCTCGGCGCTGGAGGGGTTCAAGACCTCCCCGCCCGACCTCGCCATCCTCGACATCAAGATGCCGCGCATGGACGGGATGGAGCTGCTCCGCCGCCTGCGCCAGAAGACCGACATGCCGGTGATCTTCCTGACGTCGAAGGACGAGGAGATCGACGAGCTGTTCGGCCTGAAGATGGGCGCCGACGACTTCATCCGCAAACCGTTCTCGCAGCGCCTGCTGGTCGAGCGCGTCAAGGCGATCCTGCGCCGTGGTGCGCCCAAGGACGCCGCCGCCGTAAAGGAAACCGACACCCGCAAGGTGCTCGAGCGCGGTCTCCTGCGCATGGACCCCGAGCGCCACACCTGCACCTGGAAGGACGAGCCGGTGACGCTCACCGTGACCGAGTTCCTGATCCTGCAGGCGCTCGCGAGCCGCCCCGGCGTGGTCAAGAGCCGCAATGCCCTGATGGATGCGGCCTATGACGATCAGGTCTATGTCGACGACCGCACCATCGACAGCCACATCAAGCGCCTGCGCAAGAAGTTCAAGGTGGCCGACGACGCCTTCGACATGATCGAGACGCTTTACGGCGTCGGCTACCGCTTCAAGGAAGCTTGACTTTCCGGGTGCTGCCGCCCTCGCGCGGATTGCGGTAAGATGGCACGCAATTGACGTTTTTGGGGCGCGCTTCGACCAGCGGACTTGAACCTCAACGTGCTCGATCGCACCGCCGACATGCCAGCGACCGTCGCCGAGATGGACACCTCGGGCGAGGCGCCGGTGCGTGTCGAGAAGGTCGGCGTGCTGCGCCGGATGTTCGGCGGGATTCGCCACGCGGGCTATTTCCTTGCTGCGCAAAGCTCGTCCAGCCTGACGCGGCGCATCGTCAGCCTCAACATCGCGGGCCTGCTCGCTCTCGTCGTCAGCATCCTCTATCTCTCGCAGTTCCGCGCCGGCCTGATCGAGGCGCGCACGCAGAGCCTTCTGGTGCAGGGCGAGATCATCGCCGGCGCGATCGCCGCGTCCGCGACGGTCGAGACCGACACGATCACAATCGATCCCGACAAGCTGCTCGAATTGCAGACCGGCGAGAGCTACGGACCGCCGGAGGAGATGCTCTCCGCGCTCGATTTTCCGATCAATCCCGAGCGGGTCGCGCCGGTGCTGCGCCGCCTGGTGTCGCCGACCAAGACGCGCGCGCGCATCTACGACCGCGACGGCATCCTGTTGCTCGACAGCCGCAATCTTTACGGACGCGGCGACGTCTTGCGCTTCGACCTGCCGGCACCGGCCGACGAGAAGCCGAGCCTCGCCGAGCGCGTCTGGCTCGCCGTCAAGACGTGGCTCACGCGCGGCGACCTGCCGCTCTACCGCGATCTCGGCGCCGAGAACGGCAAGAGCTATTCGGAGGTCGCGCAGGCGCTCAACGGCACCAAGGCGAGCGCGCAGCGCATGAACGAGCGCGGCGAAATCATCGTCTCGGTCGCCGTGCCGGTGCAGCGCTTCCGCGCCGTGCGCGGCGCGCTGCTGCTCTCGACGCAGGGCGGCGACATCGACTCCGCCGTCACGGCGGAACGCCTGCAGGTGATGACGCTGTTTTTGGTCTTGGCGAGCGTGATGGTGCTGCTCTCGATGTTGCTCGCCCGCACCATCGCGGGGCCGGTCCGGCGGCTCGCCGAGAGCGCCGAAAGCGTGCGGCGCCGCATCAAGGCGCGGGTCGAGATTCCCGACTTCACCACGCGCCGCGACGAGATCGGCGAATTGTCTGGTGCCTTACGAGATATGACGAGCGCGCTCTACAGCCGCATCGAGGCGATCGAGAGCTTCGCGGCGGATGTGGCGCACGAGCTGAAGAATCCGCTCACCTCATTGCGTTCGGCGGTGGAAACGATGCCGCTTGCCAAGACCCCGGAGAGCCGCGCGCGCCTCCTCGGCGTGATCGAGCACGACGTGCGCCGGCTTGATCGGCTGATCTCCGACGTATCCGACGCGAGCCGCCTCGATGCCGAGTTGCAGCGCCAGGACGCCTCGCCGGTCGATCTGATGCGGCTCCTGAAGACCGTCGTCACGGTCGCCAATGAGGTGCGCCGCGACGACGGCGTGAACGTGACGCTCGCATTCGAGGGCGGCGGCCCGAAGACCTTCATCGTGCCGGGTCACGACTCCCGCCTCGGGCAGGTGGTCGACAATCTCATCGAAAACGCGCGCTCGTTCTCGGCCCCCGGCGGCGCGGTGCGCATCACGGCGCGCCGGCTGCGCAGCAACGCGGTCGAGATCACCGTGGACGACGACGGTCCCGGCATCCGGCCGGACGCGCTAGAGAAGATCTTCGAGCGTTTCTATACCGACCGGCCGCATCAGGGCTTTGGCCAGAACTCCGGGCTCGGCCTGTCGATCTCGCGCCAGATCATCGCGGCCCACGGCGGGCGGATCGCGGCGCAAAATCGCGTCGCCGCGGCCGCCGGACCGGACGGCCCAAAAGTGCTCGGCGCACGCTTCATCGTGCGCCTGCCGGCGATGTGACCTTGCCAGCGACCATCCACGCCTCGGCGGTTCTGACCGGGCGAAACGCCGTGCTGATCCGAGGGTCGGCGGGTTCGGGCAAGTCGTCGCTCGCCTATGCGCTGATCCAGGCCGCCGAGACCGGCCTGATCCGCTTTGCTCGCCTCGTCGGCGACGATCGCGTCCACGTCGAGGCGGCGCATGGACGCCTTCTGGTGCGGCCCGCCGAAACGCTCGCCGGCCTGATCGAGCTAAGGGGGCTCGGGATCCGGCGCGTGCCGTTCGAACCGCTCGCGGTGGTCGGGCTCCTGGTAGACCTCGATGCGGCCGATGCCGAGCGGCTTCCCCCGTCGGGCGAATCAAGTCTTGCCGGCATCGCCCTGCCGCGACTAGCGGTCGCGCCCCGGCGGAAAGCGCTCCCAATGCTGATTGCTGCACTGCGCAGCGCGGATTCCGGCCATTAAGGGCACCGATCTGACTTTCTTTCCGCACTGCAAAATTTATTTCGCAAACGCGAGACACCCCCTTGCTTTGGGGCGCGACATGGTCATGAATGGCGCCCTTTCGTGCGGCGCGTCCGGGGGCGTGCCCGCGAGGAGTTTCGGCTTCCAATGATTGGTCTCGTTCTAGTCACCCACGGGCGGCTCGCCATCGAGTTCCGTTCGGCGTTGGAACATGTGGTTGGCCCGCAGGAGCAGATCGAGACCATCACCATCGGGCCCGACGACGACGTCGAGCGCCGCCGCCATGACATCATCGAGGCGGTAAAGCGCGCGGATTCCGGCGACGGTGTCGCGATCCTCACCGACATGTTCGGCGGCACGCCCTCCAACCTTTCGATCTCGGTCATGAACCGGCCCAAGGTCGAGGTGCTGGCCGGCATCAACCTGCCGATGCTGGTGAAGCTCGCCAAGGTCCGCGACGACTGTCCGCTGGAGAAGGCGGTCGCCGCCGCCCAGGAGGCGGGCAAGAAATACATCACCGTCGCGAGCCGCGTGCTCGCCGGGAAATGACTCCGCCGGATTCGCCCGACAGTTCGCCAATCCGCCCCGCCTCGCGCACCGGCGCGGTCACCCGCGTCCTGAAGATCGTCAACGAGAAGGGCCTGCACGCGCGCGCCTCGGCCAAGTTCGTGCAGACGGTCGAGAAGTTCGACGCCGAGGTGACGGTCGGGCGCGGCGGCGAGAGCGCCGGCGGCAATTCGATCATGGGGCTGATGATGCTGGCGGCCGGGATCGGCACGTCGATCAACGTGACGGCGACCGGGCCTCAGGCCGCCGAGGTGGTCGACGCGCTGGATGCGCTGGTGTCGAGCAAGTTCGGCGAGGAGGAATGAGCTCTTTCTTTCCCCTCTCCCGCTTGCGGGAGAGGGTGGCGAACCGTCGAAGCGCAGCGTAGACGTGAGCCGGGAGAGGGGTCTTCGCATTTTGGAAACACCCCTCTCCCGGAACGCCTTTGGCGTTCCGACCTCTCCCCGCTTCGCGGGGCAAGGTGAAAAAGAAGAATGTTCGATGCCCCCACCCCTCCTCACCCTCCAGGACATCCACCTCACCTTCGGCGGCACGCCGCTGCTCGAAGGCGCGGAGCTGTCGATCAGCGAGCGCGAGCGCGTGTGCCTCGTCGGGCGCAACGGATCGGGCAAGTCGACTTTGCTCAAGATCGCGGCGGGGGGCGTCGAAGCCGACCGCGGCGCGCGCTTCGCGCAGCCCGGCGCCACCATCCGCTATCTCGCGCAGGAACCGGATCTTACGGGCTTTGATAGCGTGCTCGACTATGTCGAGGCGGGCCTTGCGCCCGGCGACGATCCGTACCGCGCCCGCTCGCTGCTGGATGAGCTCGGTCTCACCGGCGACGAGGAGCCGGCGCGGCTTTCGGGCGGGGAAGCGCGCCGCGCCGCGCTTGCGCGCGTGCTCGCGCCGCAGCCCGACATCCTGCTGCTCGACGAGCCGACCAACCATCTGGATCTCCCCGCGATCGAATGGCTGGAGAGCGAGCTGGCCGGATTGCGTTCCGCTCTCGTGCTGATCAGCCACGACCGGCGGTTCCTGACGCGGCTGTCGCGCGCGACCGTATGGCTCGATCGCGGCATCACGCGGCGCATCGAGCGCGGGTTTGCCGACTTCGAGGCGTGGCGCGACCAGACGCTGGAGGAAGAAGAGCGTGATCAGCACAAGCTCGGCCGCAGAATCGTCGCCGAGGAGCATTGGATGCGCTACGGCGTGACCGCTCGGCGCAAGCGCAACATGCGCCGCGTCGGCCAGCTCGCCGACCTGCGCAAGACTTTCCGCGAGCATCGCGGCGCGCTTGGCAGCGTAAAGATGGCGGTGAGCGAGGCCGAGTTGTCCGGCAAGCTCGTCGTCGAGGCCGACCGCATCGCGAAGAGCTTCGGCGAAACCCCGATCGTGCGCGACTTCTCGATCCGTATCCAGCGCGGCGACCGCATCGGCCTTGTCGGGCCGAACGGTGCCGGCAAGACGACGCTGCTCAAGATGTTGACCGGCGAGCTCGTGCCGGACGAAGGCACCGTCACGCTTGGCGCCAATCTGCAGATGGCGACGCTCGACCAGCGGCGCGACGCGCTCGATCCGGCGAAATCGGTGCGCGATACGCTCACCGGCGGGCGCGGCGACGCGGTGTTCGTCGGCGGACAGACCCGCCACGTCATCGGTTACATGAAGGACTTCCTGTTCGCGCCCGAGCAGGCCGGCACGCCCGTCTCCAGGCTCTCCGGCGGCGAGCGCGGACGCCTCACGCTCGCGGTCGCGCTGGCGAGGCCCTCGAACCTCTTGGTGCTCGACGAGCCGACCAACGATCTCGATCTCGAAACGCTCGATCTTCTCGAAGAGATGATCGACGACTATCCGGGCACGGTGCTGCTCGTCTCGCACGACCGCGATTTCCTCGACCGCACCGTCACGGCCGTCGTGGTCGCCGAGGGGGAAGGGCGCTGGAACGCCTATGCGGGCGGCTACACCGACATGGTGGCGCGGCGCGGCGCGGGCGTGGCGGCGAAGGCGGCCGCGAAAGGCGGAACAAAACCGCCGCGCGCGAGGGCCGGAGCGGCGGTCGTGCCTGCGAAGGCCCGCCTGTCATTCAAGGACAAGCACGCGCTCGAAACTCTGCCCGTCCGCATCTCGGCTCTCGAGTCCGAGATCGAGAAGCTTGCAAAAACCGTAGCCGATCCGGGCCTTTACGCGCGCGACCGTGCCGGCTTCGATAAGGCCTCGGCGGCGCTCGCCAAGGCGCAGGCTGAACTTGCGCAAGCCGAGGACGAATGGCTGCGGCTTGAGGGGCTGCGGGAGCAGGCGGATGCGAGGTAGCCCTTGTCCCGCACGCGATGCAGCGCGAAGCGGTGCATCGCAGATGTGGGACCCCGGTTTCCGTGCGTCGAATTATGAGCCGGGGTCCCGGATCAGCAGCGCACCACTTCGTGCTGCGCCGCGCCCGGAACACCCTGGATCACATATAAAGATATCTTTATATCCTTCTTGCCGCTCTCCGCCGCCCCTGCTATAGGCACGCCGCGGGCGCGCGGGCTTTCCGGCCGCGCCGTCTTTTCCATTGCCACTCAGGGACCGTCATGACCGCCAAAGCAGCGTCCGAATACATCGTCAAAGACATCGGCCTTGCCGAATTCGGCCGCAAGGAAATCAATATCGCCGAGACCGAGATGCCCGGTCTGATGGCGACCCGAGAGGAATATGGCCCCAAGCAGGTGCTCAAGGGCGCGCGCATCGCCGGCTCGCTGCACATGACGATCCAGACCGCGGTGCTGATCGAGACGCTGACCGCGCTCGGCGCCGACGTGCGCTGGGTCTCGTGCAACATCTATTCGACGCAGGATCATGCGGCCGCTGCTATAGCGGCCGCCGGCGTGCCGGTGTTCGCCATCAAAGGCGAGAGCCTGAAGGATTACTGGGACTACACCGCCAAGCTGTTCGAGTGGCATGGTGGTGGCACGCCCAACATGATCCTCGATGATGGCGGCGACGCCACCATGTACGTCCACCTCGGCGTGCGCGCCGAGAACGGCGACACTGCGTTCCTCGACAAGCCTGGTTCCGAGGAAGAGGAGGTCTTTTTCGCGCTGCTCAAGAAGACGCTGAAGGAAAAGCCGAAGGGCTACTTCGCCGAGATCGCCAAGAACATCCGGGGCGTCTCCGAGGAGACGACCACGGGCGTGCACCGCCTCTATGACATGCAGAAGGCCGGCACGCTGCTGTGGCCCGCCATCAACGTCAACGACTCGGT
>PLJS01000029.1:19196-19416 GCA_003140315.1 Hyphomicrobiales bacterium
AAGGCTCGGCCGCGTCACTGCGCCAGGCCGGCTGCCGCGTGATGGTGTCCGAGGTCGATCCGATCTGCGCGCTGCAGGCCGCGATGGAAGGCTATCAGGTCGTCACGATGGAAGACGCCGCGCCGATGGCTGACATCTTCGTCACGGCGACCGGAAATAAAGACATCATTACCATCGAGCACATGCGCAAGATGAAAGACCGCGCCATCGTCTGCAACAT
>PLJS01000097.1 GCA_003140315.1 Hyphomicrobiales bacterium
CGGGCGATCTCGCGAACTGGATGATCCCCGGCAAGATGGTCACGGGCATGGGCGGCGCCATGGACCTCGTCGCCGGCGTGAAGAAAGTCGTCGTGATCATGGAGCATTCGGCGAAGGCGAAGGACGGCAGCGTCGATCCGAAGCTCCTGCACAAGTGCAACCTGCCGCTCACCGGCGCGGGTGTCGTCGACATGGTGATCACCGATCTCGGCGTGTTCGACATCGACCGCAAGGGCGGCGGCATGACGTTGAAGGAGCTCGCGCCCGGCGTCACGCTCGACGAGATCAAACAGAAGACCGCCGCGAGCTACAAAGTCGCGCCGAACCTGCATAACGTGCACTGAGGTGGCCGTACGGGCGCCGCAATTTGCGGCGCCACGAAAGGGTCATGAAGGCCGCCCAAGGTTGCGCAAGAGTCGCCGGCGGCTATAGTCGCACCGGCCGACTGCGCCCCTCTTACCGGAAACCGTCGTGCCCGCCGCCACCGGCCTCAAGCGCTTGAGTTTTGCCCTCGCGGCCATCCTGGCGGGCGGCATCGTCACGCTCGTCGTGGTGTCGTCCTTTATTCCGGCCGAAACGGTGCGGCGCGCCGTGATCGCCGAGATCCGCAGCGTCACCGGGCTTGAGCCGGTGGTGCGCGGCGACGTTTCGGTGTCGCTATTCCCGAGCGCGTCGGTGAGCTTCACCGACGTGGTGTTGGGCGACGACCATAACGGCAGGCCCGCGCTCGCGGCCGACCGGCTGACCGCCAAGCTCAGCCTGTTACCGCTGCTGTTCGGCCGGATCGAAACCGCCGACATGGCGCTGACGCGGCCGCGCGTCATCATCAGCCTGGAGCCCGACGGCAGCTCGAATTGGGCGAGCCTCACCGCGACCCTCGCGCGCACGCTGAAGGGCGGCGGCAAGCAATCCGACCACGTGATATCGTTGTCCGAGGTCCGCATGTCCGGCGGGACCATCGAGATCAGCGACGCGGCGCACGGCATCTCCGAGACGCTGAGCGACGTCGAAGTCTCGCTCGCCTGGCCCTCGATCGCGCGCAGCCTCACGGCGACCGGCCGGTTCGTGTGGCACGACGAGCCGTTCGATCTGAGCGCCAGCGCGGCGGACTTGCTCGCCGCGCTCACGGGCGAGCGCTCCGGACTGAAGGTGCGGCTCGCCGGCAGCCCGTTCAAGCTCGCCTTCGACGGCCACATGAGCTACCTCGCGTCGCTCAAGGTTGAAGGCACGCTCTCGGCGGACGGCGCCTCGCTGCGCCAGGCGTTGCGCTGGGCCGGGCGCCAGCCGCTCCCCGGCGGAGGCTTCGGGCTGTTCGCGCTCAAGGCACAGACCAGCCTGATCGGCGGCACCTTCGCGCTCACCCAGGTCAACATCGAGCTCGACGGCAACTCGGCGGAAGGCGTGCTCTCGTTCAGCAGCGAGCCGCGCGTGACCGTGAAGGGTACGCTCGCGGCCGACACGCTCGACCTCAGTCCTTATGTCTCGACCGTCGAGGTGATACGCAGCGACCGCGACTGGAGCCGCCGGTCGATCGCGATGGGCGGGCTGACCGACTTCGACCTCGATCTGCGGCTCTCGGCCGCGCGCATCACGGTGGGGAATGTGCGGCTCGGCCGCACCGGCGTCGCGGCGAACCTGCGCGACGGCCGCCTCACATTCGCGATCGGCGAAGCGCAGGCATTCGGCGGCGTGCTCAAGGGATCGGTGCTGCTCGCCAAGGCGGACAGCGGCGCGGACGTCAAGGCGCTGCTGCAGTTCAACGACGTCGATCTCGAGACCTGCCTCGGCGAGGTGTTCGGCATCCGCCGGCTCGAAGGCAAGGGCGACATCGCGCTCGCGCTCGACGCAAGCGGCGACACCGTTTTCGCGTTCACGCAGACATTGTCCGGCACCACCATCCTGACGGCGCGGGAGGGCGCGCTCGGCGGCTTCAACGTCGAGCAGCTGCTCAAGCGGCTGGAACAGCGGCCGCTCTCCATCGGCGGGGATTTCCGCCGCGGGCGCACGCCGTTCGACAAGCTCACCGTGATGCTGCGCATCACGCAGGGGATCGCGAGCGTCGAGGACGTGTTGCTGGAAGGCGGGCCGGTCAAGCTCAAACTCGCGGGCCTCGCCTCGATCCCATCGCGCGAGCTCGACCTCAAGGGCACCGCATCCCTGGTGTCGACCAATGACGGTACGACCGCCTTCGAGCTGCCGTTCGTGGTGCAGGGCCAGTGGGACGATCCGATCGTGCTGCCCGACGCGCGCAGCCTGATCCGCCGCTCCAATGCGGCGGCGCCGCTGCTCGACGCGGTGCGCGACCGCAAGACGCGCGATGCCGTGCGCGACGTGATCGAGCGGCTGAGCCGCGACGGCGCGGTGACGCCGGTACCGGCTGGTCCGGCCCCGGCCGCCGCCACGTCCGAGCCGGTCGAACTGCCGCCCGCGGCTGCCGCCACTCCCCCGCCGCCGGCGCAGTAGCGTCAAAGCCTCGCTCCCAGGGCGCCGCGGTCCTGGCGCGCTTGCGAGCGCTTGGTGAGCAGCGACGCGATCACGAGACCGGTCGCGACCACGGCGATCATGATGGTGCATACGGCATTGATCTCCGGCTTCACGCCAAGGCGGACTTCCGAATAGATGCGGATCGGCAGCGTCGTCGCGCCGGGACCGGTCACGAAATTCGCAATCACCAGATCGTCGAGCGAGAGCGCGAAGGCAAGCAGGAAGCCAGAGGCGACGGCCGGCCAAATCAGCGGCAGCGTGACGGTGAGGAACGTGCGCAGCGGCGGGCAGCCCAGGTCCATCGCGGCCTCTTCCAGGCTGCGGTCGACGGTCGCAAGCCGCGACTGCACGATCACGGCGACGAAACTCAGGGTCAGCGTCGTGTGCGCGACCGCAATCGCCCAAAACCCGCGCTCGAAGTTGAACGCGACGAACAGCAGCAGCAGTGACAGGCCGGTGATGATCTCGGGCATAACGAGCGGCGCGTAGACCATGCCGGCGAACAGCAGACGACCGTGGAAGCGCTCGCGCGCCAACGCAAGCGCCGCGAGCGTGCCGAGCACGGTCGCAGCGCTCGCCGAGATCAGCGCGAGGCGGAGCGAGATCGCGGCCGATTCGAGCATCGCGGCATCGCGGAAGAGCTCGCCATACCAGCGCAGCGACCAGCCGCCCCAGAGCGTGACCAGCCGCGAGCCATTGAACGAATAGATCACCAGCACGGCGATCGGCAGATAGAGAAACGCCAGGCCGAGCGCGAGCGCCGCGATATTGATCGTGCTCAACCGGCGCATCAGCGGCGCTCCAGCGCGCGCGCTTCGCGCCGTTGATAGAGAAGGATCGGCCCGGCCAGGATGACGAGCAGAACGACCGCAAGCGCGGCGGCGGCGGGCCAGTCGCGGTTGCCGAAGAACTCGGTCCACAGCGTCTGCCCGATCATCAGCGTAGCCGACGACCCGAGCAGATCGGGCATGACGAACTCTCCGGTGATCGGGATGAAGCAAAGCAGCGCTCCGGCGGCGATGCCGGGCAGCGAGAGCGGCACGGTGACCAGGAAAAACGTCTTCCAGGGCGGCGCGCCGAGATCGGCAGCGGCCTCAAGGAGGCTCTCGTCCATTCGCTCGAGCGTCGCGTAAAGCGGCAGCACCATGAAGGGAAAATACGAATAGACGATGCCGATGTAGACCGCGCTGTCGGTCGCGAGCCACGTCGTCGGCCGGTCGATAATGTGGAGCGCGAGCAGCGCGTCATTGAGCAGGCCGTCACGCTGCAGGATGTTGATCCATGCGTAGACGCGGATCAGGAATGAGGTCCAGAACGGCAGCACGACGAGGAGAACGAGGATCGCCTGCCAGCGGCGCGGCGCGCGCGCGAGGGCGTAGGCGACTGGATAGCCGATGAACAGCAGGATCGCGGTCGACACGGCCGCGACCTCGAGGCTTTTCAGATACGACCGGCGATACAGCGCGTCGGTGAACAGCGCGGCATAATTGTCGAGCGACAATGCTCCGAAGAAATCCTTCAGGCCCTGCCAGCCGGCATCGAGCGCGAGCAGCGGCGCATACGGCGGCTGCATCAGCGTCGATTGCGACAGGCTGATCTTGAGCACGATGAGAAACGGCGCAAGGAAGAACAGAACCAGCCACGCGTAAGGCGCGAGGACGATGAGGCGGCTGCTCCGGGTGTTGGTCGTCTTGCTCATGTCCCCCACCCTACCCTCCCCCGCGAGCGAGGGAGGGAAAAGACTATCGCGTCAACAACACGCCGGCTTCCGGCGTCCATGACAGCCACACACGATCGTTGACGCCGATGGTCTGCGATGCGCGGCGCGACGCATTCATCATCGCGGCCTCGACGACGAGCCCGCAATCGAGCCGCACCTTGTAGCGCGACACGGTGCCGAGATAGCCGATGTCGGTCACGATGCCGGCCGCGCCGTTCTCGGCGCTGTCGGAAGCCTCATGGGCGATGCTGATCTTCTCCGGGCGCAGCGCCGCCCACGCGGTCGTGCCCGGCGACACCACGGCGGTCGCGGCGACGCGCAGCCGCAGACCGTCGCGTTCGAGCAGGACGAAGGAGGGGTAGACCGTCGTGACGCGTCCCTCGATCAGGTTGACGTCGCCGACGAACTCCGCGACCCAGCGCGAATTCGGCTGCTCGTAGATCTCGGCCGGCACTCCGACCTGGGCGATGCGGCCGTGGTCCATCACGGCGATACGGTCGGCGACCGTCATCGCCTCGTCCTGGTCGTGGGTCACGATCACGAATGTCGTCGCCAGGCGCGCCTGCAATTCCTTCAGCTCGAAACGGGTCTCCTCGCGCAGCTTGCGATCAAGCGCCGCGAGCGGCTCGTCGAGGAGGAGCACTTTCGGACGCTTGGCGAGCGAACGCGCGAGTGCCACGCGCTGGCGCTGCCCGCCGGACAATTGATCGGGCTTGCGTTGCGCGAGAGCCCCAAGCTGCACCAGCGCCAGCATCTCATCGACGCGCTCGGCGATCTCGGCCTTCGGCAGCCGGTCCTGCTTCAGGCCGAACGCGATATTGCCGGCGACGGTCAGATGCGGGAACAGCGCGTAGCTCTGGAACATCATGTTGACCGGCCGGCGGTAGGGCGGAACGCCGGCGAGGTCCTCACCCCCGAGCAGCACGCGGCCCTCGTCCGGCGCCTCGAAGCCCGCCAGCAGACGCAACAGCGTGGTCTTGCCGCAGCCCGAAGGCCCGAGCAGCGCGAAGAACTCGCGCTCGAAGATATCGAGGGTCAAGTCATCGATGGCGGTGAAGTCGCCGAACCGCTTGGTGACCCGATCGAACGTGACCAGTGGCTGCGCCGCCATCGCTGCCGTTCGTCCCAAGCGGACGGGATTCGCCGCGGCGCCAAGCTAAAGCATTTCGGCGTGGAGTGCGAAGCGCTCGCGTCAGGCGACCGCGCTCTCCACGGCCTGCGGCGCCGGCAACGCCAGTGGCGCCGGCGGACGGCCGGGCGCGACCGGCGCGGATTCGTGGAACAGCCGGCGCGGCTCGGGGCCGTAGTAGTCCCCGAGCCTGACCATCGGCCGCGGCCGGGTCAGGATCGCGACCATGCGGTCGAGCAGCGCCTTGCCGGACATCGGCTTTTTCAGGAACTCGTTGACGCCCAGGCGTGTGGCTTCCATGACGCGCCAGCGCTCGACATGGCCGGTGAGCATGATGATCGGCACGTCCGGGATCGGAAACACGCCGGGCGAACGCACCATGCGCACCAATTCGGCGCCGTTGAGGATCGGCATCTCCCAGTCGACGATCACGATGTCGGGCGCGAACATGCGGATCGCTTCGAGGCCGGCGCTGCCGTCGGTCGCCTCAAGGATGTTCTTGACCCCGATATTCACCAGAATGTTGCGGATGACCTTGCGCATGTACTGGTTGTCGTCGACCACCAGCACGGTGATCGACTGCATCAGCTTGTCGATCCGGTTCGTCTCGGCCGATGGCATGACTGCGCGTTCCCTCATCGCAGGACACGTGCCCGCGATGCCGTGGGACGTTAAATCAGCGCGCGTATGAGCGGCGTAAAGCCGATCCCGACAATTTTCCGCAATCGCCTCGCGGCGGCAGGTTCGACGGAGCGTAGGATTAACGGTGCGTCAATGTGCGTCGCACGGCATCCTGCCAGCCGTGCCATTTGCGCTCGCGCATCGCACTGTCCATCCTCGGCTCGAAGCGCCGGTCGGCGCGCCAGGTCGCGGCAAATCCGTCGAGGTCGGGACAGACGCCGGCATTGCGGCCCGCCAGATACGCCGCGCCGAGCGCGGTCGTCTCCATGAAAGCCGGCCGGTCGACCGGCGCGTCCAGGATGTCGGCGATGAACTGCATCGTCCAGTCGCTCGCCGACATGCCGCCGTCGACGCGCAGCACCGTGCCGGCGCCCTCGGCCGCGGGCCAGTCGGCGCGCATCGCGTTGAGCAGGTCGCGCGTCTGGTAGCCGACCGATTCGAGCGCCGCGCGTGCGATCTCAGGCACGCCCGATTTGCGGCTGAGCCCCAAGAGCGCTGCGCGCGCATCGGCATCCCACCATGGCGCGCCGAGGCCGACGAAGGCCGGCACCATGTAGACCATGTCGGCCGGATCGGCGGCGGCCGCGAGCGTTCCGGTTTCCGCCGCTGTCGCAACCAGCCGCATATTGTCGCGCAGCCATTGCACGGCGGCGCCGGCAATGAAGATCGAGCCTTCGAGCGCATAGGTGCGCTTACCGTCGAGCTGGTAGGCGATGGTGGTGAGCAGCCGGTTGTTCGATTTCACCGGCGTATCCCCGGTGTTGAGCAGCGCAAAGCCGCCGGTGCCGTAGGTCACCTTGATCATGCCGGGCGTAAAGCAGCCTTGGCCGACGGTCGCGGCCTGCTGGTCGCCCGCGATGCCGGAGATGCGCACCGCGCCGCCCAGAAGCTGCGGCTCGGTGGTGCCGAAATCGGCATCCGAATCGCGCACGTCGGGCAACAGCACGCGCGGAATCCGGAACAGCTTGAGCAGATCCTCGTCCCATTGCCCGGTGCGGATATCGAGCAGCAGCGTGCGCGCCGCATTGGTGGCGTCGGTCGCATGCACGCGCCCGCCGGTGAAGCGCCACAAGAGGAACGTATCGATCGTGCCGAACGCGAGCTGGCCGGCTTCGGCGGCGGCGCGCGCGCCTTCGATATTGTCGAGCAGCCAGGCGATCTTGGTCGCGGAGAAATACGGGTCGAGCAGGAGCCCAGTGCGCTCGGTGATCATCGGCTCGTGGCCGGAGCGATGCAGCGCGGCGCAGGCGTCCGCCGTCCGGCGGTCCTGCCAGACGATCGCATTGTGGATCGGCTTTCCGGTCGCGCGGTCCCACAAAATCACGGTCTCGCGCTGGTTGGTGATGCCGATCGCCGCCACGTCGCGCGCCGTGACCCCTCCGCTCGCCATGGCGGCGCGCGCGGTCGCGACCGAGGTGGTCCAGATGCCCTGCGGGTCGTGCTCGACGTGTCCCGGCGCGGGATAGATCTGGGGGAATTCGAGCTGCGCGAATCCGACGGGGCTGAGCGCCCCGTCGAACAGGAAGGCGCGCGTCGATGTCGTGCCCTGGTCGATCGCGAGAAGGTGGGTGGGCACGAGAATCTCCGGTCTATTCAGCCGCGGCGACATGGCTGTCGCCGTTTTCCATGAAGCGGGCAAGTGCCGCCGCCTGATCCGCGGTCATATGCAGATAGAGCTTCGAGCGCCGCGACACTATGTCGTCGGCGGTCTCGGCGAATTCGGAGCGCATCAGATAGCGCACTTCCGCAGCGGTGAGTTCATCGCCGAAGCGGGACCCAAGGTCGTCGAGGCTGCGCGCGTCCCCGAGGATACGGTCGAGCCGCGTGCCGTAGGCGCGCACCATGCGCCGTGCGTTTGCTTCGGTGAGGAACGGCCAGAGGCCGCGCGCGCGCGCGACGAGCGCATCGACGCCGTCCCAGGGAAAATCGCCGCCCGGCAGCGGCGCGGTCGCGGTCCAGCGCGGACCTGGCTTGAGATAACGCTTGAGCTTCTGGAGCGCCGCCTCGGCGAGCCGGCGATAGGTCGTGATCTTGCCGCCATAGACGGTCAGCAGCGGCGCCTGACCCCGCGGCCCTTCGAGCGCAAGCACGTATTCGCGCGTCAGCTCCTTGGCGCTGCGCGCACCGTCGTCATAGAGCTGGCGCACGCCGGAATAGACATGCAGCACCTGATCGAGCGTGACCGGATCGCGCAAATAGCCGCTCACCGCGCGGCAGAGATAGGCGATCTCGTCCGCGGTCGCGGTCGCGCCGCCCGGATCGCCGGTGAAATCCTCGTCCGTCGTGCCGATCAGGGTGAAGTCGCGCTCATACGGAATAGCGAAGATCACGCGGCCGTCGGCGTTCTGAAAGATATAGGCGCTGTCATGCTCGAACAGGCGGCGCACCAGGATGTGGCTGCCCTTGACGAGGCGGACATGCGGCCTGGTCTGCAGCCGCAACAGGCTCTGCGCGACCTCGGGCGCCCAGGCGCCGGAGGCGTTCACCAGCACGCGCGCATTGACGACCTCGCGGCTGCCGCGCGCGTTGAGGACGAGCTGCCATCCCTTCCCCTCGCGGTCGGCGCGCACGAGCTTCGTGCGCGTACGGATGACGGCGCCGCGCTCAGCCGCATCGACCGCGTTGAGCACCACGAGGCGCGCGTCATCGACCCAGCCATCCGAATAGGCAAAGCCGCGCCGGAACATGCGCTTGAGCGGCTGGCCTACGACATTGTGGGTGAGGTCGAGGTCTTCGGTGGCAGGCAGAATGTCGCGGCCGCCGAGGTGGTCGTAAAGAAATAGTCCGAGCCGCAGCATCCAGGCGGGGCGCAGGCCGTCGTGATACGGCAGGACGAACCGCAAGGGCTTCGCGAGATGCGGCGCGTTACGCAGGATCACCTCGCGCTCGATCAGCGCCTCGCGCACAAGCCTGAAGGCATGGAATTCCAGATAACGCAGGCCGCCGTGAATGAGCTTGGTCGACTTCGACGAGGTTCCTGAGGCAAGGTCGTTCTGCTCGATCAGCAGCACGCTCAGGCCGCGCCCCGCGGCGTCGCGGGCGATGCCCGCGCCGTTGATGCCGCCACCGATGATGGCGAGATCGAAACTCATGGCCCGCCGTGATTCCTCCGCTCCCGGCAGAGAATGGCGGATGCCCGGCGCATTGGGTAGCGCTAAGATCGCCACGATCAGGGAGGCGCACCATGGATTTTCGCGATCGGCACGTTGTGATCACCGGAGGGACCGGCGCACTCGGTATTGCGGTCGTCGGCGCGCTACTGGGCGCGGGCGCGACCTGCCACGTTCCCTATCGCAGCGACGCGGAAGCCGAGCGCTTTCCGCACCGGGGCCATACAAACCTTGCCCTCATGGCGCTCGGCGACCTCGCCGACGAGGCGGCGGTCATGCGCTTCTATGGCACCCTTTCGCTCTGGGCCTCGATCCATATCGCCGGCAGTTTCGCCTTCGCGCCGATCGCGGACAGCGACAAGGCCGTGCTGATGGGGCAGCTCGAGAGCAATCTGGTGTCAACGTATCTGTGCTGCCGCGCGGCGGTCGTGGCGTTCCGCCGCGGCGGCGCGGGCGGGCGCATCGTCAACGTCGCCTCGCGCCAGGGGATCGAACCGCGCCAGGGCGGAAACCTCACCGCCTACACGGCGGCCAAGGCCGGCGTCGCGGCGCTCACAGCGGCGCTCGGTGAGGAGGTCGCCGCCGAGGGCATCCTGGTGAATGCGGTCGCGCCGTCGCTGATGGACACGCCGGCGAACAGGAAGTCGATGCCGAAGGCGGATTTCGCCAAGTGGCCGAAGGTCGAGGAGGTCGCGGCGACGATCGTGTTTCTCGCCTCGCCGCAGAACGCCGTGACGCGCGGCGGCGTCGTGCCGGTGTATGGGAGGGTGTAGGCGCCCGTCACCCGGCGCGCTGCGCGCGCCACCCTCTCCCCGCTTCGCGGGGAGAGGGAAAGCAAGCGCCGCAAGCTCAAAGTATCTGGCACACCTCCTCGAACCCGAACCGCGGATTGGCCGGCGGGAGCTTTCCGGCGTCGCCCTTGCCGAGATTGCACAGGAAGTTCGACTTGAAGCGCCCGTCGGGGAAGAACTCCGCATCGACCTTGGCGTTGTCGAAGCCGGACATCGGACCGCAATCGAGGCCGAGCGCGCGCGCCGCCAGCATGAAACAGGCGGCCTGCAAAGTCGCATTGCGGAACGCGGTCTGCTCGGTGTGCTCCGGCGTGCGCGTATACCAGCTCGTCGCCGCCTGGTTCCAATAAAACCGCGGCAGGTATTCGTAGAATTTCAGGTCATAGGCGAAGATCGCGACCACGGGCGCGGCCAGCGTCTTCTCGCGGTTGATCGCCGAGAGCGCGGGCGCGAGGCGTTGCTTCGCCTCCGGGCTGCGCAGGAATACGATGCGCTGCGGCTGCGAGTTCGCCGTGGTCGGGCCGTGCTTGGCGATCTCGTAGATCGCGTGCAGTTGCGCGACGCTGACAGGCTCATCCGTGAACGCGCCATAACTGCGCGCCGCGCGAAACATCACGTCGAGCGCCGCGTCCGGCACGGTGCGATTGGCGTCAGTCATCGTCTCCTCCGCGTTCAATCTGTCGGCTATAGACAAATCCAGATCGCCGGGCCACACAACGCGCAATTCCTGGCGCAATTCTTGGCGCAACTCACGGCCCACGATCGCGATCTTCCGGGGGAAGCTGCCCATGCCTGATCCGTTGGTGCCTGGTCCGTTGGCCGGTGTCCGCGTGCTTGAACTGGCCCGCATCCTTGCGGGCCCGTGGGCCGGACAGCTTCTCGCCGACCTCGGCGCCGACGTGATCAAGGTCGAGCGGTCCAAGACCGGCGACGACACGCGCGCCTGGGGACCTCCGTTCATAGAAGGCGCCGATGGCGGCAATCTCGGCGCCGCCTATTTCCATTCGACCAATCGCGGCAAGCGCTCGATCGAATGCGACTTCGAGAGCGAAGACGGCAAGCGCATCGTAAAGACGCTCGCCGCGAAGTCCGACATCCTGATCGAGAACTTCAAAGTGGGCGGGCTTGCCAAGTTCGGGCTCGACTACAAGAGCCTCGCGCCGGACTGCCCACGGCTCATCTATTGCTCGGTGACGGGCTTCGGCCAGACAGGCCCCTACGCGGGGCGCGCCGGCTACGATCTGATGGCGCAGGGCATGGGCGGCTTCATGGACCTGACCGGCACACCGGACGGCGAGCCGACCCGCGGCGGCGTGCCGGTCTCCGACATCTTCACCGGCGTCTATTCGGTGGTCGGCATCCTGGCGGCACTGCAGCGGCGCGAGCGCACCGGCCAGGGCGGCTACGTCGACACCGCGCTGGTCGATTCAACCGTCGGCGTGCTGGCGAACCAGGCGATGAACTATCTCGCGTCGGGCGTCGTGCCGAAGCGAATCGGCAACGCGCATCCCAACATCGTGCCGTATCAGGTCTTTCCGGTGGCCGACGGGCACATCATCATCGCGACCGGCAACGACTCGCAATACGGCAAGCTCTGCGCGGTGCTGGGCGAGCCGGGGCTTGCGACAAATCCGGAGTATCTGAAAAACAGCGACCGGCTGAAGAACCGCGCCGTGCTGATCGCGCACCTGATGACGCTGACCCAAAAATTCAAGCGCGATGACCTGCTCGCCAAGCTCGAAGCCGTCGGTGTGCCTGCCGGGCCGATCAACAACCTGGATCAGGTGTTCGCCGACCCGCAGGTCGTCCATCGCGGCATGCGGATCGAGAAGACGAGCGCGGCTGCGAAGGCCGGAAAAATCCCCGGCGTGCGCACGCCGATCGTGCTCGACGGCGCACCGATGGCGGCCGAGCGTCCCGCGCCGCGGCTTGGCGAGCACACGGCGGAGATTTTGCGGGAGATCGGGGAGGCTTGACCCTCACCCCGCGCAGCGGGGAGAGGGAAACGCGGAGAGACCTACACCTTCACCAAGTCCCGCGGCGCGCGGGCCAGCCGCCGGATCGCGTTCGCCGCCACGATGGTGCGGGTCTCCGCATAGGCCTCGTGGTTCTTCTCGATGTCGTCGAGATCGTACTGATAGTTGACCATCAGCCCGTAGGACTGCGCGATGCCCTTGTCGGAACGGTCGCCGAGCCAGTCGAGCCGTTCCAGCCGCGCGCCATTGCCGAGATGGAAGCGCGCCACGGGGTCGACCGGGGCGCCGCTCTTGGAGCGCGCGCTGAGGAAATAGGTCGCCGCAGCGCGGAGCATCGGCTCGCGCAAGCGTTCGGCGGTCGCCTGATCGCTCCACCAGCCGGGCGCATCGAGGGCCGCGAGCGGCGCGCGATCCTCAGGCGTCAGGAGCGAGGCGTCGTTTGAGCGCTCGCGCTTGAGCCAGCCCGCGAAGCCCGGCACGGGCGAGAGCGTGACGAAGGTCGAAAGGCGCGGGAACTCGCGCGAGACCTCCTCGACGACCTGCTTGATGAGGAAGCTGCCGAAGCTGACGCCGGCGAGGCCGCGCTGGCAATTCGAGATCGAATAGAACACCGCGGTATCGGCGCGGCCGGGCTCCAGCGTATTGCCGTCCTGGCCGAGGATCGGGCCGATCGCGCCCGGGATTCCGTGGGTGAACGCGACCTCCACGAAGATCAGCGGCTCATCGATCAGCGCCGGATGGAAGAATGCGTAGCAGCGGCGGTCCGGCGGATCGATGCGGCGGCGTAGATCGTTCCAGTCGCCGATCTCGTGCACCGCCTCGTAGCGGATGATCTTTTCCAGCACGATCGCGGGCGTTCCCCAGTCGATGCGGCGCAGTACCAGGAAACCGCGGTTGAACCAGGCCGAGAACAGATGCACGAAATCCTGGTCGACGGCCGACAGGTCGTCGCGATGCACCATGGCGTCGAGGAGGTCCTCGCGCATCGCGACCAGCGCGGCGGTGCCGCCCGGCGCGAGGTTGAGGCGGCGGAACAGCTCCTGGCGGCGTGGCTCGGCCGCGACGTGCAATTCGGCGGCCGCATCGTCCGATGACGCCTTCCACCAGCCCTCGACTGCGGCGTCGATGCGCTCGCGGTCGACCCCGAATCGGGTTGCCAGCGCCTCGAAGAAGGCGATACGCGGTCCGGTGGTCAGTTCGCCGTAGCGGGTCAGGATCTCGCGCGCGAGTGCGACGCCCGAGGCCTCGCCGCGCCCGGTGAGAAGCTCTTCGCACAATTCGACCAAGCTCTCGGAGCGTGCCGCGGCGTCACCGCGCCGGTCGCGCGTGCGGTCGATGAGCGCGCGGCCGCGCTCGGAAATGGTCTGCAGCAGTTCGCCGAAGAAAGACGTATTCATCGTTCACCGTCTCGTTTTCGAGTGCGGCGCAGTCCCGGTCGTGCCGTTATGTCGCGGGCCCGGCCACCGCTGTTTCCCATTGGCCGCCGTGCCGGCTATCAGGTATAGCCTCCTCCAGGATGACACAAGAAGACGTGCAAGACGCTTGGAATCGGGGGTTACGCTGACCGATCAGACGGCGCGAGCTGGCGCGACCGTGCCGTTGCTCGAGGTGCGCGACCTGCATGTGCGGTTCGAGACCTCGCGCGGCACCGTCCGCGCGGTCGACGGCATTTCCTATACGGTCAATCGCGGCGAGGTCGTCGCCCTGGTCGGGGAATCCGGCTGCGGCAAGTCGGTCTCCGCGCTCGCGATCATGCGTCTCCTCGCCAAGACCGGCCGGATAAGCCAAGGGCACATCCTGTTCGAGGGGCGCGACCTGCTGGCGCTCTCGGAAGAAGAGATGCGCGAGATGCGCGGGCGCGACATCTCGATGATCTTCCAGGAGCCGATGACCTCGCTCAACCCGGTCATGTCGATCGGGCAGCAGGTGATGGAACCGCTGCTCATCCACCTCAAGATGAGCGAGACGCAAGCGAAAGCGCGCGCGGTCGAGCTGATGCAGCTCGTCGGCATCACGGATGGCAAGCGGCGGCTTGAACAATACCCGCATCATCTCTCCGGCGGCATGCGGCAGCGCGTGATGATCGCGATCGGGCTCGCCTGCAATCCCAAGCTCATCATCGCGGACGAACCGACCACCGCGCTCGACGTGACGATCCA
>PLJS01000223.1 GCA_003140315.1 Hyphomicrobiales bacterium
GATGTCGGGTAATCATTGCCACTACGCCCGTTATATCCGGGCTGCATCATCGCTACGCGCGGATATGATTTTCGGAAGGGGCAGGTCGGTCGGCGAGGCCGTTCCTTCGCCGCCGTGCTGTTCGAGATAGGCCGCCGCCGCTAGTGCGCTTGCCGCCGTGATCAGCGACACGGCTGCGGTGGGGTTGTCGCCCCCGCGCATTTCCTCGCGCACGCGTTCGGGCGACGGGAAGGACTCAACCAGCCGGCGCAGATAGGCTAGATCGATCATGCGGCACACGCTTTCGTTTTGCCCATAAGCGTCGATTTGCGCGAGGAGTTCGTCCTTGCTCTCCGCGATATCGAGCATGTGGCTCGGAAACGGCTGATACTTCTGATGTCGCAACCGCACACGCGCCGGCAGCACGTCGGCCATGGCATCGCGAAAAGGACGGCGGCGAAAGCCCTCGCGCAGGAAAAGTTTGCTGGGGAGCGAAAGCGAAAACTCGACCACGCGACGATCGAGCAGCGGAAATGCGAAGGCCAGACCATGACGTGCGCCGGTCTGGGCCCAGACCTCTGCGCGTTCGGTGATGTGGGGGCTCGTCATCAGTCGCCAGCGGTTCTCGCGTCCATCCGGCGCCATGCTGAGTCCTTTGTCGCCGGATGCAGCAAGGCGACGGCGCGCATCGGCTGACAATGTTCGACCAAACAATGTTAGCAGATTGGGCTCCTTTCTGCCGGCGATGCGCCTGGCAAGAGCCATCACCGGGTCGGGCAACAGGTAGGAAAGGACCTCGCCGCGGAAAATGCGCAACGCCGGCCAGCCGCGCTCGCGCTTCAGCGCGGCGACTTCGCGCACCAGCCTGCGCCAGCGCCCGCGCAGAAACAGCTCGGCGAACGTGCCTCTGCCGTTGAAGGTCGCGCCTTCGTCGCCGCCCCAGCCCGACAGCACTAGGCCGACGCCCTGTTCCTCGGCGCGCGTACAAACCGCGTTCTCCGGGTCCTCCGCGCCGAGCGGCTTCATCTGGTCGGCGTCCATCGGTCCGCCAAGCGCGGGCAAGGCCGCCGGCGGACGGATGGGCGTCCAGGCGATGTCGCCCTCCTGTTCCAGAACGGCTTTGACGAATTCGGTTTCGTCTTCGAGCGTAATGTCGTTGCGTTGCCGATCGAGGAACGAATAAGCGTGCAAGGAACGCCCCTCTTCGCGCAGCTGCCGCGCCGCCAAAACTGCGATCGCCGAAGAATCGAGCCCGCCGCTCAAATGCGCACCGGTCTCGCCGCCGCGCGGCAAGCGACATTTAATTGCCTCGTCCACCAGCCGG
Organism: Hyphomicrobiales bacterium; assembly: GCA_003140315.1. Lineage (GTDB taxonomy): Bacteria > Pseudomonadota > Alphaproteobacteria > Rhizobiales > Xanthobacteraceae > PALSA-894. The sequence goes on from PLJS01000223.1 coordinate 1,304, forward strand.
CGCAATTCGCGTGCGGCCTCGTCTGGCGAACAACGCTTCGTGCCCAACGCGGTGCGGTCGATCTGCCAATAGCGGGTCAGCGAGACGCCTTCGCACGATACTTCGATGAAATGCGCGGGGGGAAGGCGCTTGATGCCCACGATGAGGCAATCATCGGTACGGAAGGCGCGCACCATCCGGCGCGCAACCGCCTCCTCGTCGATTTTCTTCGGCACGATGCCGCTTCCGTGCAAGGCTTTCGGAAAGGACGCGAATGCAAAGAGCTTGCCCGGCTGGTGGACATAGGCGAGTGGGCGGATGCCAAATGCGTCCCGAGCACAGACAAGGCGCTGGGTGGTTTTATTCCAGCTTGCCAAGGCAAAATCGCCGAGCACCCGGTCCAGACCGGAAGGCCTAAACCGTTCGAGCGCGCTCAGAAGCAACGCATCTTCCGTAACCGGCGCATCGCCGACCAATTTCCGCCCAAGCGCGACAGGTTCGTCGAGCCGCACATCGGCGGCGATTGTCGCTGCGCCGAGCTCAGGCAGCGCAGAGGCCGGCGCACCGCGCGCGGAAAAATCGAGGACGGCGAAGCCGACCGGCCCGTCCCGCCATAAACGCAATGAGGCACGAAGCCGCGGCACATCCATCTGCGCCGCCATGGCACGCAGAAGCTCTTCGCGCGCGTTTGCGCCGTCCAGATGCAGCACGCCGCAGATTAAGCGCATGAGGGCTCACACATGTTGACTGACGAGGTTCGAGAAGGCGGTATGGCCAAGTGGCCCGTCGAGCATTTGATGAAAGAGCGCACCCCAGCCCGAATTGGTCTCAAGCAGGATCGGCCCCTCTTTTGTCAATGCGACGTCCCATCCGAGGAACGCAAAGCGCGGAAAGGCGGCCGCGTGCGCGCGCCGCACAAGCTCCACGCTCTCCTGCCAGAATGGAAGATCAATGCCAATGATCGGCGCGCCTGTGTCGGGATGCTGCGTAACCGGCTCTCCGTCCGGCATCGCGGCGTGTCCGATACGGCCGTTTTCGCGCGCGATGCTGCAAAGAATCCCGGCGACGGACGATTCCCGCGCGCCATGCGGCAATGCGATGAGCGCGGCGACGAACTCCGCCTCTCCCTGCTCGTCCATTCCCGTCACGATGCGCAACGACGCCAGCGCGCCATTGGTCGCGCACGCGATAGCGGAATGATTTTTGATGAAGGGCTGCACGAGGCAATCCTGCTTGGAAAATTCGTCGGCGAGTTTCGCGGCGGGCACCCGCCGGCCATGATCGTCACGATAGGCCTCGCCGTCTCTGATCCATTTGGCGCCGCCGGCGCCGCCTTTGAGGCGCAGGGCTTTGGTCCAGAGTTCAGGCGCATCGGGGATGAACGGCGTCGCGGGATAAACTTGACGGCCACGATCGAACACGGCGAGCGTCGGCACATGGGCAAAGCCGTTGCGGGCGCAAATCTCGGCAAACCGGTCCTTGTCCTGCACGTCGCTATTGTCTGCCCCAAGGCGTTCGTTCAACGCCGCCAGACCTGGAAGATCGTTCCAATAAACGTATTCGTGCCTATCCTTGCGCCGCGCCGGCTCATTGAAACGGTAGAGCGCGTATTCGAGCGGCGGGATGCTGTGGCGAAGGGCGAGATAGTACATATCGAGAAGCCCATCCGCGCCATGCGACGTGTGTCCGCGTTCGCACATGCGCGCGCGCATTGACAATGCGGTGGAGAAGGCCCCGAACGGCCAGCCGAGCGTCATCGCGATGTTGGCAAGCATGCGGAACAATCGGCCCTTCCGCACAAATCGCGTCCGCCGCGCCAGTGCGCGAAAACGGGCGACGGGCGTGGGATAAGGTCCGACCGAAAACGGAAAACCGAATTGGCTGAGCGCGATCCACTTGCCGAAGCGGCGACGGAAGAATCCCAGGCGTGGGGCTTCGCCCACAGGAGTGCGCTGACGCGTCTCATCCGCCGCCGAATGCTCCAGCACCGCCATTCCGATCTGTCCCTTTCGATCGTCCCCCCGAACAAATCTCGTCCGCCAGCGAAGAGCGAGAGAAATCTCGTCGCGCGACTGCGTCGGGTGCCCGAAGACCGATGGATGCCGTAGGTGGCGCGCGGCTGGCTCATTCTCCATCGAGGCTGGTTCGTGGGGCCTCTTGGCACCCCGCGGAGGCGATCCATCCGGCCACCGGCGGCCCCTCCCGCGGCCCCCCACGCCCCCGGGTCATGGATATCTTGTTGTACTTGAGTTATACCATACCCACGCGGCATCATTTGTTCTCGTGTGAGTCAGGTTCCTTGCCCATGTCCCGCTCATCCATCCCCGCCCCAGCGTTGCCACCGTCCGCTGCCACTCCCATCCCGCGTCCACCTCGCCGTCCGTGGATCACCCCGCGTTTGATCGTAGAAACGGTGGATGTGGCCAGATCGGGCAAGACCCCACTGGCATTCGAGTTCACTATCGGAACGTTTCACCAAGGGCCGCTCTCTTGAGCACGTTCCCTGATCCACGGCCGCGCGCCCGCAGGCCCCCCGGCCAGCCCCCCTTCCGGGTCAACCGGCCCGGGAGAGACTGATCGTCGTTATGTCCGGTCCCACGGTGATTTTTGGTGGACGGGTGGGGTCGCGGGCTCCGCCATGTAAGTCCGCAAATCCGCCGATCGCCCAACCAAGCCACCGCCGAACATATCTCCCGAGCAGGGGAGCTTTGACGCGCTCCCTTCGCCCTTGCTCATAAAGCCGGGTTGCCTGTTCGATGAACCGCTCGATGGTTGCCTCGGCCAGTTCGAGAACGCGCGAGCCGAAACGGTAGCCGAGGAAGTCGAATCCCCGCTCGATCTTGCCGATGAATGTCTTGTCCGGATGCTTCTCGAGGCGCAGAGAGGCCAATACCTCGTTCACGGCCCTGACGGCGCCGCGCAGCTTCGAGCGCGTGGGCGCGAGCACCAGGATGTCGTCCATGAAACGCACATAGAACAGGCCGGACTTTGCCATTCTCGCATCGAGATCCCCAAGGAAGAACGCGCCGATAAGCGGGCTTAACGGGCATCCCAGCGAAATCCCTCTCTCATGGTTCCAAAACCATCCCCCTTGCTCGGCAGTGCGCTTCAAGTATTGCCCGCACAGATTGAGGATCGTCCGGTCGAGTCCGAACTGTGCGAGCCGATCCATCAGCAGCACATGATCGATGGAGGCATAGTAAGACTTTACGTCGGTGCGCAGCACGAAGCGGTTGGCGACGAGCCGCGCCTGTACCTGCCGCACGGCAGCCTTGGCACCGCCATGGCCTTTGATGTGCGTGCAGCGGGGCGACACCGGCAACAGTGCCCCCAGAACGACGCTCATCGCCTTGAGGACCAGCGCATCGCGAGCTGCCCATAGTTCGATTTCGCTGCCATCGGATTTGCAGATGCGATCCAGAAGACCGAACCGGAATTGCCCTGATGCAAGTTCGGCCTTCAGACGGCGCTTTTCGTTGGTCCAGCTGTGCCGAAAATCCCATATATCTGCGCTTGGCGGATAATCGCGTCTGGCGCGGCACACCCACGCATAGGCCGCGTCCAACACATCGTCTGAAATCAGCCGTCCCAGATGAGGGTCCGCCATCAATTCGCGCCGATCCATGAGGGAATGCGGAGTTCACGAACCAACCGTCGGTGGGAGCTGCGCGCTAATGATCCGCGGAGATGCCCGACGAGACAGCCTTTTTTACTGGAAATTGACGGTAAAACAAGCGAAAGTTGCCGGTAACGCCCCGCATCGCATCGGGCCTTGGGGGGGATGGGGATGTCCTTGAACAGGCGGAATTCGGGCGCCCGGCGCGGGGTCATTGGAAACTCAGTCGCATAGGCGAGCCCCATGGGCCGGGAACGGAATTTGGAAGGCTCCATGCTGTCACAAATCGATGCGCCCTGCCGGTTAATCGATCAAATCGCGTTCGATCCGGACGGAAGCGCTCACCCTTGGACAGGCGGGTGGACCTGCGACATGCTCGTCGCTGCGGAAAAGTCTCCATCCTTAGCCGCTTGCCGCCCGATACCCCAATCTCGCCATGACCGCGCCGTGGCATTGCTCGATTGCGGCGATCTGCGCGGCCGTCAGCGACTCCCGCCAGCCTCCGCTACGGCCGCTGCGGAAGAACATCGCCGTGCGCGACATGCGCTCGGCGAAACCTTTCTCGCTTTCCTGACGCTGCAATTCGCTGAAATCGGCATGGCCGACCGCGCGTTCGATGTCGTCGGGAGCCGCGGACCGGCCGGCGATCTTCAACGCACCGGCAAAGAATTCGGCGGGCGCTGCCTGGAGATCTTCGTAACGCATGAGATGCACCGGCACGTCGGTCTGGTCGAGCCAGCTCGTCACGTGGCCGCTCCAGCCGGTCAGCTTCTGGCGCAGCTGTGGCGCAAGCCCCTTGCTGCCGCCGCAGAAGGCGCCGTCGGCAGCATTCATGAACTTTATTGCGCCATCGACAGCCATACTGTTGTGGTGGGCCAGCGATATGGCAACATCGCGTGGATCGCGCACCAGATAGATCGCGGCGCGGGCAACGTTGCGCCCGAGCAAGGGCTCTCCGTCCTGTAACGTCGTATAGGCGTCATGCACCTTGATCCAGCGGTCTTCGCTCGCCTCGGCTGCGATCGTCGCGTAGACGCGGGGCCGCAGATCATCGATGTCGTCGTGGGAAAGCAGGCCCGAATCGAGCATCGTCGCCGCTTCGAATTCGTGACGGCCGCTGGCGATGCCGCCGCGCTCGTCCAGATTGTTGATATCGGCAGGCTCTGCGTCTCCCTTCGTCAGGTTGGCCAGGAAAATCCGAAACCAAGTATTGCCCGATTTCGGAAACGAGGCGAGCCAAATGATGTGAGAGGGCACGGTCATCTTTCGAGCGAATCCCAATGCACTTGCAGCTCGTCGACCGTGTCCTGCAGCTTCTCGAAGCCGCGCGGACGGATGAGCAGGAACATCTTGGCGTGGCCGAGCGTCGTGGCGGCAAGCGCAAGCAATTGCGCCTTCTGTCCGATCTTGGCGCGAAGTCCCGGACGATAGGCTTCATAGTCGAGCATCCGCACGGCGTCCGGCAGCGCCAGGCTTTCGATTCCCGCTTTGAGCGGCGCCCGCGCCTCGCGCAGCACATAGATCGCCGAAAGCGGCGATGGCTCGGCGCGGGCAGCGGACGGATCGATATAATATTTCTCGAATGATCGACGCACCGCTTCGCCGCGGAGTTCTGCGAGATCGAGCCGGTCGATCGATTCCTTCCAGAGCTTCAATTGCCGTCCGTCCGGCAACACCATCGGGCGCCGGCTCGCGTCCAGGCCAACGGCGCAGATATCGTCGGCGACTAACGCGCAGCCGCCGCGGCAGAGCGCGGCGGCCAGCGTCGATTTGCCCGCGCCCGAGGCGCCGCAGATCGCGATGGCACGGCCATCTTTCGCGACCGCCGCACCGTGCAGCACAAGCGCGCCGCGCTGATGCAGGAGAATGCCGAAGGCGGTTCCCAGGACGAAACCCGCGACATCGTGGTCGCTGATGCCCGGCTCGATCTCGACGGCAATGTCGCGTCCCCCCGTAATTCGGAAGCGCGCCAACCGAGGGACGCGCAGGAGGAAAACTTCCCCCGCCATCTCCCAGGTCGGCCCGCGGGCGGTCGCCCCGTCCAACGCCGTCGGCACCGGACCGCGGCGGATCGAAACGTCCGCAGCCGCGGCCGGACAGCCCTCGTGAATCGCGCCAGGCAATTCCAGCTCGGAAGAGACGTGCAGACCACTGATGAGATAGGTAAACATTGCTACTCACGGGTCATACAGAAGGCCAGCATTTCATATCGTTCTTGAATATGCATTGGATCAAGGCACGGTCGCAGCGCCCGCATCATGCGGGTAATCTGGATCGTCGCGGAGGAATCGCACACTGAGAGCGGCGGACAGGCCGCAACCTGACCCGCCAGCTCGCACATCAGCCGAAACGCGCAATCGACGTCACGTCGCGAATACCGGCAGCGCCGACGACGATTCTACCCCCCGCCACCAGCCAGGCATGGGCGATCAACTTGTCCGGCGCGCCGAAACCCGCACCCAAATGGAAGGACGAACCGCAACCGCGCCGCGCGAGCATCGCCTTCGCCGCGATGGCCTGCGGCAGGCATACCGCGTTCCACGGCACATTGCGGGCTGCCGCGGTCACCGCAATGCGCACACGCAACAACAAAGCCTCATCGCAGGCGCTCGTCTCCGGCGCGCGCGAAAGCCACGGCGCCATGAAGCGGAACGGAACGGTCAGAACGATGAGCCGGGCCAGAGCCAGCAGAAGGATCGCCTCGCAGATCAGCAGGCGGTCGGCACCGCTCATGCCGAGAAACGTCCCGATCTTACGCCGCAGCTTCATGGACGATCCCGTTGGCGATGAGATCATTGACGAATTTTAGCACGTCGGCTTCGCAGGTCGGTGCCTCGATCTCGAACTCTTCGCATAGAACCGCGCTGAGCTCGGCGATCGTTTTTGGACTCTCCAACAGTTCCCAGATGCGCGCCGCCGCTGCATTGAGCCCGTAATAGCGTCCCGCCTCGATGCTCATCATCACGGCCGCATCCGTGCCGGCCGCGGCGTAAAGGATCTCGCCTCTGCGGCTGAGTGCCGTGTCACTGTTGATCGACATCGTCCTGCCCCGTCGTTCGGCCGGTGAGTGTTTTTTGCATATTTTCCCTTTCGCTTCCAGCAAAAAAGTGCGGTCGCGCTGGGTCGTCCGTTGGGGGCCTCTCTGCGTCTCGAAAAGCACCCGGACAAAACGTTTATCGGCAAGATCGAACGGGGCTTTGGTTTTCTGGGTTACCGCTTCGGCGCGGCCATCCTGAGACTGGCCGAAGCGACAATCGAGAAATTCGTCGAACAGGCGACCCGGCTTTATGAGCAAGGGCGACGGGAGCGCGTCAAGGCTCCCCTGCTCGGGAGATATGTTCGACGGTGGAAGCACCATGCCGGTATCTCACAAGACGGCCCTGGGACCGATGCGTTTCGGCCAGGATTTACGAATTCGCCTGCAGGCCGTGCGCAGCACGTTGTTGACCGATGCCGCGCTGCGCCGGGAATTCCAGACCGCGATCAGCCTTCGCGAGGAGCCGCCCACAGCCGCGGAGCCACCCGCGAACGATATCGCGACCGTCGCGGTGCCGGCCGTCGACGTGCCGGGCGACGTCAGCTTTTC
>PLJS01000041.1 GCA_003140315.1 Hyphomicrobiales bacterium
TTGCTTGATACAAGGTGCGCGCCATAGCGCGTCGCAGACGTGCGTAAACGCGCTTTTGGCGCGCCTCGAAGGATGGCCGCAAGCTCGAAATGTGCGCCGTCGCCCTTCGAGGTTCGCCGACTTTGTCGGCTCGCACCTCAGGGTGACGGCGAGAGGCGTGCGGGACACGGGCTTCCGCCGCGTGCGGCGTCATGCCAAACTTCGCCATAACGCAAGGCAGCCTTCGCGCTGCTGCAAGCGATGGGGAGCACGTCCATGGCCACTGCAACCGTCACGGCGCCGCCGGCCGCGCATCATCAGCCCTGGTACACGATCCTCTACGTGCAGGTGCTGATCGCGATCGTCATCGGCGTGCTGGTCGGCCACTTCTATCCCGACCTCGGCAAGGCGCTCAAACCGCTCGGCGACGGCTTCATCGCGCTGATCAAGATGATGATCGCGCCGGTGATCTTCTGCACCGTGGTGCACGGCATCTCGTCGATGAGCGACTTGAAGAAGGTCGGCCGGGTCGGCCTCAAGGCGCTCCTCTATTTCGAGGTCGTGTCGACCTTCGCGCTGGTGATCGGCCTTATCGTCGCCGAGGTGCTGCAGCCCGGCAAAGGCTTCAACATCGATCCGGCCTCTCTCGACGTGAAGGCGGTCGCGAGCTACGTCAACCGCGCCAAGGAAGATGGCATCGTCGCGCATCTGATGGCGATCATCCCGCCGGATAGCTTCTTCGGCGCGCTCGCGCGCGGCGACCTGTTGCAGGTGCTGCTCGTCTCGATCCTTACAGGCTTTGCCATCTCGCGCATGGGCGAGGTCGGCGAGAAGATCTCGGGCGTGATCGACGTGATCGCGAAGATCTTCTTCGGCATCATCAAGATCATCGTGCGCGTCGCGCCGCTCGGCGCCTTCGGCGCGATGGCGTTCACGGTCGGCGCCTTCGGGCTCGGCTCGCTCTGGAACCTGATCTATCTGGTCGTGGTGTTCTATGCGACCAGCGCGCTGTTCGTGCTGGTGGTGCTCGGCGCGATCGCGCGGTTCTCCGGCTTCTCGATCATCCGCTTCATCGCCTACATCAAGGACGAGCTTCTGATCGTGGTCGGCACGTCGTCGTCGGAGACGGTGCTGCCGCAGATGATCCAGAAGATGCAGCGGCTCGGCGCCTCGAAGTCGGTCGTCGGTCTCGTCATCCCGACCGGCTACAGCTTCAACCTCGACGGCACCAACATCTACATGACGCTGGCGACGCTGTTCCTGGCGCAGGCGACCAACACGCCGCTGAGCATCAGCCAGGAGCTCGGCATCCTGGTGATCGCCATGATCACCTCGAAGGGGGCCTCGGGCGTCACCGGCGCGGGCTTCGTCACGCTCGCCGCGACCTTGGCGATCGTTCCCGATATCCCGATCCAGTCGATCGCGATCCTGCTCGGCATCGACAAGTTCATGAGCGAGTGCCGCGCGCTCACCAACCTGATCGGCAACGGCGTCGCGACCGTCGTCATCAGCCGCTCGGAAGGCGAGCTCGACGCCGAGAAGCTGCACCAGGTGATGGCGCACCCGGTCGACATCGGCGAGGAGATGGAGACGCGGCCGGCCTGACGACGGCTTAAGACGGTGAAATGCCGGGTCACACGACCCGGCATTTTCGTTGTCTGGCGACGTTCAGCGCACGGGCGCGCGCAGGCCAGTCGCCCGGGTCCGCATGCCGTTGTGCATTCTCAGGCCGACCGGCGCGCCGGTCATTTCCTGCACCGCATACGGAACGTGATCGACGCCGCCGGGCTTCGAGGCGAAGAGCGCGCCCGGCGGATCGGCGTCCGAGGGGCTTGGTCCGAACGCCATCGCGGCGCCGGTTCCGAGCGCGACAAAGGCCGCAGCCAAAAGAAGCTTCTTCATTGTGGTTCTCCAAGAGTGACGGCGCGACAGTTGCGCCGCCCGGACAACCAGCGCGGCGAAGCTGCGTTGCATGAATTCGGCGTAACGCGCGCCCGGCGCATGGCTGCTCATCCGAAGACGAAATGCGTAGCTTTCTTTCCCTCTCCCCGCTTCGCGGGCGAGGGAAAGAACAGCGAAAAATAATTTATCCCCGCTTCCAAAACCGCATTTATCTTCGGGGCGCCTTGCTCGCTGAGGGGCGTCAACCGGTGACGTTCGAATGATGGAGCAAGCCGGAGGGTGCGGCCGGAGAACAGGCCGAGCCTTCCGGGGTCAAGCGCGGAAACCGTGCTTGGCTTGTGCGGCAACCTGCGCGATGGCCTCGTCAGCCGGCGCTACGGGCGAGTCGGGACTTCACCCGGGGCGTAATACGGCGCCCCCGCCAGGAGCTGGCTGATCTTGGAGGGAAACCTCCATGCGAAAGCGTGACCCGGCACCGAAAAAATGCCGCAAGTGGAGCGCCGCGAGGCGAGCGCGTCGATCGCAAGACGCGCCCGCGCCTCGCAAGCGCGGATTGTTACGGTTGCGCCTCGCGGCGCTCCGCTCCCCTCGTTTCGAGGGGTGAATTTGGACCAAGGCGCGGCCCGCGCGCCACGACAAGCGGGCGGCACAGCGTTGGCTAGTCCTACTGTGTCAGAAA
>PLJS01000238.1 GCA_003140315.1 Hyphomicrobiales bacterium
GAGCCGTTCGACTCGGTGATCTCCGAGACGACGCGGATCGTGTAGGGGAAGTCATGGTGATCCGGCAGGACCGGGTGGATCGCCCGCCAAGCGAGCTTGCCGTGGCCGATTTCGCGCCGGCGCGGGCCGCCCATGCGTCCGGTCTCGCCGACCGAGAAGGGCGGGAAGTTGTAGTGCAGCAGGAACCTTTCCTTGTAGGTCCCGGCCAGTGCGTCGATCCACTGCTCGTCTTCGCCGGTGCCGAGCGTCGCGATCACCAGTGCCTGGGTCTCGCCGCGCGTGAACAGCGCGGAGCCGTGAGCGCGTGGAAGAATTCCAGCTTCCGAGACGATCGGACGGACGGTCTTCACGTCGCGGCCGTCGATGCGCTTGCCGGTGTCAAGGATGTTCCAGCGCACGATCTTGGCTTCGAGTTCCTTGAAGACGCCGGAGACGCGCTGCTTGTCGTATTTCGGCTCGGCGCCTTCGGGGAAATAGTGCGCCGTCATCTTGGCCTTGACGGCATGCACCGCCTTGTGACGCGCCATCTTGTCGGCGACCGCGTAAGCGGCGCGCAGATCATGCTCGATGAGGCCGAGCATCTCCTTCTCCAGCGCGGCGTTGTCGGTGACGTGGAGGTCGCGCGGCTCCTTGGCGGCCTTCTCGGCGAGCTGGATGATCGCGTCGATCACCGGCTGGAAGTGGCGGTGACCGAACATCACGGCGCCGAGCATGACCTCCTCGGGCAGTTCCTTCGCCTCCGACTCGACCATCAGCACGGCGTCCTTGGTGCCGGCGACGACGAGATCGAGTTGGCTGTCGGTCATCTCTTCGAGCGTCGGGTTGAGGACGTATTCGTTGCCGACGAAGCCGACGCGCGCGGCGCCGATCGGCCCTATGAAGGGCGCGCCAGACAGCGTCAGCGCCGCAGACGACGCGACCAGCGCCAGGATATCGGGATCGTTTTCCAGATCGTGGCTGAGCGTCGTCACGATCACTTGCGTCTCGTTGCGCCAGCCGTCGGCGAACAGCGGACGGATCGGGCGGTCGATCAAGCGCGAGATCAGCGTCTCGCGCTCGGTCGGGCGGCCTTCACGCTTGAAATAGCCGCCCGGGATGCGGCCGGCGGCGTAGAACTTCTCCTGGTAGTCGACCGTCAGGGGCATGAAGTCGATGCCCTCGCGCGGCTCCTTGGCGGCGACCACGGTCGCCAGGACTTTGGATTCGCCATAGGTGGCGACGACCGCGCCGTCGGCTTGGCGCGCTATCTTGCCGGTCTCGAGGACGAGCTTGCGCCCGCCCCAATCGAGCTCAACACGGTGGATGTCGAACATTTCGGTTTTCTCTCATGGGTTTGCCGGAAGACAGAAAGCCATGAGCAAGACGGCGAGGCGCTGTCGCGCGCGCGATCCGCGCTCAACGAGACAGCGTCCGGCGATCCTGCCATGGCCTTGCGTTCTTCCATCGGTTAATCCGGACGGACATTCCGTCCGGCGTACTCGGCGGCTCTTAAAAGTCGCCACACAACGGCGGGCGAATGGCCCGCCCAACACCGCGCGCGGACTGCCGCGCGCGAAAAAAACTCAACGGCGAATTCCGAGCTTCTCGATGATGGTCTTGTAGCGCGTCTCATCGGTGCGCTTGAGGTAATCGAGCAACTGACGGCGCTGCGAGACCATCTTGAGCAGGCCGCGCCGCGAATGATTGTCCTTCACGTGGGCTTTAAAGTGGTCGGTCAGGGTGGTGATGCGTTCCGACAGGATCGCCACTTGCACTTCGGGAGAGCCGGTGTCGCCGGCCTTGGTCCCATAGGTCTTGATGAGTTCGGCCTTGCGGCCCGGTGCTAGCGACATCGGGTTTTCCTTTTGTTGGTGAAACGCAGAAAAGCGTCGGATCAAACCGGAGCTTTCCGCTGATTGGCGGCAGGGCCGGGATGTCGTCCAGCCGGGTCGCCTAACGAACCGCGCGCGGGCATCAGGGCCCGCGCGACACGGCGGAATATACTGAAAAACGCTCCCGATGCCAGTGAAATGTGGCAGCGCCGGCCTGCGAGCCCTGATTTACGACATTGGTCCGAGGCCCGTCACTTCGACGGATTGAAGATCCGCCGCGGGTGCAACTCTCCCTTTTCGGCCATCGCCAGCGCGATGAGCGATCCCTGGGCCGATACCGCGACCCATCCCTCGATCATGGGGGCATCGCGTCCACGCAGCAAGACCGCCTGGCCGCGGGCGAGACGCGCCGCATCGGACGTGCTGACGGTGAGCGCCGGCAGGGCGTCAAGGCCAGCCTCGACGCCGAGCAGGAACGAGGGCCGCGGTGCGCGCGTCTCGGCCGGCGTGTCGGCGTAGGCCTGCAACGCCTCGAGCCCGACCGCCTTGTCCTCGCCGAACGATCCGACGAGGGTGCGGCGCAGCGCCGCGACGTGTCCGGCACTGCCGAGCGTGCGCCCGAGATCGCGCGCGAGTGCGCGCACGTAGGTACCCTTGCCACATTCGGCCTCGAGCACCGCATGGTCGGCGTCGGGCGCCTCGATCAGGGCGAGGCGATGAATTTCTACGATTCGCGGGGCAAGCTCGAATTCCTCGCCGTCGCGGGCGAGGTCATACGCCCGTTCGCCGTCGATCTTGATCGCGGAAAAGCGCGGCGGCACCTGCATGATCGCGCCGGTGAAGCTCGCCAGCGCGGCGTGGATCGCGTCGGCCGAAGGCCGCGCATCGCTTGCCGCGATCGCGCGCCCCTCGGCATCGTCGGTGTCGGTCTCGATGCCCCAGCGCACCGTGAAGCGGTAGCGCTTGCGGCCATCCATGACGAAGGGAACCGTCTTGGTGGCCTCGCCGAGCGCGATCGGCAGCACGCCGGAGGCGAGCGGGTCCAGCGTGCCGGCGTGTCCGGCCTTCTTCGCCGCGAAAGCGCGCTTGACGCGCGCGACAGCATGCGTCGAGGTCATGCCGACCGGCTTGTCGAGCACGATCCAGCCGCTCACGTCGCGCTTCTCGCTCTTGCGCTGTCCTTTCCCCTCGCGCGCTTGCAGCGCGGGATTGAGGACCGGGCGCGGTGCGGGGTCTGGGGCGTTCATTGCTCCCCGTCGCCGCTTTCGAGATCGCGCTTCACCGCCGGTGTTCGCAGAATCTTCTCGATCCGTTCTGCCTCGTCGAATCGTTCGTCGAATCGAAAGCGGATCTCAGGAGCGAATTTCAGGTTAATGCGCCGCGCGATTTCGCCGCGCAAGAATTTTTTGTTGCGCTCGAGCGCTTCGATCACGGGCTTCGCGTCGCGTCCGCCGAGCGGCATCACGTAGACGGTGGCAAGCCGCAGGTCCGGGCTCATGGCAACTTCCGGCACCGTGATCATGTGCGTCTCGATCGTCGGGTCGTGAATGTCGCCGCGCGTGAGCATTTCGGCAAGCGCGTGACGAATGAGTTCGCCGACGCGCAACTGGCGTTGCGAGGCAGCGGGCGAGCCTTTGTCGCGTTGATGATGCTTAGGCATAGCCAAGACCTGAAATATTTGCGTCGTCATGCCCGGCCTTGTGCCGGGCGTCCCGCTTAGGAAGGCACAGTATGTCCCTAAGCGGGATGGCCGGGACACCAGGGTGTTTACGCCCGTCTTCGACGGGCTATGCCCAGCCATGACGGGGAAAGTTGAGTGTGCTCCGCCTCGATCTGAGATTCGGACTCAGAGCGAGCGCTGCACCGTCTCCACGCGATAGCACTCGATCACGTCGCCGGCCCGCATGTCCTGGTAGTTCTCGAAGGCCATGCCGCATTCCTGGCCCGCCACCACCTCGCGCGCATCGTCCTTGAAGCGCTTGAGTTGGCTGAGCTTGCCCTCGTGGATGACGACGTTGTCGCGGATCAGGCGCACATTCGCGCCGCGCTCGACCTTGCCGTCGGTGACGCGGCAGCCGGCGATCTTGCCGACCTTGGAAACCTGGAAGATCTCCAGGATCTGCGCGTTGCCCAGCATGGTCTCGCGCCGCTCCGGCGTGAGCAGGCCCGACATCGCGGCTTTCACGTCGTCGACGAGATTGTAGATGATGTTGTAGTAGCGGATCTCGGTGCCGGCCCGTTCGGCCGCCTCGCGCGCTTCCTTGTGGGCGCGCACGTTGAAGCCGATGATCGCGGCGCCGGAGGATTCGGCGAGCGTCACGTCGGATTCGGTGATGCCGCCAACGCCCGCATGGATGACGCGCGCCGCGACCTCGTCGGTGCCGAGCTTTTCGAGCGCGCCCATCACCGCCTCGAGCGAGCCCTGCACGTCGGCCTTGATGATCAGCGGGAATTCCTTGCTTCCCGCGGTCTTGACCTGCGCCATCATCTGCTCGAGCGAACCGCGCATGCCGGTCTGGCGCGCAGCCTGGCGCTCGCGCTTCTGGCGTGCGCGATAGTCCGTCACCTCGCGGGCGCGGGCCTCGTTGCCGACGACGGCGAGCCGGTCGCCCGCATCGGGCGTGCCGGTAAAGCCGAGAACCTCGACCGGCATCGAGGGACCCGCCGTGCTGACCGCCACGCCGGCATCGGAAATGAGCGCGCGGACGCGTCCCCATTCTGCGCCCGCCACCACGATGTCGCCGCCCCGCAGCGTGCCACGCTGCACCAGCACGGTCGCGACCGGGCCGCGGCCGCGGTCGAGCTTCGCCTCGATGACGGTGCCTTCGGCCGGCCGGTCCGGATTGGCCTTGAGGTCGAGGATTTCGGCCTGTAGCGCGATCGTTTCGAGCAGCTTGTCAAGGTTGAGCTTCTTGGTCGCCGAGACCTCGACGTCGAGCACGTCGCCGCCGAGCGATTCGACCTGCACCTCGTATTGCAGCAACTCGCTGCGCACGCGCTCGGCCTTGGCGTCCGCCTTGTCGATCTTGTTGATCGCGACGATCATCGGGACCTTGGCGGCCTTGGCGTGATTGATCGCCTCGACCGTCTGCGGCATGACGCCGTCATCGGCCGCGACCACCAGGATCACGAGATCGGTGACCTTTGCACCACGGGCGCGCATCGCCGTGAAGGCGGCATGGCCCGGCGTGTCGATGAACGTGATTTTGCCGCCCTTGGGCGAGGCCACCTGATAGGCGCCGATGTGCTGCGTGATGCCGCCCGCCTCGCCGCTCACCACATTGGTCTGGCGGATCGCGTCGAGCAGCGAGGTCTTGCCGTGATCGACATGGCCCATGATGGTCACGACCGGCGGCCGCGGCAGCAAGGTCGCGGCATCGTCGACGGCGTCGAACAGGCCTTCCTCGACGTCGGATTCGGCGACGCGGCGCACCGTGTGGCCAAGCTCCTCGGCGAGGAGCTGTGCGGTGTCGGCGTCGATCGTATCGGTGATCTTCGCCATGTGACCTTGCTTCATCATGAGCTTGATCACGTCGACACCGCGCTCCGACATGCGGTTGGCGAGTTCCTGGATGGTGATGGTTTCCGGGATCGTGACTTCGCGCACGAGCTTTTCCTTCTGCTCGGTGTCGCGATGTCCGGTCATGCGTTGCGTGCGGCGCCGGAACGAGGCGACCGAACGCTCACGCACTTCGTCGGCGGTGAGCGCGGTCACCAGCGTCAGGCGGCCGCGCTGCTTCGGCGCGCCGGCGCGCGGCGCCTTGGGCGCCGCAGCCGGACGAGCCACCGCGCCGCCTGCGCCGCGGCGGGCCGGGCGCCGATCGTCGTCATCGGCCTCCGGCGTCAGGACGCGGGCGGTGGGCGTGGCCCCGCCTTTCGCTCTCGCCTCCTCCTCGCCGAAGCGCTTCTTGGCGACTTCGTCGGCCCGGCGTTTGGTTTCTTCGTCGTGGCGGCGGCGATCTTCCTCGCCGCGCTTGCGTGCCTCTGCGGCCTCGCGTTCCGTGCGGTCGACCGCATCGCGGGCAGCGCGCGTGCGCGCCTCGTCCTCGGCGACCTTGCGTTCCTCCGCCTCGCGCACCTTGGCGTCGCCGAGCGCGTGCGCGCGCCGGCTGCGTTCTTCCTCGGTTAGTGTCCGCAGAACGACGCCGGATGCCTTCGGTACCGGAGCAGCGGCCGCCGCCGGCGTCGCTGCGGGCGCCGCAGGCGCCGCCGGTCCGCGCGGTGCGATCCCGCCGCGCCGCGGCGTGGCACTACGCTCCGGTGCGGCCGCGGGGGCCGGCTCGGCGGCCTTGACCTCGCCCGGTCCGACGCGACGTTTCACCTTCTCGACGACCACCGCCTTCGAGCGGCCATGGCTGAAGCTCTGGCGCACCACGCCTGTCTCGGTGCGCGGCTTGAGCGTCAGCTTCGTTGGAGCGACGCTCAGCTTCTTCTCGCCAGGGCTCTTGGTTTCAGTTGTCATTCCGATCCTTCATCTCCAATACGCGGCTCACGCCGCATCACCGCGCCACGGCCGCCCGTATCGACCGCCCGGAAGCGTTCGAGGCCGAAACAGCGCGTCATGAACCCGTTGCTCGCGGGGCCGGCGAGCAGGGCTGCATGTATCACATTTGACCGCCCCAATGCCAAATCCAATTGCGCCGACGAGAATGCCGAAATGACCGGGACCTCGCCCGCCTCCTGTGCCTCGGAACGGTGCCGGACCGCCGCGGCAAGCTTGCGCACCCCGTCGGGAGCCGCGTCCGAGGCATGGATCACGGCCGCGACGGGCTTGTCGGCGAGGGCCGCTTCCGTCTTGGCGAACCCGATCGCCACCCGTCCGGACTTGTGGGCCATGGCGAGCGACTCGAGGCAGGATCCCACGATCTGCCGGTCGAGCAGCATGCCGAGGTCGGGCGCAACCTTGACCTTGGCCTTGAAGCTGCGCGCAAAAACGTTGCGCCGCACGGCTTCATCGACCACCGCCCGGGTCGCCGTGACCCACACGCCGCGGCCTGGCAGTTTACGCTTCAGGTCCGGGACGACCGTGCCGTCCGGCCCGACAACGAAGCGGATGAGCTCCGCGACCGGGCGGACGGTCCTGGTTGCGGCGCAAAACCGCTCGGTCAGCCGCCGGTGATCGCGCGGCCCCGCATCGGTCTCTCTATCGTCGGGAGGCGCGAGCATCGGGTTTGCCTGGTTGCCCTCTCGCTCATTGGGCCGGCTCGGCCACTTCGGCCGGGGTCTCTTCGGCCGCGGGTCGCGCGAGATCGGCTTCGGTGACCCAGCCGGCCTTGAGGCGGGCCTGCATGATCAGGGCCTCGCATTCCTCGCGGCTCAACTCGAAACCGTCGAGGAAGCCGGGCTCGTGCTTGGCCTCGCCGTCCTTGCGCTCGGTCCAGCCGATGAGATCGTCGGTCGCGCAGCCGGCGAGATCCTCCACCGTCTTGACGCCGTTCTCGCCGAGGGCGACCAGCATCTTGGTGGTGACGCCCGGTATCTCCTTGAGCGCGTCGTCGACGCCCAGTTCCTGGCGCTTGGTGTCGAGCTCGGCCTCGATCTGGGCCAGATAGTCGCGCGCCCGGGTCTGCAATTCACCCGCGGTGTCCTCGTCGAAGCCCTCGATCGAGGTGAGTTCCTTCGGCTCCACGTAGGCGAGTTCCTCGACCGAGTTGAAGCCTTCCGAGGCGAGCAACTGGCCGACCACCTCGTCGACGTTGAGGGTTTCCATGAACATCTTGGTGCGCTTCTCGAACTCGGCCTGCCGGCGCTCGGATTCTTCCTGTTCGGTCAGGATGTCGATGTCCCAACTGGTGAGCTGCGAGGCGAGCCGCACGTTCTGTCCGCGCCGTCCGATCGCAAGCGAGAGCTGCTGATCCGGCACGACGACTTCAATGCGCTGACGGTCCTCGTCGAGCACCACCTTGGCGACCTCGGCCGGCGCGAGCGCGTTGACCACGAAGGTCGCGGTGTCCTGAGACCACGGGATGATGTCGATCTTCTCGCCCTGAAGCTCGTTCACGACCGCCTGCACGCGCGAACCGCGCATGCCGACGCAGGCGCCGACCGGGTCGACCGAGGAATCGCGCGAGATCACGGCGATCTTTGCGCGTGACCCGGGATCGCGCGCGACCGCCTTCACCTCGACGATGCCGTCGTAGATCTCGGGCACTTCCTGGGCGAACAGCTTCGCCATGAACTGCGGATGAGTACGAGACAAGAAAATCTGCGGTCCGCGGGCTTCCCGGCGCACGTCGTAGATATAGGCGCGGATACGGTCGCCGTTGCGCATGGTCTCGCGCGGCAGCATTTCGTCGCGCCGCACGATCGCCTCGCCGCGCCCGAGATCGACCACCACGTTGCCGTACTCGACGCGCTTGACGATGCCGTTGACGATGTCGCCGATGCGGTCCTTGTATTCCTGATACTGCCGGTCGCGCTCGGCCTCGCGCACCTTCTGCACGATCACCTGCTTGGCGGACTGCGCCGCGATGCGGCCGTATTCGAGCGGTGGCAGAGCATCCGAAATGGTATCGCCGATCTGCGCCGCCGGATTGTGCCGGCGCGCCTCCTCGACCCCGATCTGGTTGGACGGGTTCTCGATATTCTCGACGACGAGCATGTGCCGCGAGAGCCGAAGCTCGCCCGTCTTCGCGTTGATCTCGGCATGGACGTCGGTTTCGGCGCCATAGCGCGAGCGCGCCGCCTTCGCGATCGCGTCCTCCATGGCGGTGATCACGATCGAGCGGTCGATCGACTTCTCGCGCGCGACCGCTTCGGCAATCTGCAACAGTTCAAGCCGGTTGGCGCTGACGGCGGCCATCGGTCACTCTCCTTCGGTTTCGCTCGCATGCAGCCGGTCACCCGGCATGCGATTGTCATTGTCTGCGTCGCGCGCGGCGCGCGGTTCGATTTCGTTGCGCGCTGCGCGCGCCTTGCCGCGCCGCAGCGACTCGGTGACCAAGGCGTCGCTGAGCACGAGCCGGGCATCGGCCATGTCGGCGATCGGAAGCAACGCCTCGTCGGCCTCGCCCTCTGCGGCCTTGGTGTGACGGATCCGCGCCGCTTCGCCATCGACGCCGAGCAGGACACCGCGGAACCGGCGGCGGCCTTGCAAACCGACGGCCATTTCGACTTTCACCTCGTGGCCGGCGTAACGTTCGAAATCAGAGCGGCGTACCAGTGGCCGGTCGATCCCGGGTGAAGATATCTCAAGCCGATATTCGCGATCGATCGGGTCTTCCACGTCCAATACCGGGGACAGCGTGCGCGACGCGGACTCGCAGTCTTCGACCGTCATGCTGCCGTCCGGCCGTTCCGCCATGATCTGGACGGTGCAGTTGGACGACGCCGAGACGCGCACGCGCACCAGCCGATAGCCCAGTTCGGCGAGGACGGGCGCCGCGATGCTGGCGACACGTGCAGCCGTCCCCTGCTCGATGATGAGCCGGGGCTCGGCGAATTCTGTCGCTCCGACCGTGTCGATCATGTCCCTCCGGCAGCGTCGCCATTCGGGTAACAAAAAAGAGCGGGTCCCGGCCGGGGCCCACTCTCAAAAACCGTTCGGATATCATCCGACCGTTATGAGGTGTCTTTACAGACGCAGCACATATAGCGCCTTGCCCAAAAGATGCAAGGCCGGGGCGGGCCCTGAGCGCGGTTTCGATGGGGTCGGCACGCTGTGCCTCGATCGCGACAGGTCGGGTGAAATTGTCCGGCTCTAACCTTTTGTTAAAGATTACGAAAAGTTCTCAGGCCGGGAACTCATGATTAATCGGATGGTGATCACGCCCGGCTAACTTTCGGCCGAACGGGTGGCGCAGAACTGCCGCATATTTTGCTCAGAAATCCGAGGAAATCGATGTTGGACAGCGACCAGAAGGTCACGAGCGCGAAGAATCTTCAGGTGAACGAGACATGCGGACGCGTTCTCGCCGTCAGCGGCTCGCAGGCGGGCGTCGGGCTGCCGGCGACGAGCCTCGATCCGACCAGCGTCGTCTCGGTCACGGTCGGCAAGTTCCTGCGCATTCAGCGCGCGGACTCCGTGCTCATCGGAATGGTGACGGAGGTCACGCGCGAGACCTCGCCCGCCGCGCGTGACGAAGGCTATTGCGCGACTGCGCGCCTCGACATGATGGGCGAGATCAAGCGGCGCGACAGCGGCGCGCATTATTTCCAGCGCGGTGTCACCGATTATCCGGCGATCGGCGATCCGGCGGCGCTGATCACGCGCGACGAACTGCGCCTGATCTACGACATCTCCGGCTCGGACACGATCGACATCGGCTATCTGCAGCAGGACCCGACGATCGGCGCTTACGTCAATGTCGACGAAATGCTGAGCAAGCATTTCGCCATCCTCGGCACCACCGGCGTCGGCAAATCGAGCGGCGTTGCGCTTATCCTGCAGCAGATCCTCGAAGCCCGGCCGAACCTCCGGCTGTTCCTGCTCGACGGCCATAACGAATATGCTCGCTGCTTCGGCGACCGGGCGCTGGTGCTCAACCCGCGAAACCTCAAGCTTCCGTTCTGGCTGTTCAATTTCGAGGAGGCGATCGACGTCTTCTTCGGCGGCCGACAGGGTCTGGACGAGGAAGTCGCGGTTCTCGCCGAACTGATTCCGCTCGCGAAAAGCACCTACACGCAGCAATACCGCGCCGGCGATAGCCCGAGACTCAAGAAAGTCGACGCCAAGACCACAGGCTACACCGGCGACACGCCGGTGCCTTATCGGCTGGCGGACCTGATCGCGCTGATCGACGAGCGGATGGGCAAGCTGGAGAACCGCTCCTCGCGCATGATTTATCATAAGCTGATCACGCGCATCGAAACCGTGCGCAACGACCCGCGTTACGCCTTTATGTTCGACAACGCCAATGTCGGCGGCGACACGATGGGCGAAACGCTGCGGCAATTGTTCCGGCTGCCTGCGAACGGCATGCCCATGACCATTATGCAGCTCGCCGGCTTCCCCGCCGAAGTGGTCGATTCGGTCGTGTCGGTGCTCTGCCGCATGGCGTTCGATTTCGGCATGTGGAGCGACGGCGCGTTTCCGCTGCTGTTCGTGTGCGAGGAAGCGCATCGCTATGCCTCGGCCGACCGCTCCATCGGCTTCGGCCCGACCCGCAAGGCGATCTCGCGCATCGCCAAGGAAGGGCGTAAGTACGGCGTCTTCCTTGGGCTCGTCACGCAACGCCCGGCCGAGCTCGACGCGACCATCATCTCGCAATGCTCGACGCTCTTTGCCATGCGCATGGCGAACGAGCGCGATCAGGCGATCGTGCGCTCCGCGGTCTCGGACGCGGCCGCGAACCTCTTGGCCTTCGTGCCGTCGCTCGGGACCCGCGAGGTGCTTGCCTTCGGCGAAGGCGTCGCGCTGCCGACCCGGCTGAAGTTCAAGCAACTGCCCGAGAATCTGATCCCGCAGAGCCAGGCCGTCATCAACGTCACCACGGATGCGAGCGGCGGCGCGAGCGAGGACTTCATCGATACGATCATCGACCGCTGGCGCGGCGCGACCATGAGCAAGCAGAACGGGCTCGAGGGCCCGGATTTCGACGCGCTTGCCCGCGACGAGTTTTCGTCGATTCCGACCGCGCCGCAACCGCCGCAGGCGCCCTCTGTCCAGCCGCCGCCAACCGCGCCGCGCCTCGATCCGGATCGTTTCAAGATTCTCAAGAAGCCGCTCGACACCGGCGGAGATGCGTTCCGCACGCCGGCGCCGTCCGGCCAGCCGCGCTGGCAACGATAGCGCGTAGGCGCCTATCGCCGGCGAAAGATCAGATAGCAGGGCGCGCGGCCTTCGCGCCGCGCTTTGGCCTCGTAGCGGGTGCCGCCGAAATCCGGCCACGGCCGGCGCCAGTCGTCGGCGCGCTCCGCGGTCCAGGCAAAATCGTCAAAGCGCAGGAATCGCGCGAGCGTCCAGGCGGCGTAGTCGGGCCAGTCGGTCGCGAAGCGCAGTTCGGCCCCGGACCTCAGCACGCGCGCGAGCTTTGCGATATTCGCATCGCTCACAAAGCGCCGCTTCCAATGCCGCCGCTTCGGCCAGGGGTCGGGGTAGAGCAGGTCGATCCGCGCAATCGAGCCGATCGGCAGCCAATCGATCAGGTCGACGGCGTCGGCGTGGTGCAGGCGGATGTTGACAAGCTTCAGCGCGTCGATCGCCGCTAGCGCTTTCGCCGTTCCGTTGATGAACGGCTCGCAGCCGATGAAGCCCTCGCGCGGATGGCTTTGCGCCTGCGCGATCAGGTGCTCAGCCCCGCCGAATCCGATTTCAAGTCGGACGGCATCGGCCGCGAGCGGAAACAGCGTCGCAAGATCGCCCGGCGCGGGCGCGTTCAGGTCCAATGCCAGGCGCGGCAGCAGCGTCTCGAACAGCTCCGCCTGTCGGACGCGCAGCGGATGTCCTTTGCGCCGTCCGAAGAACGCGCCGTGCCGATGTTCGACGTCGTCGGTCATCGCGCTTCGTCAAGCACAAATGAAAATGGCCGGGAAGCCCCGGCCATTCGCGTAATTCGTTTGTGTTCGCTCAGAACGCCTTCTTCAGGCCCGCCGCCAGATCGGTCTTCTCCCACGAGAAGCCGCCGTCCTTTTCGGGCGCGCGGCCGAAATGTCCGTAGGCCGCGGTGCGCTTGTAGATCGGGCGGTTGAGTTTCAGCGTGCGGCGAATGTTGGTCGGAGTCAGCCGGAACATCTCGGGTAGAATTTTCTCGAGCTTGCGCTCGTCGACTTTGCCGGTGCCGTGGGTGTCGACCAGGAGCGACATCGGGTCGGCGACGCCGATCGCATAGGCGACCTGGATCGTGCAGCGGTCCGCAAGGCCCGCCGCGACAATGTTCTTCGCCAGATAGCGCGCCGCATAGGCCGCCGAGCGATCGACCTTGGTCGGATCTTTCCCCGAGAAGGCGCCGCCGCCATGCGGCGCGTAACCGCCATAGGTGTCGACGATGATCTTGCGCCCGGTCAGGCCGCAGTCGCCGTCGGGCCCGCCGACCACGAAGTTGCCGGTTGGGTTGACCAGGAAATCGGACGGCTTCTTCGGCATCCAGCCTTTCGGCAGCGACGATTCGACCGCGTTGCCGATCAGGTCCTTGACCATGCCCGGCGTATACTTCTTGCCGTTGCGGCTTTTCTCGTTGTGCTGCGTCGAGACGACGACCTTGGTGCAGCCGACGGCCTGGCCGTTCACGTACTGCACCGTCACCTGGCTCTTCGCATCGGGTTGAAGATCGAACAGCTTGCCGGAGCGGCGCTGCTCGGAGAGCGTGCGCAGGACCCTGTGCGCGAAGAAGATCGGGGCAGGCATGTACGAGCCCTTCTCATACACCTCGCTCTCGGTGCAGGCGTAACCGAACATCATGCCCTGATCGCCCGCGCCTTCCTCCTCGCCGCCCTTCTTCTTCTTCGCGTTGACGCCCATCGCAATGTCGGGCGACTGGCCGTGCAGGAGAACTTCGACATCGGCGCCGTGCCACGAGAAGCCATCTTGGTCGTAGCCGATGTCCTTCACGACGCCACGCGCGATCTCGGTCAAGAGCTCACGGTTCATGACCGTCGTGCCATTGTATTTCTTCATCAACGGCTCTTGCCCGCGGCATTCGCCGGCGATGATGATTTTGTTGGTGGTCGTCAGCGTCTCGCAGCCGAGGCGCGTGTTGGTGAGGCTGTCATCCTCGATGCCGAGCTTGATGTCGTTTGCAAGAAACGCGTCGAGGATCGCGTCCGAGATCTGATCGCACACCTTGTCGGGATGGCCTTCGGAAACGGATTCGCTCGTGAACAGATAGCTCTTATGGGACACCGGAACGTACTCCTCGCGGTCAGGCCGTTACCGCGCCTGCGGCTTGATGGCGGCGTTTCTTGCAGCGGCGCGCCGCGCGGTCAAGATGTGGGCTGAGGTGGGCGGATGGCGGTCAGGCGCTGCGGCCACGCCCTAGGGCTCGTCTTCGCCCGCCATCTCCTGGACGAGTTCAACGATGCGCCGGCGCAGCTTCGCGTTATTGAGCCGCATGAACGCCTTGGTGAGGGTCAGCCCGTCGGTCGTGGCGAGGAAGTCGGTGACGTAGGCCGGAGACGGAGCGTCGCCGAAACTCATAGGCTTGCCGGGCGGGGGTGGAGCGCCTTCGAAGAAAAACGAGACCGGGACCTGGAGGATCAGCGAAATCTGCTGCAGCCGGCTCGCGCCGATGCGGTTCGTCCCTTTCTCGTATTTCTGCACTTGCTGGAACGTCAGGCTGAGCGCGTCGCCAAGCTTCTCCTGGCTCATCCCCAACATCATTCGGCGCATGCGAACCCGGCTGCCGACATGCTTGTCGATGGGATTGGGCGCCTTCTTGACCATCACGGTCTCCTCCAGGGATAGTTCCCAAGTCGTGCAACTTCATGCACGCTTCGCGGGAAAGCAACGCCGGAAACCGCGCGCCCCCCCCGTTGCGCCCTCCTAGCGTAACGGCGACCCAACACCTTCGCAACTAATGGTAATTCGATGCCGTCGTGCGCTGGCGGCCGGAATCGGCATTTCGGTGGATAACTCAGCGCTGCCGAAGGACGCGGCGCAGCACGAGCGCAAATCCGGCCAGCATGAAGAGCGCGGTCGTGCCATCGCCGAAGCGAACATAGGGTGTCGGGTCGATGGGCTTTGGCAGCGGCGCATCGACGACGCCTTCGACCCCGAGCGGCAATGAGGCCACGATCCGGCCGAGTGGATCGATGACGGCCGAAATGCCGGTGTTGGCGGCACGGACCAGCGGCAGACCCTGCTCGATCGCACGGACGCGGGCCTGCTGGAAATGCTGGTACGGGCCGGTGCTGTTGCCGAACCAGCCGTCATTGGTGAGGTTGATGAGCCAGCCCGGCCGTTCACCGCCCGGAACCGCCTCGCCGGGAAAGACTATCTCGTAGCAGACGAGAGGCAGGAACGCGGGCGCGCGCGGCACGGTCAGAGGCTTGCGCACGTCGCCGGGGATGTAGCCGCCCCGGAGCTTGGTGAGCTGCTGCAGCCCGAGGCCCTCGAGAAAATCCTGGAACGGCAGGTACTCGCCGAACGGGACGAGATGGATCTTGTCGTAGACCGACAGGATCGAGCCGTCATGGTCGATCACGTAGATCGAATTGTAGGCGCGCAGGACGTGCGGCGCCATACTGGCTGGCCGCGCGGCGCCCGTGATCAGCACCGTTCCGGGGGAGAGCAAAGTCGCGATCTGCGCGAGCGCGTCGGCTTCACGCGCCAGAAAGAACGGAAATGCGGACTCCGGCCAGATCAGATGCGTCACGTCGCGCACGCCGGTCGAACCCGGACCCGTGGAGCGGTCGGACAGCGCGAGATAGCGGCTCATCACCGCCTGCTTGGCGCCGTAGTTGAATTTCTCGTCCTGCGTGACGTTCGGCTGCATGATGCGCAGCTTGACCCCGGTGACGAATTGCATCGGCGTCCGCGCGAGGCGGACTGCGCCATAGCCCGCGAAGGCCGCAAGGACGATGAGCGCTGACAGAGGGACGAGATAGGGGCGCGGCGTGTCGGCGCGATCGTCGACCAGGACGGCAGGGCTTGCGAACAGCAGGACGGCGAAGAAGGTCAGGCCCCAGATCCCGATCAGCGAAGCCGACTGGGCGAGCATCAGCGGGGTCGTCAACGCATAGCCGAAGACGTTCCAGGGAAAGCCGGTCAGCACATGGCCGCGCAGCCACTCGGTCGCCGTCAGCGCAAGCGCGAGCGCGACGAGCCGCAGCGGACCGCGCGTCCACATCAACCGCGCGAGCGCAAAGCCGAAACCGGTGAAGAACGCAAGGCCGACCGGCAGGCCGATCACCGCGATCGGCAGCAGCCACGCGAACATCTTGGCGTCGACCAGGAACGCGATCCCGATCCAATAGAGGCCGGCGAGAAAGTAGCCGAAGCCGAACCACCAGCCGGTGACGGCGGCCGAGATGACGCCGCCGAGCCGGCCCGCCGAAGCCCCATCGATCAGCCAGATGAGGACCGGAAACGTGAGGAACAAAGCCGGCCAGGCATTGAACGGCGCCAAGCCCAGAACCGACGCAGCTCCGGCCAGGAAGGCCACCGCCGCGCGCCGCCAGCCCCAGGAGAGCACGACCGCGTGCGAAAACCGCGTGAGCGTGCGCGTCGGCACTGCGGTCACGATGATCCCGTATCCGGCGACGGCCGATCGGTGCCGGGCGGCGCATGATCGCCCGCCGCGGGCGCGATCGTCACGTCGATCTCGCGTCGCTTGGCGCTGCGGCCCTGTCGTGCCGGGCGGTCTTTGCTGTGCGTGATGCGGACTTTCTTGAGGCGGCGCGGGTCGGCTTCGAGCACCTCGATCTCGAAGCCCGCGGGGCCTGGGACGACCTCGCCGCGCGATGGCAGGCGGCCGACCCGCGATATGATGTAGCCGGCGAGCGTGTCGACTTCGCCGGCGGCATCGCCGATGCTGAACTCGGAGCCGACGGTTGCGACGACATCTTCAAGATTGGCGCGCGCGTCGGCGAGAAACGAGCCGTCATGCTGGCGGATCACGGCGGGTGTTTCATCCTCGTCGTGCTCGTCCTCGATGTCTCCGACGATCTGCTCGACGATGTCCTCGATCGAAACAATGCCGTCGGTGCCACCATATTCGTCGATGACGAGTGCAAGATGGATGCGCGTCGCCTGCATCTTGGCGAGCAGGTCGAGCGCCGGCATCGACGGCGGAACGAACAGCAGCGGACGGATGATCTTGGCGGCGGAGAGCGATACCGAGAGATCGACGGCCTTGAGATCGAGGCCCGCCGGAAGCAGCTTTCTGCGTCGGGTGCTCTTGGCCGGAACGATGGAGGCGAGGCGCACCATGTATCCGATCACGTCGCGGATGTGCACCATTCCGACCGGGTCGTCGAGCGTGTCGTTGTAGGCGACGAGCCGTGAGTGCGCCGCGCCTTCGAACACTTTGATGAGATCGCCGAGCGCGATGTCCTGCTGCACCGCGATGATATCGGCGCGCGGCACCATGACGTCGTCGATCCTGCGCCCGCGCAGCGCGAGGATATTCTGCAGCATGGTGCGCTCTTCCGGCGAGAACCCGGTCTCGCCGGAGGTGCCCTCCAGCACGACCTGCAGGTCGGCGCGGATCGAGCTCGGCTTCCAGCCGAACACCGTGCGCAGCACGCGATGGTACCAGCTTTCGCCAGTTTCGCGCGCGACCGCGCTCGGGCGCGGCACCAACATGGGAAGGTTCACGCGCTCGATTGGGCCGCTGATCGCTTCGCTGCGACTTGGCGCGTCGGTGTCAGGCATAGCCGTTGAGGTCAGGCCCCGATGTCGTGCGTCAGGTAAGGATCCGGGACGCCGAGGCGCGCGAGGATCGCACGCTCGAGCTGCTCCATCGTCTCCGCTTCAGGCTCCGATTCGTGATCGTAGCCCAACAGATGCAGAAATCCATGCACGGCGAGGTGGGCCAGATGATGAGCGAGCGGCTTGTCCTCGGCTTTCGCCTCGCGCGCCGCGGTCTCATAGGCGATCACGATGTCGCCAAGATGAGTGGGAGTGCTGGTACCGGGCGGCTCGGCGGCCGGAAACGACAGCACATTGGTCGGCTTGTCTATTCCGCGCCAATGCCGGTTGAGTTCACGGATCGACGCATCGTCGGTCAGCATGACGGCGAGCTCTTTGTCGGCAGCACGCGGCGCATCAATCGACTCGGAGGCGCGCGCGATCGCGCGTTGCACGATCTGCTCCGCGCTCGGCTCTCCGGCCCAGAGCGGCGATTCGACGATGACGTCGACCGCAAGTGTGCGCGCCTGCGTGGCGAGCGCCGGTGTCATTCGCCGGCTCCGCGCTTGCGCAGCGACGCGAGCGCCGCTCTATCGTAGGCGTCGACGATCCGGGCAACGAGCTCGTGGCGCACCACGTCTTCCGACGTGAAGGCGACATGGCCGATACCTTCGACTCCGGCGAGCACGCGAACCGCTTCGG
Source organism: Hyphomicrobiales bacterium (assembly GCA_003140315.1). GTDB lineage: Bacteria > Pseudomonadota > Alphaproteobacteria > Rhizobiales > Xanthobacteraceae > PALSA-894. The sequence continues at coordinate 17,740 of PLJS01000238.1, forward strand.
CCAAGCCCGATGTCTGGCCGGAGGGAAGATCGACCTGGCTTGGATCGCCAGTGATCACCATGCGGCCGTTCTCGCCCAGACGCGTGAGCGCCATCTTCATCTGAATCGAGGTCGTATTCTGCGCCTCGTCGAGGATCACGACCGCGTTCGACAAGGTCCGGCCGCGCATGAAGGCGAGCGGCGCGATCTCGATCTCCCCGGTCTGCAGCGCACGCTCCACGATGCGTGCATCCATCAGGTCGAACAGCGCGTCGTAGATCGGCCGCAGATACGGGTCGACCTTCTCTCGCATGTCGCCGGGAAGGAATCCGAGCCGTTCGCCGGCCTCGACGGCCGGGCGCGACAGCACGATGCGGTCGACCTCCTTGCGTTCGAACAGGGCGACCGCATGCGCGACCGCGAGCCAGGTCTTGCCGGTGCCCGCCGGGCCGGTGCCGAACACCAGCGAATGGCGCTTGAGTGCGCGCAGGTAAGCGTCCTGGCCGGCCGTGCGCGCACGCACCGGCCGTTTTCTCAAGTTTATCTCCTCGAAGCTCGGGGGTACGGCGGTTGGATCGAAATCGAACAGCGAGCCTTGCGCGATCGCGACGCGGATCGCGCCCTCGACATCCCCCTGCGCAAGATCGTGGCCGCGCTTGAGCTGCTCATAGAGGTTTTGCAGCACGCGACGCGCCTGCTCGCAGGCTTCGCGCGATCCTTCGATCGTGACCTGATTGCCGCGTGAGGCTGCAACCACGTTCAGACGCCGCTCGATCAGCGCGAGGTTCTGGCCGTATTGGCCAAACAGCACCGAGGCGAGGCGATTGTCGTCGAAGGTCAACACCGTCTGGGCCGCCGCACTTTCGCCGATCTCCTGAGCGGAAGGGGCGAGCGATCCATTGGCGGGGGGAATATTGCGCAATGAGCTAGGCTCCGAGGGCGGCAAGCGCCGGCTTCATCTCTTGCCGGCCCGGCGCGGTCAGCGCGCCGAACAGGCTGTTCGTTCCGATATCCGTCACGGTGACGGCGACCATCTCGCCGATCAAATGCGTATCCGCCATCACCTGCACCGGCTGGAGATATGGCGACCGGCCGGTGAGCTGGCCAGGGAGGCGCCCCGGCTTTTCCAACAGGACATCGAAAGTCATGCCGCGGCAGCCCGCGTTGAAGGCGGCGTGATGCCGGTTGATCGCGTCCTGCAGCCGCGCGAGGCGCTCCGACTTCACGTCCTCGGCGACCTGATCGTCGGCGCTCGCGGCCGGTGTACCGGGACGGGCCGAGTATTTGAACGAGAACGCGCCGGAATATCCGACCTCGTCCACGATGCGCAGGGTGTCGCCGAAATCGGCCTCCGTCTCTCCGGGAAACCCGACGATGAAATCAGAGGTGAGCGCGAGGTCCGGCCGTGCGGCGCGCAGACGTTCGATCACGCGCAGATAATCCGCGCCGGTATGGCGGCGGTTCATGGCCGCGAGCACGCGATCCGACCCCGATTGAACCGGAAGGTGGAGCTGGGGCGCGAGCTGCGGCAGGTCGCGGTGGACCGCGATCAGGCCGTCGTCGACGTCGCGCGGATGGCTCGTCGTGTAGCGCAGACGCGCGATGCCCGGCACCTCGGCGACACGTTCCAAGAGCTGGGCAAGCGTCCATGTACGGCCATCCGGTCCGTCGCCATGATAGGCGTTCACGTTCTGCCCGATCAGCGTGACTTCACGCACGCCGGCATCCGCGAGATGACGCACCTCGGCGATGATCGTCGCGGCTGGGCGCGAGACTTCAGCGCCGCGCGTATAGGGCACGACGCAGAAGGTGCAGAACCTGTCGCAGCCTTCCTGCACGGTGACGAAGGCCGTGACGCCGCGCGCGCGCGTCGCGGATGTCGTCGGCGGCGTCAAAAATGCAAATTTGTCCTCGATCGGAAATTCGGTCGCGACAACGCGCTCTCCTCGGCGGTGCTCGCGTTCGGCACGCGCGAGCAGGTCGGGCAGGCGATGATAGCTTTGCGGGCCCACCACGAGGTCGACGGCCGGAGCGCGGCGAATGATTTCCTGCCCTTCCGCCTGCGCCACGCAACCCGCCACCGCGACGGTCACGCGGCGGCCGTCGCGCGCGGCGTCCTGCTTGAGCTTCGCGACGCGGCCGAGCTCGGAATAGACCTTCTCGGCGGCCTTCTCGCGGATATGGCAGGTGTTGAGGACGATGAGGTCGGCATCTTCGGGCGCCGCGGTCTCGACGAATCCCTCGGGCGCGAGCAAATCCGCCATACGATGGGAATCGTAGACGTTCATCTGGCAGCCGTAGGATTTGACGTAGAGCTTGCGAGGTCCGCTCATTCGGCGCGTGCGCTTGTCCTAAATCACTGGTTTAACTGGATAATCCTTCCGCCCGCGTGACCGGTGCGGCATTGCCCCTGTCTTACCGGGATTCCCTGCAAAAGGGAACGGCGGGGCCCGTCACGCCGCCGGCCTCGGTTCCACGAGGCGGCCGCGCAATGCAGCAATCGTCAGGCGCCGGACCGAGGCCTCCAGGTCCCTGGCAAGGACCTTGCGGTCGGCCTCGCCGCCATAGGCGATCGGCTCGCCCCAGGTCATGACCACATCGATCGCGCCGCGCCGAACGATTTCTTTCAGGTGGGAAACCAAATTCATACGGCCGTACCAAGCGGCGAGCGGGCGGCGCTGGCGTCCCAGCGGCATGCCTTGATAGCCCACATAGGCGACCGAGAGCGGCTGGATCCAGACCTGCTGCACGTGTTCGGCGGCGGCAAGCGCGTCGCGCGCGGCTCCGATCAGCGCGGTGCGGAACGGCAGTACGCGATTGCCGTCGCTCGCGGTCCCTTCGCCGAACAGCAGGACCGGATCGCCCTCCGCGAGCCGCTGGGCGATCTCGGCATTGACCTCGCCGGTCTTGTGCCGTCGCGCCCGGTCGACGAACACGGAGCGCTGAAGCTTGGCGAGCCAGCCGAACAGCGGCCAGCTCGCGATCTCCTGCTTGGCCACGAACACGACCGGCGCGGCGGATGTGATGACCGAAATGTCGAGCCAGGATGAGTGATTGGCGACGATCAGCAGAGGATGCGCGTTCATCGGCGCGCCGACGACGTGGACGCGCACGCCGAGCAGCGCGCACATAAGACGATGATAGAAGACGGGAATCCGCCGCCGCAGCGGGCGCTTCAGCGCGACTGCCACCCACTGCACCGGCATCAGCGGGAAGGTGATTGCGGCGACCGCGAAGAGGACAAAGACCAGGCGCAGCATCACCGTTTGGTCTTGCTGTCGTCGAGCGGCACCGCATAGAGCTCGAGTCGGTGCTCCACCAGCCGGTAGCCGAGCTTGCGGGCGACTTCGGCCTGGAGACGCTCGATTTCTTCGGATTGGAATTCGATCACCTCGCCGGTCCGCAGGTTGATGAGATGATCGTGATGCGCATCGGGGATCTGCTCGTAGCGGGCGCGCCCTTCGCGGAAGTCGTGGCGCTCAATGATGCCGGCGTCTTCAAATAGCTTCACCGTGCGATAGACGGTCGAGATCGAGATGCGCTCGTCGATCTCGGCGCAGCGGCGGTAGAGCTCCTCCACGTCCGGATGGTCGGCCGCCCCCGCGATCACGCGCGCGATCACGCGCCGCTGCTCGGTCATGCGCATGCCCTTGGCGGCGCACTGCGCTTCGATGAAGTTGGTCTTCGGCTCTGTCTTGGGCGCGGTCACGACTTCAAGGTCCGTCGTTGCTCCGGCAGCACATATCATACGAATGGCGCTGGCGCGCGTCCATCGGCCGCCTGTTAAACGAGATCTCGCCGGAGAATCAGCGCGGCCGTCGGCCGGCCAGCGGACTGGCCGTAATATCCGCCCCGGCGGCCGACTTCGTGAAATCCCGCGCGTGCATAGAGCCGGCGCGCCGGCTCATTGTTCTCGTCAACCTCGAGGAAGACCGCGCGCAGGCCCAGTCCCGCGAGGCGGCGCAGATGCAGATCGAGCAGGCGGCGCGCGACGCCGCGGCCGCGCCGCGAGCGCGCGACCGCGACCGAGAGGATTTCGGCCTCGTCGGCGGCGCGGCGCGACAGGATGAAGCCGATCGTGCTGCGGCCGTCCGCGGCCCGGTCGGCGACCACGTTGCGATCGACCAGCAACTGCTCGAATTCGTGCTCGCTCCAGCCGCGATTGAACGATGAGGCATGCAGGGCCGCGAGCGCCGCAGCCTCGCGCGGGCTGGCGAGCGACAGGACGGGGTCCGCACGTCCCCATAGTCCTCGCAGCAGCGCCTTCATCGCCGCGGCAACCGCCCGCCATCTTGCGGGCGAGCATCCGGCCGACGCAGATAGAGCGGCTTTGGCGATGAGTTCTCTTCCCTGGCAGCCGCGCCGAGCCGCGCCACCCAGCCGATCTCGGGCGCGGCGCGCAGGTCGATGCGCGGTCTCGGCAGCCCGCTCGGCCAATGCGCCGCGAGCATCGCTGCGCCCGATCCGGTGATCAGTGTCGGCTCGGCAATAGCCTCACGCACGGCGTTGCTGGCTTGGTCGAGCCGGGGCGCCACGACCGTCATTCCGTTCGGCGCAAAGATCTGGAAATAGACGTTGTCGTTGCGGGCGTTGATCGCCGTGATGATGATCTCTTGCGTGCGCGCCGCCACATGCGGCGCGGCGAGCGCCGACAAGGTCGAGAGCCCGACGGCGGGCCGGTCGGCGGCGAGTGCGATACCGCGCGCCGCCGCGATTCCCACCCGCAAGCCGGTGAAGCTTCCGGGGCCGACCGTGACGGCGATCCGGTCGAGTTCGGCAAATTCCCAATGCGCCGCGTCCATGATGCGCGCGATCAGCGGCATCAGGGCTTCGGCGTGTCCGCGCGCCATGTCGAGGGATTCGGCTGCCGGCATCTCGCCGGTCGCGGCGTCCAGGACGGCGGCCGCGCAGACCTCCAGTGCGGTATCGATCGCAAGGATGCGCATGAAGACTAAGAGCCCCGCCTCACACGCGGATGAGCGCGCTTCCCCGGTCGCGCGAGATCAGATCGGCCGCACCTCGGTCACGTCGGGTACGAAATGGCGCAGCAGGTTCTGGATGCCGTGCTGGAGCGTCGCGGTCGAGGATGGACAGCCCGAGCACGAGCCCTTCATGGCGAGATAGACCACGCCGTCCTTGAATCCGCGGAACGTGATGTCGCCGCCGTCATTGGCGACGGCCGGCCGCACGCGCGTTTCGATCAGTTCCTTGATGGTCGCGACAGTGTCGGCGTCCGTCGGCTCGAAGAATTCGCCATCTTCGCTGTCGGCCGTGCTTGCCTCCGACACCACGATCGGGGCGCCGGACATGAAGTGCTCCATGATCACGCCCAGGATCGCGGGCTTGAGCTGCGGCCACTCGCCGTCTGCCTTGGTGACGGTGATGAAATCCGAGCCGAGGAACACGCCGCCGACGCCGCGGATGTCGAACAACCGCTCGGCGAGCGGGGACTGTACGGCCTCGGCCTTGTCGCGCATCTCGAGCGTGCCGGTCTTCAGCACCGCGCATCCCGGCAGGAACTTCAGCGTGGCGGGGTTGGGCGTGGTTTCGGTCTGGATGAACATGGATCAACTCCGATGGCCTGAATTCACCTCATAAATGGGCTCTTGCGGCGCCAAGGTCAATGCGCGTCGCCGCCGTCACGACAGCGCGTCCAAATCCTCATCGCCGAGATGGCCCGGCACGATCGCGACCGGGATCGGATAGCTGTTGGCGCTGTTGCCGACGTTCGAGACCAGTGGCCCGGGCCCGTCCTTTCCGGTGCCCGCTGCCAGCACCAGGATCGCGATATCCTCGTCCTCGTCGATCAGGCTGAGGATTTCCGCGGCTTTCTCACCGTCGCGGATGACGCGCTCGGGCGTAATCCCGGCGATTCCGTTGGCGCGGGCCGCGAGCTGATCGAGGACCGCATTGGCGGCTTCGTGTGCCTCGGCCTTCATGATGTCGGCGACACCCAGCCACTGTTGATGGCGGTCATGCGGCTCGATGACCAGCAGCATCACGACGCTCGCGCCCGTGCGTGCCGCGCGCCGGCTCGCGTAGTACATGGCCCGGTCGCATTCGGGCGATTCGTCGATGATGACCAGATACTTCGGCTTGTGCCCAGCCTCGTAGCTGCGGCGTTTGGCGCTCATTGGCCCCTCGGTTGCGCATGGCGCACGCTGAACCATGCTGCCACGCCGTTCGGTGCGGCCACAAGCTGGCGCGATGCCCGAAATCGAGGCGGCGGAAACAGGCCTACTGTCAGCGCCGGATCAATCCGACGATGTCCTTGACGGATTTCATGGTTTCGGCCGCGACGGCCTCGGCTCGGTCGCTTCCTTCGGCAAGAACTGAATCGATATACGCAGTATCCTGCCCGATCCGTTTCATTTCCGCGGCGATCGGGGCCAGTTGGGAGACCGCGAGGTCGACCAGCGCGGTCTTGAAGGTCGAGAACTGCGCGCCGCCAAATTCGCCGAGCACCTCGGCCTTCGGCCGGTCGGCCAGCGCCGCATAGATGCCGACGAGATTATCCGCCTCCGGCCGTACCGCGAGCCCGGCTTCTTCGCTCGGCAGCGGCTCGGGATCGGTCTTCGCCTTGCGGACCTTCTGGGCAATCGCGTCCGCGTCGTCGGTCAGGTTGATGCGCGAATAATCGGAGGGATCCGATTTCGACATCTTCTTGGTGCCGTCGCGCAGCGACATCACGCGCGTCGCCGGTCCCTGGATGATCGGTTCGGTCAGCGGAAAATACGCCTGACCATGTCCGAGCTCAGCGATAGAACTGGCAAAATCATTGTTGAACTTCTGCGCAATGTCGCGGCACAACTCGAGGTGCTGCTTCTGATCGTCGCCGACCGGCACATGGGTCGCCCGATAGACCAGAATGTCGGCTGCCATCAGCACCGGGTAATCGTAGAGCCCGATGGAGGCGTTCTCGCGATCCTTGCCGGCCTTCTCCTTGAACTGCGTCATGCGGTTGAGCCAGCCAAGCCGCGCGACGCAATTGAAGATCCAGGCGAGCTCGGCATGCGCGGATACCTGGCTCTGGTTGAACACGATGTGCTTCTTCGGATCGATACCGGCGGCGATGAACGCGGCCGTGACCTCGCGGATGTTCTCACGCAGCGTCTTCGGTCCGCCCCAGACGTTGATCGGTACGGTGATCGCGTGCAGGTCGACGACGCAATAGATGCAGTCGTACTGCGCCTGCAGGGCCACGAACTTCTTGATGGCGCCGAGATAATTGCCGAGGTGCAGGTTACCGGTCGGCTGAACCCCGGAAAAGACGCGTTCCTTGAACGCCATGGCGGACTCCTGAATTGCGGGCCGTCCCATGACACGCCCGGCCGCAGCGGTGCAAGTGTGGCCGAAAGCCCGCGCTGTCCGGCGGCTCCAGCCGGTGCTTATCGCCGCGCCGACGAAGACTCGACCGCAACCTCAGCGACAAGGATGCCTTCGCTGAACAGTTCTCCAGCCTGAAGAACCGTCCCGTGGGCGTCGACGATTGCCGAAGAGCCGAACGAAATCCGATTAGCCGTGAGGCCAGCGACGTCGGCTCGAACGATCATCACACGGTTTTCCTTGGCGTGTGCGATATCGATAGCTCTGGTCCAGGCGGAAACGTCCGCTCGGTCCGGCGGCAACCCATTGTTGCTCGGCACGAATAAGACGGTCGCGCCGCGCGCAACCATGGTCTCCGCAAGCTCCCGATGGTTCGTGTCGTTGCAGATCATGATGCCGAATGTCAGAGCCCCAACCGTAAAAACGGGGCTTTGGTCACCGGCGGAATAAACTGACTCCCTGATTGCCGGAAAGCATTTGCGATATAGGCCGATGATCGCTCCGCGGTGAAAGACGGCTGCCGCGTTGTACAATTTCCCCGCAGCGTTGATCTCCGTAAATCCCACGATTGTCGTCACCGACCGGCTCTCCAGAGGTGCGAGCAATGCTCCCAGTCGGCCATTTTCGGCGCTGATCGCAATGCCGGCCGGGTCAGCTATGTCGTCAGCAAGTCCACCAAGTATCGCTTCGGGACAACACAGGATGTCCACGCCCCAGCTCTCACACCATTCGACGCGGCTGCGAATGAGTTCGAGGGCTTCCATGGAGCCGCCGCGCAGGACGGGAGCCTGGTAAGCAGCGACCTTCATTTTTCTGCCCACCTACGGGAAAAGGACCACGAGGCAAATTGGGACCCTACCCGAAAGCCCGAATTGTCGCGTGGGATTCGCTGAGGTTGCCCGGCGAGACCTGCTGGCTATAGTGCGCGCCGCTTAGCCCCGCACACGCCAAGACACCATTCCAGGAGTTTCGATGCCCGCCCAGCAATTCGATGTCCTCGGCATCGGCAACGCCATCGTCGACGTGATCGCGCGCACCGAGGACGATTTTCTCATCAAGCACGGCATGCAGAAAGGCACCATGGCGCTGATCGACGAGGCGCGCGCCGAGGCGATCTACGATTCCATGGGGCCGTCGACCCAGATCTCCGGCGGTTCGGCGGCGAACACCATCGCGGGTGTCGCGAGCTTCGGCGCGCGCGCGGCCTTCGTCGGCAAGGTCAAGGCCGACTGGCTCGGCCGTGCCTTCACGCACGACATCCGCGCGGCTTCTGTGGCGTTCACGACGCCGCCCGCGACCGACGGGCCCCAGACCGCGCGCTGCTACGTGCTGGTGACGCCGGACGGCGAGCGCACCATGAACACCTATCTCGGCGCTGCCCAGAACCTCACACCCGACGACATCGACGAGCGGCTGATCGCGGCCGCAGAGATCGTCTATCTCGAAGGCTATCTGTGGGACCCGCCGCAGGCGAAGGAAGCCTTTCGCAAAGCGGCGGCAATCGCGCATGCGGCCGACCGGCTGGTCGCGCTCACGCTTTCGGACGCGTTTTGCGTCGATCGCTATCGCGACGAGTTTCTCAACCTGATGCGCACCGGCGCGGTCGATCTGATCTTCGCCAACGAGCGCGAGCTGCACAGCCTCTATCAGACCCCCGACTTCGACGCTGCGATCAAGGCGCTGCGTGACGACGTGAAGCTCGGCGCCGTGACGCGCAGCGAGAAGGGCTGCATCGTCGTCTCGCGCAAGAGCAACGAGGTCGTCGAGGCTGCGCCGATCGAGAAGCTGGTCGACGCGACCGGCGCCGGCGATCTTTTCGCTGCCGGCTTCCTGTTCGGGCTTGCGCGCGAAGCCGATCACTGGACCGCAGCGCGGCTCGGCGCGCTTGCGGCGGCGGAAGTGATCCAGCATCTCGGCGCGCGGCCGGAAACCTCGCTGAAAGACCTCGCGCAGGACAACGTCCTGCCTATATGAGGGCTTGCAGTTCGCCGGTGCAGGTCCCGATGCCAAATCTGAAAGTCGCCGTCGTCCCCGTCACACCGTTCGAGCAGAATTGCTCGATCGTTGCGTGCGCCGAGACCAACCGCGCCGCGATCGTCGATCCCGGCGGCGATGTTGCGCGCATCCGCGCGGCGATTGACCAACTTGGCGTGACGCCTGAGAAGATCTTGCTGACCCACGGCCATATCGATCATGCTGGCGGCGCGGCCGAGCTCGCCGAAGCGCTCTCGATCCCGATTGAAGGACCGCACGAGGCCGACGCGTTCCTGCTGTCCGGGCTTGCCGCGCAGGGGCGGAAATTCGGAATCGCGGACGCGCGCGACCTGACGCCCTCGCGTTGGTTCAATGAAGGGGACGCGGTAAGCGTCGGCAAGCTGCGCTTCGACGTGCTTCACGTTCCCGGCCACACGCCGGGCCATATCGTGTTCGTCAACGCGGCGGAGCGGTTTGCACTCGTCGGCGATACGCTGTTCGCGGGCTCGGTCGGCCGCACCGACTTTCCCTATGGAAGCCACGACCAGCTTATCGCCGGCATCAAGGACAAGCTGCTGCCGCTCGGCGATGACGTCACCATCCTGCCCGGCCACGGTCCCGGCTCGACCATCGGGGCGGAGCGCACGGGTAATGGATTCCTGCAAAATTGACGCGAATTTGCCGCCGCGCGGCAACAATCCGGTAACCGGCTGGTAAGGTCTGAAAGTTACCAATGGATGAATTCCGTTCATTGGAACCGAGGCCATGGCCGACGACAACGCGACACCGACCAAGATTGAACCGACCCTCCAAGTGATCGAGGCCGCTCCATCGATCGCCGCTGCGGCGCCCGAAGCGCCGATCGCCGAGGCCGCGAAGCCCGAGGCGAAGGCCGACGAACCACTGCAGGTTGAGGCCGCCGCCGAGCCCGCAAAGGTCGAAACGACCGCGATCGAGCCCGAAAAGGCCGAGGCGAGCGCAGTCGAGCCGGCGAAATTCGACGCGGGCAGGCCGCCTGCAAAAGAGCCGCCAATGATGCCGCGCGCCGCCCAGATTGTGGTCGAGCCGGTCGCCGCACCCGATGTTCCGATGTGGCGCCACCCGATCCGCGCGCGCGAGGCAAAGCCCGCGCTTGCCGGAGCGCAGCCGCGCGGCAGCCGCTTCACGCTGCTCGCCGCCTCCGTGGCGATCGCCGCAAGCCTCGGCGCGGTCGTGGGCTCGTTCGGTGCGGCGAAATTCGGCCCGGCCCCCGAAGCGTCTTCGGCCGCCCATGCGTCCAACACGACCGAGGACATCAAGGCGCTCAAGGAGACGGTCGCACAGCTTCGCGTCACCACGAAGGCCTTGAGCGATAATTTCGGCGGTCTGAAGCTGAGCGTGAGCAATACGAACGCGCAGCTTACCAAGATGACCGAGACGCTGGAGCGCATCGATAAGCAGGCCGATCAGCGCCGCGCTGCCGCGACGCCGGCCTCGCCTGAGGTCACCGGATCGATCGCGCCGAAGCCCGCTCCCATGGTGCTTGGAACTGCGCCGTCGACTCTGCAGCATCCGATCGTGCAGGGCTGGATTCTGCGGCGCGTTTATGACGGCACCGCCCTGGTCGAAGGCCGCGAGGGCATCATCGAGGTCGAGCCCGGCACCCCATTGCCGGGACTTGGACGCGTCGAGGATATCAGGAAGCAGGATGGCCGCTGGGTTGTCCTGACCTCCAAGGGCCTGATCGTTTCGGCCAACAAATAAGCTCCTGGTCTGTCTGCCGGTTTGACGGGTCGCGTGCATCGCGGCCCGTCGTCACATTCTGAGCGAAGGCACTTCCGCATCCGCGATGCCGGGCGCTAGGCTTGGGCTGCCGGACTCGCAGAAGGAGCCAGGCGCATGGCATCCCTGTCATTGCGGCGGACCGCGCTCGCCATCATTGCGGTTTTCGCCGTCGTGGGCATCGCGCGCGCGCAGAGCACCGCGCCCGACGCGAAACCCGAGATGCAGGCGAACTGCCCGGGGCTGATCTCGCAGGAGCGGCCGCGCGCTGTGCCGGCCGCATTCCGGCTCGCGGTGCTGAAGGAAGACGAAGTCCGGATCAGCTATGTCGGCCACTCGACCTTCCTGATCGAGAGCCCGAAGCTCGTGCGCATCGCCACCGACTACAACGACTACGTCAAGCCGGCGGTGCTGCCCGACATCGTGACGATGAATCACGCGCACGCGACCCATTACACCGACCGGCCCGATCCGGGCATCAAGTACGTGCTCCGCGGTTGGCGTGACGACGGCAAGCCGACCGACTACGATCTCCAGTATCAGGACGTGCGCGTGCGATCGGTCGCGACCAATATCCGCGATTGGAGCGGCGGCACCCAGCGCCACGGCAATTCGATCTTCATCTTCGAGATCGCCAACCTCTGCATCGCGCATCTCGGCCACCTGCATCACACGCTGACCCAGCAGCAGCTCAACGAGATTGGCCGCATCGACGTCGTGATGGTGCCGGTCGATGGCAGTTACACGCTCGACATCGACGGCATGATCGAGGTGCTGACCACGCTCAAGGCGCCGCTGATGATCCCGATGCACTACTTCTCGTCCTACACGCTCGACCGTTTCCTCGCGCGCGTCGGCAAGACTTGGGATGTCGAGACCGCGGAGGTTCCGAGCGTCGTGATCTCGAAGACCAGTTTGCCGGCGAAGCCGAAGCTGCTCGTGCTGCCGGGACACTGAGCATGCCTTTATCCCTCCCCTGCTTGCGGCGGAGGGTAGGGTGGGGGAAAACCACGCAACGTCCCAGCCGGAGAAACGCCCATGCCCTTTGCCGTCACCCGCGACAACGTGCGCCTGCATTACGAGGAAGTGGGCAGCGGCACGCCGCTCGTCTTCGTGCACGAGTTCGCCGGCGACTGGCGCGCCTGGGAGCCGCAGATGCGCTACTTCGCGCGGCGCTATCGCTGCGTGACGTTCTCGTTCCGTGGCTATGCGCCCTCCGACGTGCCACCGGAGCCAAAATCCTACGGTTACGAGCAGTTCCGCGACGACGTGATCGCCGTGATGGATCACCTCAAGATCGACAAGGCGCACATTTGCGGCCTGTCGATGGGCGGCTATGCGACACTCTGCGTCGGCATCAAGTACCCGCAGCGCGCGCTCTCGCTCACGATGGCGGGAACGGGCTCCGGCTCCGAGCGCTGGTTCGTCGACGACTTCCGCAAGAATTCGGAAGGCACCGCGAAGCAATACGACACGCTTGGCTCCGAGGGCGTCGCCAAGACCTACGGCATGGGCCCGGCGCGCATTCCCTTCGAGGTGAAGGACCCGCGCGGCTTTGCGGAGTTCTACGACCAGTTTGCGAGCCACGACGCCAAGGGCGCCGCCAACACGCTGCGCGGCTATCAGGTCGGGCGGCCGTCGGTCTACGACTTCGAGGCCGACATCCGGAAGATCGCGCTGCCGTCGCTCGTCATCTGCGGCGACGAGGATGATCCGTGTCTTGAGCCGAGCCTCTATCTCAAGAAGCACATCGCGGCATCGGGCCTCGCGATTTTTCCGAAAAGCGGCCACACGGTGAACATCGAGGAGCCTGCGCTGTTCAACCAGACGCTTGGCGATTTCCTCGGCACTGTCGATGCCGGCCGCTGGGGACCGCGCGACCCGAGGTCGCTGCGGAAGTAACGGGGCGATCAGTCCGGCGCGCGCCGGCGCCGCGAGCTCCGCTTTCCCCTCTCCCGCTTGCGGGAGAGGGTGCCCGAGCAAAGCGAGGGCGGGAGAGGGCTTCTTCGCAGATTGCAAGAGCGCCCTCTCCCGGCCGATCCTCACTGCGTTCGGATCGTCCACCCTCTCCCGCAAGCGGGAGAGGGGAAGCCTCGGTGGCGGCGGCGAAAGTCGTCGCTGGTGCGGTGCCCGCGCGCTGGCCTCGCAAGCTCGCGCCCGGGCGGCGTCGGGGCTCCGCCCGGGGGCAATAAGGTCCCCTGTCAGGAGCTGGCTGACATGTGAGCCTTGGCGACCAAGCTTGGGCGACACCGGGGCTCGTGCAAAGCGCGGCCCGACGCCGGACAAAGAACGCCGCGATGGCGCGCCGAAAGGCGCGGCGTCTTCGTAAGAAGGCGCACACACGACCTAACGGATGCGTCGATCGGCGCTCCATCCCCCCTCGTATTTGCGAAGAGGGGAAAACCAACCGAGGCGCCGCCCGCGCGCCACCACAAGCGGGCAGCGGAGCGTTGGCTGTTTGACAATTCAAGTCGCGAAAGATGCATCAAGCGCGCTTTCACGCCGCATCTCCGGCGCCGCCTCGATCCGCTCCGCCACCAGAACGCCTCATGATGGCGCCCCTCTGCGAGCAGGGTGACGCGAAGAATAAATGCGGTTTTGCAGGCGGGGATAAATTATTTTTCGCTGTTCTTTCCCTCGCCCTGCGACGCGGGGAGAGGGGAAAGAAAGCGCCGTCGCGGCAACGTCCTCGGCTTTCGCTGCGCTCAAGTCGGGCTACGCCGGCGCCGCCCCGCGCAGCCGATAGATCGCCGTGTGGGTGATGTGCGCAACCGGCGTGTGCGCGTTGGATAGGACCACGCCGTCGAGCTCGACGAAGCGATGACCCTTGCGCTCGTAATTCGCCGAAACGCGCGCATGGAGCGCGATGTCGTCGCCGACTTTTGCCGCCGCGACATGCTGCACGGCGCTGCCGACGTGGATCCACGGCCCGAGGATGACGTTCTGCGTCAGTGCCCAGTTGCAGGTACGCAGGATCACGCCGGGATGGACCAGGCCTTCGTCGCGGTAGAGCGGATCGGTCTCGCGCAGATCGTCAAGATAGTTCGCCGCGAACTCGGCATCGACGCGCAACGGCTTGATCCCGAGCAGCGTGCCCGGCGCGAGCGAGGTCTCGTCGGCGGGAAGGCGTGTGCCTGATGGCAGCACCGGCGCCAGCGCTTCAAGCGGCGGCGCGCCGTCGGCCAGCGACGCTTCTCCCGCCGCGCAGAGCACCCCATGGCTCTCGACGCGAATATCGAGGCCGTTCGGGGTCTCGTTCGCCGTGACGGTCGCGTCTTCGCCGTCATAGACCGGCTTGAGAAAGCGGCACGTGGCGTGGCCGCGCTCGAGAAAGGCGCGCCCCCATCGCGCGACCGCCACGTGCGTCATGTAGGCATAGACGTCGACGCCCGGCACCAGGCCGCCGCGGAACCCGAACGCGCTCGCCACGGTGTTGTCGTGGATCTTGTTCTCGGAATCCCGCGCCGAGTTGAAAGCGTTGACCGTATAGGGGACCAGCGCCGTCACGCTCATGGCTCGATCTAGCTTCGTCCGAGGAAGTCGCGTTTGCCGATCTCGACGCCGCAATGGCGCAGGATGTCATAGGCCGTGGTGGCGTGGAAGTAGAAGTTCGGCAACACGAAGTGGAGGAGAAAATCCTCGCCTTTCAGGGTCAAGGTCTGCTGCGGTCCGATCGGGAAGGTGACGTCCTTCCCGTCCGCGGCATCGATCTGCGCGGCGCTCACGCTTTTGACGTAGTCGATCGTCTTGGCGATGCGCGCCTTGAGCTCCGGAATGGTCTTTTCCTCGTCGGGAAATTTCGGCGCCTCGCCGGTGAGGCGGCCGACGCAGTTCTTGGCGAAGTCGCTGGTGAGCTGCACCTGCTTCACCAACGGAAGCATGTCCGGATATAGCCTGCTCGACAGCAGCACCGATGGATCGATCTTTTTCGCTTCGCAATAGGCCGCCGCCTTGTCGAGGATTTTCGAGAGCGCGGTCAGCGTCTGCACGAACGTGGGCACGCTCGCGCTGGAGATGGAAAGGGGCATGGGAAAAGTCCTTGGGTTCGATGAAGTTCAGGTCTCGGCGCCGTAAACCGCGCGCTCGTCACACGTCCACGCTCGCCGCGAGCGCGTTCTCCTGGATGAATTCGCGCCGCGGCTCGACGACGTCGCCCATCAGCTTGGTGAAGATGTCGTCGGCCTCGTCGACCTCCTTGATCTTCACCTGCAACAGCGAGCGCACCGAGGCATCGAGCGTTGTCTCCCAGAGCTGCTCGGGGTTCATCTCGCCGAGCCCCTTGTAACGCTGCATCTTGATGCCCTCGCGGCCGGCGCCGGTCACCGCGTCGAACAGGCTGACCGGCCCGTGGATCGCGGTGTCCTCGCCTTTTCGCCGCAGCACGCCGGGCTTCATGTAAAGGCTCTGCAGCGCGGCTGCGTGCTCGTCCAGCTTGCGCGCGTCGGCCGAGCCGAGCAGCGCGTGGTCGATGACGGCGACTTCCTTGACGCCGCGCACCATGCGCTGGAACACGAAGCCGTCGCCTTCGGCGAAAACGCCCTGCCAGCCGCGCTCGGTCTCCTCGCTGAGCGCGTCGAGCCGCACCGCGATATATCCCGCCGCCGCCGTTGCCTTCGGCGTGTCGCCGAAGATCTCGGGGCGCAGCACGCCCGCGATGGCGGCCTGCTCGACGACCTTGCGGTTGTAGCGGCTGTGCAGGCCGCCAAGCACGTTGCGGACCGCGCGCGCCTCTTCGATGATCTGCTTGAGATCGGCGCCGGCGCGCTCGTCGCCCGAATAGGGACGGAACACCGTGTCATCGAGCCCGGTATCGATCAGGTAATCCTCCAGCGCGCGCTCGTCCTTGAGATACTGCTCGGACTTCCCGCGCGTGACTTTGTAGAGCGGGGCCTGCGCGATGTAGATGTAGCCGCGGTCGATCAATTCGCGCATCTGGCGGAAGAAGAACGTCAGCAGCAGCGT
>PLJS01000114.1 GCA_003140315.1 Hyphomicrobiales bacterium
ATCACAACAATTGGTCTCGATATCGCGAAGTCGGTCTTTCAGGTTCACGGCGTTGGTGCTGATGGGCAAGTGGTGGTCCGCCGGCAGTTGAGGGCCTTGCCGATCTTGTTCTGGATCGGCGCGATGGCCTCGGTGCGGAAACTCGTGGAATAGCTCTCGTACTCGTTGACCCAGAAGGCGCGCACCACCGGATCGCGCACGTGGCGGTGGACGAGCTGCACCCGGAACGGTTCATCGACGAGCAGGCGGGGAAGCATCAGCAGCGTGGCACCCGGCACGTCGAGCAAGGCTCGCACCGCGTTGGTGAGGATGTAGTCGAGCCGCGGTCCCCAGCTCTCGGGCCAGACATGGCGGAAGGCGGACACCACGCCATCGGCGACGAGGGGCTTCAGGCGCTCGGGGACGCGGGCCAGGGGATTGAACCCGATCGGCCGATCGTTATCCGATGGATTGATGTAGACGAGATCATTCGTCCGAGCGCGCGGCACATGGGCCAGCACTGACTCGGCCAAGTCCCCGTGCGGATCGAGGAGCGCCAGGCCCGCGCCGGCCGCGAGGTCCTGGGCGATCAGATTGAGCAGGAGCGTGCTCTTGCCGGTGCCGGTCTGGCCGACGACGTAGAGATGGCGCCGCCGCTCCTCGGCATCGAGCATGACAGAGCCACCCGAGGTCTGGGCGCCGATGCAAAGCTTCTGGCCAGATGTTTCCATAGCCGGAACGGAGCCGGCGTGCCGTGCGCACCACAATTGAGAACCTGATGCTGGCAGCACCCGCGTTCTCGTGCGGGCGCGCCGAGGCTACATGGCGTCGCAGTCATTGTGCGTCGTGACCAGACTACCGAACCCCCCGCTCACTGCCGGCTCGTTTCCGGCCACGATCTTTTCGAGATGGTGGCCTTGATCGATTGTACCGCCGTCCTGCACCCGCTCAGCGGAGAACCACGGTGGAGAGGGTACAGCACCGTGGCGATCTCTCTTCCGTCGGAGTGGGCCAGTTTGACGACGCAGGATCGAGGCCCGTGGCCCGATTGTGGAACGTGTGCCATATCTGCTGGCATGGCGGAGCTATTCAGAGTCAGCGTTCTTGCCCTGGTTCGGGTCGGCGAACTGCCAGTAAGGTCTATTTGGATCGCGCTGGCCGAGACGCCCGAGGATGCTGCTCGCATTGTCCGCACGAAGGTAGCATCGGGGTGTGAGGTTAAAGTCAGCGGGACAGCCGCGCCGGAACTCGCTGAACGATTCGGGCTCGCCATCGGTCAGGCGCGCCTCCTTTAAGCAAGGCGGTGATAAAATGAACGAGAGATGGTCACGCGTCGCACTCAGCGGGCAGCGCCATTCCTTCGTTCATTCTCCTTGGCGAGACATGAGCGACATTCTCCCCGGCGCCGACATGCCATCGCGTGCGCGCGCCCGGCCACGTCGGTCAAGGTCGGCCGTAGGCCGCTCGCGTGGCGGGTCACCTTGACGGACGCGAGAAAGGGCGCGCGAGAATAGAAGGAAAAGAAAACCGGTCGATAATCGCCGAAGCGATCGTGGTATGTCCGTTCATCGGGGCAAACCGGTCATGCCGACCCCGCGCATCATATGACGCGACTGACCCATCAGCGACATTGGGCAGGTCGTTACGGTGCACCGCATTGTGACCCGACTCGGATCGCCGGCTGACGTTCGATGCTTGCGTGTGCTAGCTTCTCCACGTTCGAAGCGGGGATCGGCCATGGGCTGTATCAGGATTTCGCGCGTCATTGGAATTTGCACGGCCGCAGTGATGCTGCTCTGCGCAGCGGCAGCCGGCGCTGCGCCGGTGGACGACCGGCAGACGTGCGCACGAGCGTCAGCTGACGTCGCGATCGCGGCCTGTACTCGTGCCATTGCATCGCGCCGGTACAGTGGCAGCAATCTTGCAAAGATTTATTACAACCGTGGCGTGGAGTATCGTGGCAAGGGCGAGCCTGACCGCGCCATCGGCGACTTCAACGAAACGATCCGGCTCGATCCGAAATACGCCTGGGCCTACAACAACCGCGGCATCGCGTACAGAGCCAAGGGCGATCTCGACCGCGCCATCGCCGACTACAACGAGGCGATCCGGCTCGATCCGAAAAACGCCTCGGCCTTCTACAACCGCGGCATCGCGTACGAAGCCAAAGGCGATCTCGACCGCGCCATCGCCGACTTCGGCGAGGCGATCCGGCGCGATCCGAAGTTCGCCTTGATATTCTACACGCGGGGCATGGCGTACAACGACAAGGGCGACCTCGATCGCGCCATCGCTGACTACACCGAGGCGATCCGGCTCGATCCCAAATACGTCAACGCCTACCACAACCGGGGCATCGCGTACTACGACTCGCAAACATGGCGGCCTTCCTTGCGTCATCCGAGTCTGACTATCTCACCGGTCTATCTATCAGTGTCTCCGGTGGCGCTGTGATGGACTGAACCCCCTCGCGGTTGACCCGCCGGTTCATGCGCCCGTCCCGACGTGACGCGCGCGAACTCTGTCATGCGTGACACTTGTGGCGACGCATAGGTGCTCCACATGCCAAATTTCATTTGTGTTCAATGCGGGACCCAGTTCGACGATCGCACAACCGCCCCCACCGGCTGTGTGATTTGCCAGGACATCCGGCAGTACGTGCGCTGGGAAGGACAGGCGTGGGCGACGCTCGAGGATCTTGAAAAAACTCACTCGGCTCGCCTGGAATTCGATTTCGGGCTGTTGGGAATCGAATCCAGACCCAACTTTGCCATCGGGCAACGCGCCTTGCTTGTCCCCGACCGCGACGGGAATATTCTATGGGACTGCATTGCCCTTCTCGATGATGCCATCATCGATCGAATTCGTGCTTCAGGCGGTCTCGCCGCCATCGCGATATCTCATTGTCACTACTACACGACGATGGTTGCCTGGTCCGAGGCATTTGGTGATGTCCCAATCTACCTGCATGAGAATAATCGCAAGTGGGTTCAGCGCCACGATCGGCGTATCGAGTATTGGTCCGGCGAAGCGTTGATGTTGACGCCGTCATCAACTCTTCACCGCGTGCCGGGGCACTATTCCGGCGGAACGATCATGCGATGGGCCGGCGGGGCCGACGGGAAGGGTGCATTGCTGTCCGGCGACATGCTGCAGGTGACGCAGGACCGCCGTTTCGTCAGCTTCATGTACAGCTACCCGAACATGATTCCGGTGAGCGCCGCGACGGCGCGTCAAATCGGCGACATTCTGGAGCCGCTCGACTTCGATCGCGTCTACGGCGCGTTCTGGAATCGTGTCATAGCGTCGGACGCCAAGGACGCGACTCGCAAGTCAGTCGCGCGTTATATTGAAGCTGTTATCCAATAAGTGGCCGAAATTTCGAAATTTCGATCGAGCTCGATGATGAAGGTCTTGTCCAGGCGCTCGTTCAGATTGAGTCCGCTGATGTCTCCTCCTGGCCCTACGCGTCGGTTCGCTGCGGCGCCGCAATACGTCCGGAGTCGGAGGATAAGCCGACATTGCGCGGACATCGCAAATCGGTCGNNGGAGAGGAGTACCCAAAGCGATCGGCCGAGCGCAAGTTCCGAGGATTGCTTCCCCAGGCACCGCCACGGAGGACACGGCGGGCACAGTCATCGCTGGTGCGGGCGGCTCCGTCAGTGGGCGCTCCTTCATAGTTACCAAATGAGCAGTCCTGCACCCACT
>PLJS01000311.1 GCA_003140315.1 Hyphomicrobiales bacterium
CGTTCGACCCGATGACTCTCGCAACTTCCGTCCGGAGTCTCATCAGGCCAGCCAACGCGGCTTGAACTTGCCGCTGTTGAGATCATCCGGCCAGTCAGCTCGAATGGCAGCAAACATTCGATCATACCCGATCCTACGGGGACCTAGCGATCCCTGTCGCCGGATCGAGTCGTTCCTTCTGGGGCTATACACGCAGGTCTCGAGCCTCGCGAAGAACGATGGCAAGAAGGTCAGCGTCAAAGTCCACTTTCAAGGTAACGTAACCGAATAAGGACTATACGAATGACCAAAGTTATTTCGAAGCTCTATCCAACGTACGACCGCGCTCAGGCAGCAGTGAAAGAGCTTGAAAGCGCGGGCGTTTCTCACAGCGAGATCAGCATCGTCTCGAACAACTCTGACAACTGGTACCGGGGCAATGGCAGCACGACGACGAAGCGCGTCGATCGCGACGGCGACGGCGTTGACGACCGTGCGGAAGGTGCTGGTACCGGCGCTGGAATCGGCGCGACCGTCGGCGGCGCTGCGGGCCTGCTCGCGGGCCTCGGACTGCTCGCCGTGCCCGGCGTCGCTCCCGTCGTTGCTGCTGGCTGGCTCGCGGCGACTGCGGCAGGCATGGCGGCGGGCGGCATCACTGGCGGCATCATCGGCGCGCTTACCCAGGCGGGCGTTAGCGACGATGACGCCCAGCTGTATGCGGAGAGCGTGCGGCGCGGCGGGACGCTACTCACGGCCCGTGTCGATGACGCGGACGTGACGCGGTTGGAAACGATTCTTGACCGGTCCGCGCTGCTTACCAGCGACTTGCGCACGAACTACGGCAAGACGGGTTGGAAGTCGTTCGATCCGAACGCGAAGCCGTACTCGGCCGATGAAGTCCGCAAGGAGCGCAGCCTCTACCGCTAATCGCTCAGTGAAGGAGAGAAGCCCCGGGGCTTTTAAGTCCCTCAAGCGCCACGTTTTGACCGCAGGGCTTTGAGAACCAGCGCATCGCGAGCCGACCACAGATCGGTATGTGACGCAAAATTGCGCACGTCGTGCGCTGAGCAAGAGTTGCCTTTCGTCACCTGGCAAGGATCGACTCACCAACGATTGGCTTCCTCTTTCGTGTCAGCCGAGACAATCTAATTACTGATGTTAACCCGCGCGAACCCACGAAGCGCGATTCCAGCGCAGCCGCGGTCGCGACGACCTATCTGTGCGTTAGGTCTAGTTAGATTGCGGAGGAGATCACGAGTTCCACGCAGTTTGCGCTATTTTTTTGCCATCCAAGTGGGAAAAGCGATGCTCAAAGTGCTTGCGCGATGCGTGGCGCTCTCATTCACGCCGTTGCCGTGTGCGGCGGTCGTGGAGCCAATGGCGCTCAAAGTGGCGAAGTTTACCTCCAACCGTATCAGCCTCTACCTCCATATGATCAATACCTACGACGTCTGTATTCTGGGAAAACTAAAGTCGGATCTCAAACGCACAGTAATCTATCCATCGCTGCAGGGCCTCGCAAAGGCACGCGCCGTGTTCGATTCCGTTGCCATCCAATGGGCCCGCAGCGACCCGCGCAATCGTAAGCTGCTGACAATGGTCGGGGCCAAGATCGCGAAGCTGCGATCGGTCCAATAGGTATTCAATGGCCGCCTCGCCCGGATTGTCAACGCGAGGCAACATCGCCATTCTTTCGATGTTGCTTTGCATTCTTGTGGGCGGCACTTGGCTTGTAGTGAAAGTTACCGCCGATCATTTACTTTACAGAAGCACGACCTCGACTGCCCGCAATTGGGGGCGCTATCTCGCGGAGAGCATCACGGATCTTGAGCAAATCGCGGCTGGTGAACGGCCGTCCAACGCCAGCATGGTCTTTTTCCAAGCGGCAAGACGATCGGGTCAAGTCTTTCGCTATGAGATTTTCAATCGCTACGGATACTCTCAGCTCGTTTCAGATCAGGAAAAGATCACCGTCGTCGACCTGTCGGAATTCAACGCCGACGCCGCGCGGGCGATCGATTCTGGGCAACCGATCGTCGATACGCAGGCGGGACATTCAGCCGATCTACCGGCGTTTTACGCGCGCGCCTATGTTCCGGTCGTTATCGATCAGCGCCCGGTCGCCGTCGTGGCGGCCTACATCGACCAGACGACGGCGCGCAACGAGGTCTATAAGACGTTCCTATTGGCGGCCGCATCACTGTGCCTCTTGACGGCCTTGTCATTCGGGCTCCCGGCAATCGCCTGGTATCGCCGAACAAAGGAGAAGCAGCACGCAGACCGACGCATCCGCTTCCTCGCCCATCACGACGCGCTTACCGGGCTGACCAATCGCCCCTACTTGATTGAAATGCTGGAGAAGGCCCTCGCCGTGCTGCCAGTGCGCGGTGGCAGCATCGCCGTGCATTTCATAGACATCGACCGCTTCAAGGAGATCAACGACACGCTCGGTCACGATGGCGGCGACTTTCTGCTCAAGACCGTGGCCGGGCGTCTGCGTGCAACAATCCGGCTCGATGACATCGTGGCTCGGCTCGGCGGCGATGAGTTCGTCGTGATCCAGTCTGACGCCAATGGCAAGGACGCGGCGGAACAGTTTGCGCGCCGCCTGATGTCTGCTTTGACCGTGCCGATGCAGTTCAAGGAAAACGCCATCCTGTCCACAGTGAGTGTCGGCATAGCGTTGGCGCCGGCGGACGGCAGCAATCCGGAACGGTTGCTGAAAAGCGCGGATCTGGCGCTCTACAAGGCCAAGGCAGATGGCCGCGATTGCTTTCGGTTCTTCCTGCCGGAGATGGACACCGAGCTGCAAGCGCGAATCGAGCTTGAGGGGATCATCCGCGATGCGGTGCGTCATGATCGCTTCGAATTGTACTACCAGCCGCTGTTCGAAATGTCGGACCGCCGCCTTGTCGGCTTCGAGGCGCTGATTCGTCTGCCCAGGAAAGATGGAACACTTATCCCGCCGATGGTCTTCATTCCCGTTGCCAAGGAGCTGCGGCTCATCGACAAGATCGGGACATGGGTGTTGCGGGAGGCGTGCCGCACCGCAATGACCTGGCCGGAGCACATGACCGTTGCGGTGAACCTCTCGGCTGCGCAATTTCTGACGGGTAGCATCAGTGCCATCGTCGCCGTGGCGCTCAAAGAGACCGGCCTCGCGGCGAAGCGGCTTGAACTGGAGATCACCGAAACGCTGTTGCTGGGCAATACCGAGACTATCATTGCGGAGCTGCGGACGCTCAAGGCGATGGGCGTGGCGATCGTAATGGACGATTTCGGGACCGGCTATTCAAGCCTCAGCTACCTGTGGCGCTTCCCGTTTGACAAGATCAAGATTGACCGCAGCTTCATGCAAGGCTGCGACGGGCCTAGCCACGAGGCCGAGACGGTGGTGAAAACGATTATCGCGCTTGGACGCGAGCTGCATATGCGCGTCACAGTCGAAGGCGTCGAGACTGCCAAGCAGGCCGCATTTCTCGAACAAGTTGATGGCGATCAGGTTCAAGGTTTTTTCTTTGGTCGGCCGATCCCTGCCTCCGAACTCGCCGCCAGTATCCTTGCCGATTTTCAATGGCAGCAAGCTCACGAACTCGAGGCCAAGGGCAAAATACGGCTTGTCACCTAGTATTCTTCTCCGACCGCTACCACCAGATTGGCCGGCCACGGGCTTGCGACCGGCGTTCTCAGCACACGGCCAGGCACGCCGTAGCTATTGCTTAATCATCGAACGGTATGGCGAGCGGCGGAGCCACGCACAGGACCACGTGATCAAGGCGAAGGGACCAAGCCGAGCTATTGGGGCATATGCTAGGGCAGAGAAATCGATCAATCAAAATATTCTATTAATATCACTATCTTAGCGTCTTTATTTGGCGGAGAGGGTGGGATTCGAACCCACGGTAGACTTGCGCCTACGCCAGTTTTCAAGACTGGTGCCTTAAACCACTCGGCCACCTCTCCGATGCTGATTTCTCAGCGGGTTAGCCCTATCGTGGGCGCGAACGTGTTGGCAACCCTGAGCGTCTTGGACCTAAGCTGGACCATCAGCGCACCGCGAGGGTCGACAAGTTGCCGATGACGTCGGCAGCGCTCGTGTCGGCCTCTCGGCACGGCGATACGTGT
>PLJS01000272.1 GCA_003140315.1 Hyphomicrobiales bacterium
TGGTGGCCGATCTCGTGCACCAGCACGTGGGTGACGATGGCGCCCAGGCTGTCCTCGTGCTCGGCCCAGTAGTCGAGGATCGGCCGGCGATAGAGCCAGATCATGTTCGGCATTTGCGTCGGCGCGGACTCGGAGCGGAACGGCAGGCCGACGCCCTGAAACAGGCCGAGCAGATCGAACTCGGTGTGCGCGCCCATATGATCGAGCACCTCGTCGGTCGGAAAGTCGTCGACCCGGATCACGAGATCGGCGCACAGGTCGCGGAACGTTTTCGGCAGCCGGCGGAATGCCTCGATCGCCATCGCCTCGAATTCGGCGAGCGATGGCGCTCTCACGGGCTGCCAGCTCGATGGGTTGTCAGGAGTACGCGCGATCATCGCCGAGCGCCGTCACCGGGCGAAATAGGTGACGTAGAGATAGATCGCGAGCCCGATAAACGCGACAAGGCTTAAAATCCGTCCGATGCGCCGCCCCCAGAGCTCGACGCCATCGACGGACCCGTGACCCTCCGGCGCATCCCGCGCGGCGAAGTGATCAGTCGCGCGCCGGGCAGCCCGCTCGATCGCCGACGAGACGACGCCTTCGTTGTTACGGCGCAGGCTGTCGAGCGTGCCCAGCGCCTCGCGGCGCTTCGCTTCCTCGCTCTCAGGCCTCGGTGCCGAATTCACCATGGCCGCCAGTGTAGGCGCCCGACGGGGCGCGATCCACCGCCAAGCGGTTGACGGGCTCGCCGCGATGGGTGAGCGTATCGCGTGACGATGGTGGAGCGTTCGATGGACCGGATGGTGCTGCCTGCGGCGGCTTTGCTCGCTGTCCTCGCCCTGTCCCCTCAGCCGGTTGCGGCCGCAAGCGATTCCGTCGCGATTGCACGCCGAACGGTGCTTTCGTCCGAGGTCTCGTCGCAACAGCTCCGGCCCAGAACGCGCCTGCGCGTCTACCCGGGGCGCCGCCTGCTCTATCGGGATTGCGATTTCCACCTGGCGCAGGAGTGGCGCCCGAGCGGTACCGTGATCGTCCCGCGCATGCACTGCTGGTGGGTGCGCGGCTGACCGCTCGCGGAACCTCCGCGGGAACAATTTTCCTCTTGCCGCGTTGCGCGGTAGGGCGGCGTTAGAGGAATAACAATGACCAAGTACCTCGCGAGTATCGCGGCTCTGACACTCCTCGGCACGGCTGCCTTCTCACTGCCCGCCAGCGCTGCCGAAAGGCCCGCCGGCATCGCGACAGTCCAATCTCATGAACTGAGCTCGCAGCGCCGTTATGGCCGGCACGGGCGCGTGTATGCGCGGCATTTCCGCGGCGGGCCGCGCCGCTACTACGGCGGTCCGGCTTATGGCTACGGCAATCCCTATCCGTACTACGGATATGCGCCGCCGCTGGTGTCGTTTGGCGTGGGTCCGTTCGGGTTCCGGGTTTTCTGACGCAGACGGCATTAACTGAAGTCGGGGCGTCGCGAGCGGCGCCCTGAAGTGTTTATTTCCACTCGCGCACGTCGACGAATTTTCCCGCGATAGCGGCCGCAGCCGCCATCGCGGGCGATACGAGGTGCGTGCGGCCCTTGTAGCCCTGACGGCCCTCGAAGTTGCGGTTCGACGTCGAGGCGCAGCGCTCGCCGGGCTTGAGCTTGTCCGGGTTCATCGCAAGGCACATCGAACAGCCCGGCTCGCGCCAGTCGAAGCCGGCCGCCTTGAAGATCGTGTCGAGGCCTTCGGCTTCGGCCTGTTCCTTCACGATGCCGGAACCCGGCACGATCATCGCGTAGACGTTTGCATTGACCTTGTGGCCGTTCGCGATGCGCGCGACCTCGCGCAGGTCCTCGATGCGCCCGTTGGTGCATGAGCCGATGAACACCCGGTCGAGCATGATGTCGGTGATCTTCTCGCCGCCCTTGAAATCCATATAGGCGAGCGCACGAGACAACGCCTCGCGTTCATGATCGTCCACCGCCTGTTCGACGGTCGGAACGCGCCCCGCGATCGATACGACCTGCCCGGGATTGGTGCCCCAGGTCACGACCGGCGGGAGCTTCGCGGCATCGAGCTTGATCTCGTGGTCGAACGCCGCACCATCGTCCGTGCGGAGCGTGTCCCAATAGCGCATCGCCATTTCCCAGGCGCCTGCTTTCGGCGACTTGGGGCGGCCCTTGAGGTACTCGAACGTCTTCTCGTCCGGCGCCACCATGCCGGCGCGCGCGCCGCCCTCGATCGACATGTTGCANNCAGACCGTCATGCGGCCTTCCATCGAGAGCGCGCCGATCGCCTCGCCGGCGTATTCGATCACGTGGCCTGTGCCGCCCGCCATTCCGATCTCACCGATGATCGCCAGGATGATGTCCTTCGCGGTGACGCCGGACGGCAGCTTGCCGTCGACGACCGCGCGCATGTTCTTCGACTTCTTCTGAATCAGCGTCTGCGTCGCGAGCACATGCTCGACCTCGGACGTGCCGATGCCGTGCGCCAGCGCGCCGAACGCGCCATGCGTCGCGGTATGGCTGTCGCCGCATACGATCGTAGTCCCGGGCAGCGTGAAGCCTTGCTCCGGTCCGATGATGTGCACGATGCCCTGGCGGCGATCGTGCTCGTCGAAATACTCGATGCCGAAATCGCGCGCGTTCTCGCCCATCACGCGGATCTGCTCGGCGCTTTCCGGATCGGGATTGGGCAGGTTGCGATCGGAGGTTGGGATGTTGTGATCGACCACCGCGAGCGTCTTCTCCGGCGCGCGCACCTTGCGCCCCGACGTGCGCAAGCCCTCGAAAGCCTGCGGGCTCGTCACCTCATGCACCAGATGACGGTCGATATAGAGCAGGCACGTGCCGTCCGGTTGCTGGTCGACCAGATGGTCGTCCCAGATCTTGTCGTAGAGGGTGCGGGGCTGCGCCATGATCGAAGTCCTACGCGGGCGTTCGTTCTTGTTGGGGCCTTCTTTAACGGCTTCAAAATGCGAGGGAAAGCGCAAAGGCGGGGGACGGGTCCGCGAACCGCGAATGGATAGCCAGCCCTGATCGAGTGCCGACCGCTACTTGGCCGTCGCCCGCTCCAGAGCGGCCGTCCCCAAAAGGGCGAGACCGAACACCGAGCCGAGCACAATGCCGATCGCCACGCCATAGGGAAGGCCAGCGAGCAGGATCGCGGTCCATTCGTATCTCACACCGTTCGCGATCCCCTGGATCAAGTCTCTTGTGACCCAGCCCAGGGCGCCGAATACCGCGCCGACGATCAGCACGGATCCCAACGCGGCCGCGCCGCTCTGCGCGAGCGTGCGAAGATTGACCTTCTCCAAGCTGTAATTGAGGATCGAGAACACCATCACAGCCGTCCCCGGAATTGCACCGATCAACAGAACGTCCGGAAGAATAAATGGCCGGTTCTGCAATCCGAAATAAAGCGTCGTCCACGGCCCGCAGATGACGCCGGCGATGATGCCGCCAAGCAGCGCGCCGCTGAACGGATTGATGAGCCATCCCAGTTCCGGCGAGCGCAAGCGAAGGCGCTTGAAATACTCGGCAAACGACAACGCGAACACCCCCAGCAGCAGACCGATGATGACGCACGCGATCATGATCTCAGTCAGCAGTTGGCCAAATGGCGCGGGGTCCCCGGCTCCCGGCGTTGCCTTCCAGGCAAAGTGGTACGCGATCGTAATGATCGGCGCGGCGATGACGCCGCCGAAAAAGCCTCCGAACAGCCCTTGCCGCCACGGCACTCGGAAGCGACCGGAGTCGTCCCCGTGCGGGTCCGGATCCGTGGCGTCCGGATCACCGCGCAGCAGCCGATATGCCCTTTGCAACCCGGCAAAGAAGAGCCCGAAGCTTGCGACCGCGAGGCCGACCCCCAGCAAGACCCACCACGGCGGCAGCGTGGCGTGAAGCGAAAACGAGTAGGGCAGCAATGACGCGGTGAATCCGGTCAGGCCGATCACATTACCGATCAGCATGATCAGCGAGCCCGGACTGAAGAAGAACTGCGACCTGAGCGACGTATGCGTCCAGCTACTCTGCTTTCCGTTGGATGCGCGGAAGACGTAGTCGGCGATGCGCGTCGTCAATGCGCCTAGCGGCACGTCGGTCGCCTCGATGTTACGCAGCAATCCTGCCGTGAAGATGCTGTGGCCTTGCATGCCCTCGTAGGCGACGTCTCCGGGCGCGGCCGCGAACGCAATGAAGGTGCCGGACTTCGCCTTGATCTCGGCGAGCCCGGCATCCGGCTTGATCGGCGCCTTGTCGCCGACGCGATAGAAGCCCTTGTCGAGGCCCTTGGTGTGAACGTCGGCATTGAGGCGCTCGGCGAACGGGTTGCTGCGGCAGGCATCGAGAATGATGAGCCGCGTGTCGACCTTCCCGGCCATCCGATCGATCAGCGGCTCGATCGCGACCAGCTTGTCGAAATCGGCACCGCTCTTTGTCACCGCACCGATCGGCACCAGATAATTTTTGCTGTCGGCCTGTACGCCATGGCCCGAATAATAGAGCAGGCCCACCTTGGCGACGTCCTTGCCGAGAGCGTCCTCGAACTCGGTGAACAGTTTTAGCGTGGCGTCGTAGTCGAGATCGATCCCGAGCCGAACTTGGAAGCCGAGTTCGCCGAGGACCTGGTTCATCGACTCGGCGTCGTTCTTGGGATCGGAGAGCGGCATGTCCGCATAGGACGAATTGCCGATCACCAGCGCCTGCCGCCGCTCACCGGATGTGCCGAACCCAAGCATGTCTACCCCCTTTCGATCGGCGCTCAGTCCGCGAACACGTCGGGCTGGATCTTCCACTCCGCTCAGGTGGTCCGCGGATCGATCGGATAGCGCTTGAGGACGCGTCGCTCGCCCGCCGCCTTGAGCTCCGCATTCTTGGCCCACGACCGCGACCCGCCGACTCCCGGCAGGCGTATGGCGTCGTAGATCGTGGTGATCTGCCAGGCCGAAACTCCGAGATCGCGCCTGCCGAGGCGCAGCGTTTCGTCCGCTACGTCGCGCGTGCCCGTCTGCGTCCAGTAGCAGTAGTCGTGCACAATCGCGGCGTGCAGGTATGCCCCATCTCGCGGCAGCACCGACCAGAAGACGGACGGTATGCTCGTGAGGTCGGTGACAAAGCCGATCGGAACGTCGACCCGCGACAACCGCTGGACGTCCGCTCCCTCCGGCTCCCAGTAGATGGTGGCGCGCATGTAGTAGTAGTCGCCGCCCTTGAACGGCGAGAGCACGGGAACGTCCCCTACCTTCTTCGAGGGCCGCAAAACCTCGTTGAGAAAGGCGGTCTTGGCATCATCCATTCCACTCTCCTCAACCCTGTTCGAGGACGACTGGATTTGCCTGGCTAGCGCCGGCCGCCAGCATCGAGATGCCGGTCAAGCGGTTGCTGTAATCCGGGTGTTTTTGCAGCGCCCCACAACTCAAGACTGCCACGATTGAACTTCGGCAGCAAGGCGGTCAGCGCCGCGCGAACCCATCGCGCCGCGGGATGTCGAACAATGCTTTAGGGAAAGAGCGCTGACAGCTTATCGCCGCCGCGTCATGAACACGGTTAATCGCAGCCGCAACGGCGCCGCGAGTGCGACGACCGCGCCCTGGGCTGCAAGAGACTAACGGTTGTCGTTATTCGGCGGCTCCGGCAGCGCTATCCTGCCGCTCGGTGATGCGCGCCTTCTTGCCGCGCAGACCACGCAGGTAATAGAGCTTGGCGCGGCGCACCTTGCCGCGGCGCACGATCTTGATCGAGTCGATCATCGGCGAATAGAGCGGAAACACGCGCTCGACGCCCTCGCCATACGAGATCTTGCGCACCGTGAAGCTCTCATTGATGCCGCCGCCCGAGCGGGCGATGCACACGCCCTCATAGGCCTGCACGCGCGAGCGCTCACCTTCGACTACCTTGTAGTTGACGATCACGGTGTCGCCGGGAGCGAATGCCGGGATGTCCTTTCCGGCGGTGAGCTTGGCAACCTGTTCCTGCTCGATTTGCTTCAAGAGGTTCATGGACATTCTCCGGCGGCAGCGCCGCGCGCAGGGCGCGCTCAGGCGTACGGGGCGTATGGGATTGGCGCCGCCTATACGACAAGCCGGGGGGCTTGTCATGCATTTTTCACCGCCCCACGGGCTTCCAGTCGGGCCGCGATCCGCTATCATTTGGACCGGCCAACAAGGGGGTTACAATGGGTCTGCGTCCTAGCATTCAACTGGCCGTTATCGCGGCTGCCACGCTGTTAACCACCACGCCCAGCCTTGCCGAGCTGCGCGTGTGCAACAAGTCGAACGAGCGCGCCAGCGTGGCGGTCGGCTACAATCACTCGGAGCGCGGCTGGACGTCCGAAGGCTGGTGGCGCGTCCCCATCGGGGATTGCATGACCATCATCAATGGCGACCTGAGCAGTCGCTACTACTACATCTACGCGACCGGCCACCGGGGTGGCACATGGTCGGGCCCGAAGAGCCAGGACGGCGGCTTCTTCTGCATCACTCAGGAGAAATTCACGTTCTACAATCGCGACTATCAGCGCGACGACACGATCAATTGCGAACGGAAAAGCCTCCAGACCAAGAAGTTCAGTATCGTGGACACCCAGGACAACTCGGACTTCACCTATAACCTGACCGAGTGACCGCACGCCGCGGAGCCCGTCAGCGCCGTGTCGGATCGGGGCGACGGCGCGCCCAAAGATCGGGCCGCCGCTCACGGGTGAGCCGCTCGGCCTCGCCGCGGCGCCACGCCGCGACCTTGGCGTGGTCGCCGGACAAGAGCACCTCGGGGATCGCCCGCCCCTCCCAGAGCTGCGGGCGCGTGTATTGGGGGTATTCGAGCAGGCCGTCCGCGAAGCTTTCTTCTGCGCCCGACGCTTCCTTGCCCATGACGCCGGGCAAGAGACGCACGCAGGCGTCGATCAGGGCGAGCGCTGCGACTTCGCCACCGGAGAGCACGAAATCGCCGATCGAGACCTCCTCGAGACCTCGCGCCTCGATCACGCGCTCATCGACGCCCTCGAACCGCCCGCAGACGACAACGAGCCCCGGCCCCGCCGCGAGCGCGGCGATGCGCGCCTGCGTGAGCGGTACGCCGCGAGCGCTCATCAGCAGTCGAGGGCGCGCTCCATCGGCCACCGCATCGACCGCACGGCCGACGACATCAGCCTTCAGCACCATGCCGGGTCCTCCGCCGGCCGGCGTGTCATCGGCGGTGCGATGCTTGTCCGGCGCGTGCGCGCGGATATCGACGGCATCCAGTGCCCACAGGCGCTTGTCCAGCGCCTTGCCGGCGAGGCTGAGCGCCAGCGGCCCCGGAAACATCTCGGGAAACAGCGTCAGCACGGTCGCGCGCCACATGGCGGTCCTCAGCCTTGCGGCGCGCGCTGAGCGCCGGGTGAGCGGGCCGTGGATTCCTCCGGCGGCTCGACGACCACGCGCTTGCCCGCGATATCGATGACTGGAACGACGGCTTCGGTGAATGGCAGCATCAGCGTCGCGCCGCCGCCGGCCGGCTCGATCTCCAGGATGTCGCCGGCGCCGAAATTATGCACCGCCTTGACGGTGCCGAAAGGTGCGCCGTCCGCCGTCATCGCCGCAAGGCCGACCAGGTCGGCGTGGTAGAATTCATCGTCCGCCGGTTCCGGCAGGCGGTCGCGCATCACGTAGAGCCGCAGGCTCGTGAGGCGCTCCGCCGCGTTACGATCCGTGACGCCCTTGAGGCGCGCAACCAGCGTGTCTTTTGCCGGCCGCACCGCCTCGATCTCGATGCGCTGACCGTTGTCGGTTTCAAGCACGCCATAGCGCACGACCGACAACGGATCCGCTGTGAACGCCCGCAACCTAACCTCACCGCGGATGCCGTGCGCGGCTCCGATCTGGGCGATGCAGACGCGCTCGGCCATCAGCTTGCCGCGGGTGCCGCGCCTTCAGCCGGGGTGGCGGCCGCTGCAGCGGCGCGTTCCTGCGCCTTCTTCTTCGGCTTCGCCTTCTCGGGGTTGTTGCGCGTCTCGCGCTTCAGCAGGCCGGCCTCGTCGAGGAAGCGCGACACGCGGTCGGTCGGCAGCGCGCCCTTGGCCATCCATGCCTTGACCTTGTCGAGATCGAGCTTGAGGCGATCCTTGTGGTCCTTGGCGAGCAGCGGATTGAAAAAACCGAGCCGCTCGATGTAGCGGCCATCGCGCGGCATGCGGCTGTCGGCGATGACGATGTGATAGAACGGCCGCTTCTTGGTACCCGCACGCGCGAGCCGGATTTTCAGGGACATCTCAATTCCTTTCTCTGTCGAAGGTTGTCATTTCTTTTTTCCAAGACCCGGAAACCCGCCGAGCCCCGGCAAATTCGGGCCAAGACCCGGCAAGCCACCGGGCAGCGTTCCGGGAAATTTCGGCGGCAGGCCGGGCATGCCCTGCGGCAGACCGGGCGGTGCGCCGGGCATTCCGGGCGGCAAGCCGCCGGGCATCTTCTCGGCGAGCTTCGCCATCTCTTCCGGGCTCGGCATGCCGCCTCCGAAGCCCATCATGTTGCCGAGCGCCGCGAGCGGCCCGCGTTTGCCTGCGCCCATCGCCTTCATCATGTCGGCCATGCTCCGGTGCATCTTCAGCAGCCGGTTAATGTCTTCGGGTTTCGTGCCGGAGCCCGCCGCGATCCGGCGCTTGCGGCTCGCCTTGAGGAGGTCGGGACTGCGCCGCTCCTTCGGCGTCATCGAATCGATGATCGCGACCTGGCGCTTGAGCACGCGGTCGTCGAGGTTGGCGTTGGCGAGCTGATTTTTCATTTTCGCGACGCCGGGCAGCATGCCCATCAGGCCGCCGATGCCGCCCATGCTCTGCATTTGCGTGAGCTGTTCGCGCAGGTCGGAGAGATCGAACGCGCCCCTGCGCATCTTTTCCGCGACGCGGGCGGCCTTCTCGGCGTCGATCGTTGCTGCGGCCTTCTCGACCAGCGAAACGATGTCACCCATGCCGAGGATGCGGTCGGCGATGCGCGAGGGATGGAACTCCTCCAGTGCGTCGAGCTTCTCGCCGGTGCCGATCAGCTTGATCGGCTTGCCGGTNNCCGCGCCCGTCGCCGTCGACGCGGGTGAGCACGATGCCGGTCAAGCCCACCCGCTCATCGAACGAGCGCGCGAGGTTGACCGCGTCCTGGCCGGTCAGCGCGTCGGCGACAAGCAGCACCTCGTGCGGGCCCGCAACGCGTCTCACCTCCGCGGCTTCCCCCATCATGGCTTCGTCGAGCGTGATGCGGCCCGCGGTATCGAGCATCACCACGTCATAGCCGCCGAGGCGTCCGGCCTGCAGCGCACGGGTCGCGATCTGCGGTGCGGTCTGGCCCTCGACGATCGGGAGCGTCTCGACGCTGACCTGGCGGCCGAGCACGGCGAGCTGCTCCATCGCGGCCGGCCGGCGCGTGTCGAGCGAGGCCATCAGTACCTTGCGCTTGCCTTGCTCGGTGAGGCGCTTGGCGATCTTGGCCGTGGTAGTGGTTTTGCCCGAGCCTTGAAGGCCGACCATCATGACGGCGACCGGCGCCGGCGCATTGAGGTCGATCGGCTCGGCGCTCGCGCCCAACATCGCGACAAGCTGGTCGTGCACGATCTTGACGACCATCTGCCCGGGCGTGACCGACTTGATCACCGCGATGCCGACTGCGTGCTTCTTCACCTCATCGACGAAGGAGCGCACGACATCGAGCGCGACGTCCGCCTCGAGCAGCGCGCGGCGCACTTCGCGTAGCGCCGCGTCGACGTCGGCCTCCGACAGCGCGCCGCGCCGCGTGAGACGGTCGAGAATGCCGCCAAGCCGTTCCGACAGGCTGTCGAACATGCGATCCAAGCACCAACCGCGCCCGAGGGCGCATTGCGCTGTCGGGCGTTGGCCGCCGGCTTCGTGAAACCGGTCGGCGATTTGAATTTACAGCTCTTTTCGAGAGCGGGCGGGAAACTAGGAGCGGCACCTCGGGAAGTCAAGGATTTGCAGCCGCTCCGGTGCGTTACCAAATTGAGGTTCCAGCCCGTCCCGGGTATGACCTTGCGGATGCCAAGATTGTTCTCCCGCCGCCGCCTGTTTGCCGGACTGGCCGCCCTCGGCGGGATCGCAAGCGTGTTCGGGCTGCGCGCCGCGACCGCGCGTTACTATGACGGTCCGGTGTCGGACCATTTCGACGGCACGCGCTTCTTCGATCCCAACGGCTCGCCGCCCAAGAGCTTTGCCGACCTATGGCGGTGGTACACGAGCCGCGAGAAGGAGCAGTGGCCCGAATGGGCGCCGAGCCCCTATAGCGATCGACCGCCGCCGCGCGTCGAAGGACCGGCCTTGCGCATCTCCTATGTTGGGCACGCGTCGCTGCTGATCCAGACCGCAGGCCTCAATATCCTCGTCGACCCGGTGTGGTCGCAGCGCGTCTCCCCGGTGAGTTTCGCCGGGCCGAAGCGCGTCAACGATCCGGGCATCGCATTCGAAGCATTGCCGCCGATCGACGTGGTGCTGGTCTCGCATTGCCACTACGACCATCTGGATGTCGACACGCTCTCACGACTTGCCGCCGCGCATCGTCCGCGCGTGGTGACGCCGCTCGGCAACGACACCATCATGCGGGATCACGATGCGGCGATCCGCGCCGAAGCCCACGACTGGGGCGACCGGATCGAGCTCGGCCCGGGCGTCGCGGTGACGCTCGCGCCAATGCGCCACTGGTCGGCGCGCGGATTGACCGACCGCAACAAGGCACTGTGGGCGGCCTTCATCATCGAGACGCCGGCCGGCCGCATCTATCACGTCGGCGATAGTGGCTACGGCGACGGCCAGCACTTCCGCGACGCGCGCGACCGGTATGGACCGTTCCGTCTGGCGATCCTGCCGTTCGGCGCCTACGAGCCGCGCTGGTTCATGCGCGATCAGCACATGAATCCTGAAGAAGCCATGCAGGCATTCACGACGCTCGGCGCCGAGCTCGGCCTCGGCCATCATTACGGCACGTTCCAGCTCACCGACGAGGCGATCGACGCGCCGGCGCGTGCGCTGGATACCGCGCGCGTCAACGCCTCAATCGAGCCCGAGCGGTTTCGGCGCCTCGAGCCCGGTCAGTTCTGGGACGTGCCGGCGATCCGGATCACTTGACCGGCACGTAGATCTCGATGACGAGATTGTCTTCCGGCGTCGTCAGCGGATCGGTGACGTATTGCTCGGCGAACAGGTCACGCGCTTCGAGCTTCTTCTCTTCGAGATTGTTGGTGATCGCCTCGTAGGTCGAATCCATCGCGTCATACGAGCCGCGGTGGATGTATTTGAGCGCGCGGCCCTCGGGCGATTTGCCGACCACGATATCCGCCGGCAGCGGGCCCTTGGGCGCCTCGGCCACCGGAAAACCTGCCATGTATTCAAAGCCTGTATCGTCGGTCGCCGTGTAGATCGTCATCGGCGGGCCGGAGGGCTTGATGCCCTGCTTCTCCAGAGCGGCAAGCACCGTCTTGAACGAGCCGACCAGGCTGTCGAACGCCGTGTCCCAGGTCGCGGCGCCTTTCGCCAGCACCATGGTCTTGGCCGTAAGCGTAACCTCTTCGCCGAACGCATCGGCGGGCTGGAGCGCCCGCGGCGAAGGCGGGGCAGGGATAGGAGCGGGGGCAGGAGTTGGAGCCGGGGCCGGCTGCGCAAACGCAGAGCCTGCGAGCAGCAAGAGCGCTACCGCGACTGCCGCAATGAGCCGAAAAAGCCTCATCGAAGTCTCCCAACCTGCAACATCGGTTCCGGCCCGTCAGTGCCGATTCGCTTGATAGCACGGCGCTGCCGCACGGCTCCACAGCGCGGCGGCTGGCGCCGCGCCGATCTTTTCGCCATATAGGGACCGGGATCAGGATCGTCCAAGAGAACCGGTTATGAGTGCGCTCTCCGGCCACGCATTCGTGAAGATGAACGGCCTCGGCAACGAGATCGTCGTGGTCGACATGCGCGGCGCGCCGGCGGCCATCACGGCGGCGGATGCGCGCGCGGCGGCTACGCCGCAGGGCGCGTCCTACGACCAGATGATGGCGCTCTATCCGCCGCGCACGGGTGACACCGACGCCTATGTGCGCATCTACAACAACGACGGCTCGGAGGCCGGCGCCTGCGGCAACGGCATGCGCTGCATCGCCGAATTGATGTTCCGCGAGACCGGCAAGGACGCGCTGACCTTCGAGACGCCCGCAGGACTGCTCAACACCTGGAAGGGCGCTGCACCGCTGGTCTCGACCGTCGACATGGGCGCGCCGCGTTTTTCCTGGAACGAGATTCCGCTTGCCGAGGAATTCGCCGACACGCGCTGCATCGAATTGCAGATCGGTCCGATCGACAAGCCGATCCTGCATTCGCCTTCCGCTCTCAGCATGGGCAATCCGCACGCGATCTTCTGGGTCGCGGATGTGATGGCCTACGATCTCGGCAAGATCGGGCCGCTCTTGGAAAACCATCCGATCTTTCCCGAGCGCGCCAACATCTCGCTCTGCGCCGTCACGTCACGCGAGCACATCGTCGTGCGTACCTGGGAGCGCGGCGCGGGCCTCACAAAGGCCTGCGGCTCAGGGGCTTGTGCGGCAGCCGTCGCGGCCGCGCGCCTGAAGAAGACCGGCCGCGCCGTGACGGTCACGCTGCCGGGCGGCGATTTGAAGATCGAATGGCGCGAGCGCGACGATCACGTGCTGATGACCGGCCCGGTCGCGTTCGAATACGAAGGCCGCTTCGATCCTTCGCTGTTTTCGGCGGTCGCCTGATGCGCGTCGAGGTCGTCACCTTCGGCTGCAGGCTCAACAGCTTCGAGTCCGAGGTGATCCGCCGCGCCGCCGCAAACCTTGACGATACGATCATCGTCAACACCTGCGCGGTCACCGCGGAGGCGGTACGGCAGGCGCGCCAGAGCATCCGCAGGCTCGCGCGCGAGCGTCCTGATGCGAAAATCGTGGTCACGGGCTGCGCCGCGCAGGTCGAGCCGCAGACCTTCCAGAACATGCCCGAGGTGGCGTTGATCGTCGGTAACGAACACAAGAACAAGCCCGAGTTCTGGGCAAAACAGCGCGATGTTCTGCGAACAGCCTCTTTCGGCCTCGGGACGGAGGAAAAAGTCCGCGTCGACGACATCATGGCGGCACGGGATACCGCTCTCCCCTTCATCGAGGGAATGGAAGGCCGCGCGCGCGCAATCGTGCAGGTGCAGAACGGCTGCGACCACCGCTGCACCTTCTGCATCATCCCCTTTGCGCGCGGAAACTCCCGCTCGGTGGCGATGGGCGACGTCGTGGCGCAAATCCGCCGGCTCACCGAAAACGGCATCCGCGAGGTGGTACTGACGGGCGTCGACATCACGAGCTACGGCGCGGGGCTCCCCGGCGCGCCGCGGCTCGGCAAGCTCGTCAAGCAGATCCTCAAACACGTGCCGGAGTTGGAACGCCTGCGGCTCTCCTCGATCGACTCGGTCGAGGCCGATGCCGACCTGCTCGACGCGCTCGGCACCGAGCCGCGGCTGATGCCGCATCTGCATCTCTCGCTCCAGCACGGCGACGACATCATTTTAAAGCGCATGAAGCGCCGCCACACACACGCCGACGCGGTTGCGTTCACCGATCAGGTGCGGCGCCTGCGCCCCGACATCGTCTTCGGCGCCGACATCATCGCGGGCTTCCCGACCGAGACCGGCGCGATGTTTTCCCGCTCGCTCGACCTGGTCGAGGAATGCGGCCTCACGCATCTGCATGTGTTTCCGTATTCGGCACGCCCCGACACGCCGGCCGCGCGCATGCCGCAGGTGGCGGTCCCGGTCGCTAAGGAGCGCGCGGCGCTGTTGCGGGCGCGCGGACAAGCGCAGCTTGCGCGCCATCTCGAGCGCCAAGTCGGCGCACGGCGCCGCGTTCTCATGGAAAGAAACCACATCGGCCGCACCGAGCAGTTCACGCCGGTCCGCATCGCAAGCGCGCCCGGCGCGATGCTCGATGTCACGATCGCAAGTCATGATGGGCGGCAGTTGATCGCCGCTTAACTTCGGAGCGTCCGATGTCCGACAGTCACCAGATCACCAGCATCGCGCAGCTCGAAGCGCTCTACGGCCACGCCGCCGGCGCCGCCGTGGTGAAGGAGATCGACCACATCAGCGCCGAATACCGCGCCTTCATCGAGGCGTCGCCGTTCTTCGTGCTCGCCAGCAACGGCCCGGAAGGCGTCGACGCCTCGCCGCGCGGCGACGAGCCGGGCTTCGTGCGCGTCGCCGACGAAAAGACGCTGCTGATCCCCGACCGGCGCGGCAACAACCGCGTCGACTCCTTGCGCAACATCGTGCGCGACCCGCGCGTGTCGCTTTTGTTTCTCGTGCCCGGCGTCGGCGAGACCTTCCGCATCATCGGCCGAGCCGTGATCTCGACCGATCCGGCGCTCGCCGAGACGTTCGTGTTCGCCGGCAAGACGCCGCGCGCCGTCATCGTGGTCACGGTCGAGAGCGTCTATTTTCAGTGCTCGAAGGCGATCGTTCGCTCCAAGCTCTGGGACCCCTCGCGCCATGTCGAGCGCAGGAGCCTGCCGAGCAACGGCACGATCTTGGCGGCAATCACCAAGGGCGCAGTCGGTGGCGAGCAATACGACCGGGAGTATCCGGAGCGGCTGAAGGCGACGATTTATTGAGGGCGTGACCGTAGCCCGGCTCGAGCGCAGCGAAAGCCGGGAGCGATTTTCTCGATTGGACGAGCGCCCCGGGTTTCGCTGCGCTCGACCCGGGCTACAGCAACCCCGCCAGCCCCGGCGGCGCGCCCTCGAACGCGAACGGGTTGAGGAATTGGCGCCGCCACAGGAGGTTGCGGTCGACCTCCGAAAGGTCGGCCTCCTGGCAGATCGCGTCCCAGCGGTCGCGGATTGTCGTGATCTGATGCCGCGCCAACGAGACAGCGTCCTTCTCGGCGACGAGAAATGACGGCGCGGCCTTGAGACACACTGCGATCTGACTCAGGCGCTCGTTACCGGTGATGAGCATCGCCTGGGTCGCCTCGCCGCCGGATCGTGCCTGCGGGCAGATGTCGTAGGCCGGCGTGAGTGTGAGGTCGCGTCCGTCCCAGAACGCCGCATGATTGCGCGCATGATCGTCGGTATTGCCGCAAAGAATATTGAACAGCATGCGACCGAACAGCTCGCGCAGCGTCTCCTTCGGCGCCGCAAAGCGATGCCGGATGATCGTCACAAGGTCTTCATAGCTCGCATAGCGCGCCATCATCTCGTCGAGCGCGAGCAGCGTCAGCGCCGAGACCATCGCGCGGCGCCGCCAGCCGTTGCCGGCTCTCTCGCGATCGAAACGCTCGACAAGAAGGATGTCCTTGCCGCCGGCATATTGCAGGCTGACCGGCGCGGCCCCGATGCCGACCTCGGCGGCGAGGCGCATCGCGACATATTCGGCTTTGACGACATTGTAGACGTCGTTCTGCGATGAGAATTTCGCGATGAACTTGCGGTTGCCCGAAACGATCATTGCCTTCGGCCGCGCGCCGCCGATGGAGCTGCCGTGAAACAGCGCGCTGTCGAGGTCGGGACTGAGCGGAATGCCCCTCTCCACGCGGTCGACCGCGCCCAAGAGATCGTCCAGCGATGCGGCAACCGCTTCGCGCGCAATGTATTGCGTCGCCGACCGCTGGAAGTCGAGGGCGCCGGGACGATCGGAGCCGGACTCCAGCAGATACGTGAGCTCGGTCAGCTCCGTGGTGTCGATGTCTTTGCCGCGCCCGCCGAGCGTGCGGTTGATGATGACACGCCGGCCCCAAGCATCCGGCGCCGCGTCGCGAATGCAATTCGGCATCTGCAAACCGGTCGGAAGCGGCAACACGCCGGCTTGCAGCGGAAGCTCCGGCGCGTAGAGCGCGATTGCGTTCTCGCGCGCGAGATAGCTCCGTCCGTAATTGAAGACCAGTTGCTCGCCGGCGGCCGCGAGCCGGCCCGCGACCACGGGCCGGGTTTCGCCCGGCAGCCAGATCCAGACGAAGGCTTCCTGATAGCCGGCGTCAGAAGTCATCCTTGGCCTCGATCCGGGAGGCGCGGGCCGCCTGCGGCAGCAATGCGAGCATCGCCTGGTTGGCCGTGACGAGGTCCGACAGCGCCGCCTGGTCGGCGTCGAACAGGCGTACGCCGACGATCGCTGCCGCTTCGAATGCGGCGCCGATCGCGCAGCCGGGATCGCCCTTCTCGATCCGCTGCACGAGACCGCGCGACAGGCCGGCGCGCTGCGCCAGCTCCGCCGCGGTGATCTTGCGCTCGATGCGGCCGCGCCGGATCAGTTGCCCGAGCAGAACAGCGGCGTCGCGGCTGTAGTGGGAATACGGGCGCACGGCGGACCTAGGCATGACAATCCTTGTTGATCCATAAATAGAGCATATATGCATTTTGTGATCTATTTATAGATCATAATGGATATATGCAAGCTCAGTCGGAAAACTTGATCTATAGATGATGCTTAATAGAGCGTTATGGTCCATTTATAGACCATTAACCACTTTACCGGACATCGCAAGGGCCCGGCATCATCACGCCTTCGCCCGGCCCGTCGTCGCGATCCAGATCCCAACGCCGACCGGACGAGGCCGATCAGCAGGTTGGGCGCGATCGGCTCGCCGACCAGTTGGGTCGCGAGCAATCCGGCCGCCACGGGATTGACCGTCATGGTGTTGGCGACACGCGTCGGCGACGCGCGCTGCAGCGCCATGACCCAGAGAATGAACGCGAGCGCGCCGCCTGCGACGCCGAGATAGGTGCCCGCGATCCATTGCGCCGTGCCGAAGTCCGCCAGCACCGCGATGCGGTCCGTCGCGAGGCCCGCGAGCACCAACGCGAGAGCGCCGCATCCCATGCCGACGGCGAGAAATCCAAGTGCGCTGGAGCGCTGGATGAAGGGACGCGAGAGGACGTTGTAGAACGACATGCAGAGCACCGCGCCCGCCATGATCAGCTCGCCGCGCCAGGCGCCAGGCGCCCGGCGGCGCGTCGGCGAGGTTTGCGGCCAGCGCGGCCACGACGCCGAAGATCGCGATGCCGACGCCGATGGATTTGCGCGCCGTCAGCGGCTCGATGCCGAGCACGGCACCGACCAGCATCGTCTGCAGCGGCACGGTCGAGAGCGCGAGGCTCGCGCGCGTCGCGGTCGTCAGGCTGACGGCGAGATTGTAGAACAGGAAGAACAGTCCGAAAAAACAGATGCCGAGGACGGCGACCGCGAGCCAGTCGCGCCGCTGCGGCCAGCGTGCGCGCAGCAGCAAGGCGGCCGGCAGCACGACCAGAAAGCCGATGCCCCAGCGCAAAATGGCGAGCGTCAGCGGGTCCGCGTTGCCGACCAGATAGCGCGTGACCGCCGCGGCCGTGCCGCCGAGCACGCTTGAGACAAGCGCGAGCAGCACTCCGAAACCTTCCCCCAAGCGGGCTCCCTTGCTTGCGCGGACTATGGCATGTTCGTCGCCGATGCCGCAGGACGTCGCGGTGCTCGGCCTATCATTACCGCATTCCGCTTCGCTCCATGCGGGCTACGACAGGAAAGCAACTCATGCCCTTCCGTATCGGCCTGCTTCTCTTCCCCGACATCACCCAACTCGACATGACCGGGCCGTATGAGGTCTTCATCAAATTTCCCGGCGCCAAGGTCGATCTGATCTGGAAGACGCTTCAAGCCGTGACGGCCGGTGGCGGCATGCAGATCGTGTCGACCATGACCTTCGCGGATTGCCCGCAACTCGATCTCATCTGCGTGCCGGGCGGCCCCGGCATGAACGCGCTGCTCAACGACGCCGAGACGCTTGATTTCATCCGGCGGCAGGCCAAGAGCGCACGCTACGTCACCAGCGTCTGCACCGGCGCGCTGGTGCTCGGCGCGGCCGGGCTGCTCAAAGGAAAACGCGCCGCGACCCATTGGCTGAGCCGGGACATGCTCGCAGCCTTCGGCGCGACGCCGGTCGCCGAGCGCGTGGTGATCGACGGCAACGTCATCACCGGCGGCGGCGTCACGGCGGGCATCGACTTCGCGCTGACGGTCGCCGCGGAAGCGTTCGGGCCGGAGCTCGCGCAGGCAATCCAGCTCGGCATCGAATACGACCCGCAGCCGCCTTTCGACGCGGGCTCGCCCGAGCATGCCGATGCGGCAATCGTCGCGAAAGTCCGTGCCATGGCCGCCGCGCGCCAGGCCGAGCGGCAGGCGGCCGTCAACGCCGCGGCCGCGAAGCTCTAGTTGATTGATCGCCGCGTCCCCGTTAGACAACCGGCATGACATATCAACGTCGAGGCCCCGTGCTGACCAAGGCCGAACTCCGCGCGCAGGCGGATCAGGCCATGGCAGCCGCCACCAAGCCGGTCGTGAAGTTGCCGACCAAGATCACGCGCCAATGCGGCCGCTGCGGCGAGACCACCTCGGTGATGGTCGAGCCCGGCGAGGCGACGCCCGCATTCAAGTGCAAGCGCTGCGACCGGTAGATACGCTGTTTGCGCATGATCTTGTCCGAAAACCGGTTCCCACTTTTCGGGATCATGCGTCACTCCCGTTCCAGCCGCATGCGGCGAGTCGTGCGCGCAAGTGCTCGGGCACCGGCGCCGTGACGCGCACCGGCTCCTTGTTCTTGGAGAGTGGCACCACGACCTCGCGCGCATGAAGCTGCAGGCCGGGCGCATCCGCTCGCGGCACGAACTTGATCTGCCGCGCGCGGCGCTGGCTCGCCTCGTTGCCGTAGATGTCGTCGCCGAAGATCGGAAAGCCCATCGCGGCGCAGTGCACGCGCAGTTGATGCGTGCGGCCGGTGATCGGTTCCAGCGCGAGCCAGGTGAGAGGTTTGCTCTCTCCATGAACGCGGTCGGTCCCCTCCCCCCTTGAGGGGGAGGGATAGGGACGGGGGTCATCGCTCAATACGAATTCGTGGCCACCCCCCTCCCCGACCCTCCCTCTCAAGGGGGGAGGGAGATGAGAGACCGGTGCGTGACCATTGGAAGAGCGCCCCATCACGGTCCACTTGGTCACCGCCGGCTGGCCCGCCGGATCAGGCTTCATCCACCAGCCGAAATCGGGATCGAGCCGCCCCAGCGGCATGTCGATTGTCCCCTCGTCGGTCTCCGGGGAGCCCTCGACTACAGCCCAGTAGGTCTTGCCGATGCGCCGATGCTTGAACAGCAGGCTCAAATGCGCGAGCGCCTTGCGATGGCGCCCGAGCACCAGGCAGCCGGAGGTCTCGCGGTCGAGCCGATGCGCAAGCGCGGGCCCGCGCGGCAGACCGTAACGTAAGGCGTCGAACCAGTCCTCCAAGCTCGGGCCGCCCTTCGGGCCGCGATGCACCGACAGTCCGGCCGGCTTGTCGATCACCAGCATCAGCCCGTCGCGATAGAGCACGCGCGCCAGGATCTCCTCCTCGCTGGCGTTCTTCGGATCGAACACCTTCGGTTCCGCTACTTTCAGGTCCATCGCGAAACCGCTATCACGGCGCCCAGCATGAATGACACCCCCACGCAAACCGCCAAGCCAAGCTGGTGGCAGCGCCTCTCGGGCGGCCTGAAGCGCACCTCGTCCTCGATCGGCGGCGCGATCTCCGACCTCGTGTCGAAGCGCAGGCTCGACGGCGCGACCATCGAGGAGCTGGAGGAACTGTTGATCCGCGCCGACCTCGGCATCGATGTCGCGAGCCGCATCGCGGCCGCGGTCGGCGAAGGGCGCTACGACAAGGCGGTGAGCGCGGACGACGTGAAGGCGATCCTCGCCGCCGAGGTCGAGAAGGCGCTCGCGCCCGTGGCGCAGCCGCTCATGATCGATCCGGCCGCAAAGCCGTTCGTCATCCTGGTGGTCGGCGTCAACGGATCGGGCAAGACCACCACGATCGGCAAGCTCGCGGCGAAATTGCGCGGCGAAGGCCGCGCCGTGATGCTCGCCGCCGGCGATACGTTCCGCGCCGCCGCGATCGAGCAGTTGAAGATCTGGGGCGCGCGCACCGGCGCCCCGGTGATCGCAGGCGCGCAGGGCGCCGACGCCGCGGGCCTCGCCTTCGATGCCTTGACCGCCGCGCGGCGCGACGCCGCGGATGTGCTGATCGTCGACACCGCCGGGCGGCTGCAGAACAAGGCCGGCCTGATGGACGAGCTCACCAAGATCGTGCGCGTGATGAAGAAGGTCGACGCCGATGCGCCGCACGCCGTGCTGCTGGTGCTCGATGCGACCGTCGGCCAGAACGCGCTCTCGCAGACGGCCGAATTCTCGCGCATCGCGGGCGTCACCGGCCTGGTGATGACCAAGCTCGACGGCACCGCGCGCGGCGGCATCCTGGTGGCACTCGCCGCGAAGTATAGGCTGCCGGTCCACTTCATCGGTGTCGGCGAGGGCGTTGACGATCTCAGCACCTTCGCGGCAAAGGATTTCGCGAAGGCGATCGCCGGAATTGAAAGCTGACCCCATGCCCGCCAAAACCGCCAAACGTCAGCTCAATCCCCTGCTCAAGCTCGCGCTCGACATGGGGCCGCTGATCTTGTTTTTCGTCGCGAATTCGCGGCCGGCGCTGTTCATGCCATTCATCGCGCCGCTCCTGCCGGAGGCGGCGAGCGGCGAGAAGGCCGGCATCTTCGTCGCGACCGCCGTGTTCATGATCGCGATCCTGGTCGCGCTCGCGGTGTCCTACGCGCTGACGCGGCATCTGCCGGTCATGGCGCTGGTCACCGCGATCGTCGTCCTGGTGTTCGGATCGCTCACGCTGGTGCTGCACGACGACACTTTCATCAAGGTGAAGCCGACCATCATCTACCTGCTGTTCGGCGGTCTGCTGCTCGGCGGCCTGTGGTTCAACAAGCCGCTGCTCGCGATCGTGTTCGATTCCGTGTTCGACCTGACCGAAGAGGGCTGGCG
Organism: Hyphomicrobiales bacterium; assembly: GCA_003140315.1. GTDB lineage: Bacteria > Pseudomonadota > Alphaproteobacteria > Rhizobiales > Xanthobacteraceae > PALSA-894. The sequence goes on from PLJS01000272.1 coordinate 20,798, forward strand.
CAAGCTGACCGTGCGCTGGGCGATCTTCTTTCTCGCGCTCGCGGTGCTCAACGAGGCGGTCTGGCGCACGCAGACGACCGACGTCTGGGTGAGCTTCAAGGTGTTCGGCGTCGTGCCGCTCACCTTCGTGTTCGCGGCGTTCCAGTATCCGCTGCTGCAGAAATATATGGCGCAGAAGGAGGACTGATCGCTACTGCGTCTTCGCAGTCGCGGGCGTGTCGCGCGCGGTCTGCGGCTTGCCCGGGCCGGTGACGAAATAGTTCGCCTGCAGGACGCCCTGGCCGAGCGGCGTCGGCACCGAGAGGCGGAACGGCACCAGCACGCGGGTCCCGGCGATTGGGGCGAGCCACATCTCCATGTCGCGCTGGGCGACCAGGTACTTGATCGCCGCGCGGTCCGGCCGATGGCCGGCGATCGGATTGTAGAGGATCGTGCACACGACGACCGGGCCCTCATAGCCCTTGCCGGCCTTCACATGGTCCATCCGCTTGTAGACGAGCTCGATGTCGGCGCGTTGGCGCCCGTCGAAGATCGCAAGCTTGCGCTTGCACGCATCCGGCGTGAGCAGGTCGCCGGTGCCGGGGACCGTCACCAGCACGGCGCTCATCGGATCGGTCACGCCCTTGCGATGCGCGTCGGTGAGCGGCACGCGATCCGGACCCGGCGGCGGCGGCACGGGATCGATCGTCACGTCCTTGACCACGCCGGCGCTGAGCGCCATGCGCACCTCGTCGGTGCGCTTGTCGGTCGTCATGGTCGACACGTAGCTCACCGGAACCGCCTGCGCCGCATGGAAGGCGCCGCGCACGCCGGTCGTGCCGGAGCCGTCGCTGATGAGCTTGACGAGGCCGGAGGTCCGGCCGGTCGCGATCGCGGTATATTGGTCCGGCGCGATCTCGATGACCCAGGTGCCGGAGCCGAGCGGGATACCGGCAAGCGTCGCCGAATAGCGCGCTTCGAGCTTGACCTGGGCATGCGCGGTATCGACCGGCGCCACGATAGCGCCCAAGGCGATGACGCCCAACGTGACGCCTACAGGGAGGCACCGAGGATATGCCAACACGGGTCGTCCTCTAAAAACTCACGGCCAAAGCCGTTCCCGATCCGGCCTGCGTCTCATGGTGATCGGTCGCGAATACGTCGAATCTGTGGTCCGGTCGGTGGCCTGCGCCCGTCCGGCGTTGGTGTCTCAGTTTGAATTGACCGCGGGTTGCTCCGGGTTGTGCCCGTGCCGAAACCTCAAAAAGGGTAGCAGACCTTGTGCCAGTTCCGGCACGGCGGGCGGCGGGGCCAACGGCGATTATCGACCGAGGTGGACTCGGTCACATGGACAAGGCGGCCGGTCGCGGCGTGTGCACCGGCGGTCGCAACGGCCTGCAGCATCGTGGCGACGGCGATTGCGGCCGCCAGAACGCGGATGGTCGAAAACGTCATCATTGTCGTCTCCATCTGTAGGCCGGGCACGCCCGGCGGGTGTTCGATAGAGTGACCGTAGTCCTGCCGGGCTGCTCGGCGATGTGTTGGCCAGCACGCAATGCGCGATTGGGACCGCAGCCTTGGTAAACTGAGACACGACTGGCCCGGCGCGCGACTTGACGCCCTGCGGCACGGTCATTATAGGTCCGCGACCTCAGGCCAAGCACCATTCGACCAACGGCGCCCCGCCCGGCGGGATCGAATATCCAAGGATTTCAGCTATGTCGCGCGTTTGCGAACTGACCGGCAAGGGCCCCCTCGTCGGACACCGCGTCAGCCATTCGAATATCAAGACCAAGCGGCGGTTCCTGCCGAACCTGCTCAACGTCACGCTGATGTCGGACGCGCTCGAGCGCTCGTTCAAGCTGCGCATCTGCGCAAACGCGCTCAAGACCGTGGACCACCGCGGCGGGCTCGACGCCTTCCTGATGAAGGCGAAGGAAGACACGCTGTCCGACAAGGCGCGCGACTTGAAGCGCCAGATCGCAAAGAAGCGCGTCGTCGCGGCGGCCTGATCTCTCCCCGCAGCGCGTAGCCCGCATAGAGCGAAGCGCAACGCGGGGACGGACTTTCTCCGTTGCGGCGACTGCCCCGGATGTCGCTGCGCTCATCCGGGCTACGGCTCCTCCAGCGTGAACTGCAGCAGCAGCGTCCGCTGCCACAGCGAAAAATTATCGTCCGAGATCAGTGTGAGCACGAGCTTGCCGTCAGCGGCGCGGTGCACCGACAGACCTTCCATGTTGTCGATCTGATAGCTCATGTCGGCCTCGATCAGCACGGGGCCGTCGATGGTCGCGCCCGGCTTCACGCTTGCGAGCGCCACGCGGCGGATGCGCAAGCCCACTCCGCGCCAGCGCGAGAAGCTGCGCTCCAACAGCAAGAGATCGCCGCCCAGCGTCACGGCGCAATCGCTCACGTCGAACTCACGGATCCGCTTCACGGAAAATTCGCCGGGGCTCGGCCCGCCGATCAGCCAGCTCTTCAAATTGCCGTCCGGGTTAAGGCCGCGCTCCGAGACTGCGATCAGCGTGCCTGCGAGCGGCAGTCCTTCGGCGGCAAAGACGAGACATTCGAGGCCCTGATTGTACGGCAGCTTTTCGACGCCCGGTGGGGTTGCGATCGGCTGCGCGCGCGCCGCGAGCCCATGCTGTCCATAGTCGAGCCGCACGATGCGATTGACGCGCTCGATGTCGAGCCACGCCGTGCCGCCGTCGATGGCGAGCGATTCGGTATCGAACCAGCCGCGCGCCGCGAGCGGCCGCCCGTCCGGCCCGAGCACCGGCGCCATCTCGGCGTCCACAATTCCGGTCGGGCGTTCGCCTTCATAGATGATGCGCCCGCGCAGCCAGCGGCCCTTGTCGGAGACCGCCAGGAAGCCGCTCCCGTCGGCGTCAACACGGATCGCCGAGATGCCGCCGAATTTCGGATAGGACGAGGTGAGGTCGAGTCCGCCGCGGAACGTCAGCGCGCCGAACCGCACGCGCGCCGGATCGTGCGGCGCGAACGCCGCGATTGGCTTGGCGCGGATTTCGATCCGGGCCGGAGGCTCGGCGGCGCGCGGCGTGGTCTGGGCGAGGGCGGGGAGAACGAGGAATGCAAACGTCAGAGTGAAAGTAATGCCAAGCGCTCGGTGCTTACCCTCCCCCTTGTGGGGAGGGTAAAGGGCAGCGCGTCCCACTAATGCAACCGGCGGCGCGGCGCGCGTTGCGTCGGCTCCGCCTCGGCGTTTTCCTCGAACAGCTCGGCCAGCTTCTCGGTCATCACGCCGCCGAGCTCCTCGGCATCCACGATCGTGACGGCGCGGCGATAGTAGCGCGTCACGTCATGGCCGATGCCGATCGCGATCAGCTCCACCGGCGAACGCGTCTCGATCTCCTCGATCACCCAGCGCAGATGCCGTTCGAGGTAGTTGCCCGGATTGACCGAGAGCGTCGAGTCGTCGACCGGCGCGCCGTCGGAGATCATCATCAGAATCTTGCGCTGCTCGGTGCGCGCCAGCAGGCGCTTGTGCGCCCAGTCGAGCGCCTCGCCGTCGATATTTTCCTTGAGCAGCCCCTCGCGCATCATCAGGCCGAGGTTCTTGCGCGCGCGCCGCCACGGCGCGTCGGCCGACTTGTAGATGATGTGGCGTAGGTCATTGAGCCGGCCCGGATTGGGCGGCTTGCCGCCCGCGAGCCAAGCCTCGCGCGACTGCCCGCCCTTCCAGGCGCGCGTCGTGAAGCCGAGGATCTCGACCTTGACGCCGCAGCGCTCGAGCGTGCGCGCCAGAATATCCGCGCAGGTCGCCGCCACCGTGATCGGGCGTCCGCGCATCGAGCCTGAGTTATCGAGCAGCAGCGTCACCACGGTGTCGCGGAACGTCGTGTCCTTCTCGCGCTTGAACGAGAGCGCGTGCAGCGGGTCCATGATGATGCGCGGCAGCCGCGCGGGATCGAGCAGGCCCTCTTCGAGGTCGAATTCCCAGGCGCGGTTCTGCTGCGCCATCAGCCGGCGCTGCAGCCGGTTCGCGAGCCGAGACACCACGCCCTGGAGGTGCGAGAGCTGCTTGTCGAGATAGCCGCGCAACCGGTCGAGTTCATCCGGCTCGCACAGATCCTCGGCCGCGATGGTCTCGTCGAACTTGCCCGTATAGGCGCGATAATCCGACCCGCGCGGCTCGTTCGCCCCGTGCTGGCGCGGCCGCCATGGCTCGTTGGCGGCTTCCGAATCGCCCATGTCGGCATCGTCGGGCACGTCGGCGGAGGGCGCGTCCATCGCCTCGCTCGCGCCGTCGGGAAGCTCCTCGGCCGAGACCTCCATGTCCTCGACGCTCATGCCCTGAGCGTCTTCGGAGTCCTTGGTCTCGCCGTCCTCGCCCTGGTTCTCGCGCTGATCGCTGTCGGAATTCTCGTCGTCGTTCTCGTCGTCGGAATCGCGCGAACGCTCGTCGCCCATCTCGAGCGAGTCGAGCAGGTCGTGCACGGCGTCGCCGAACCGGCGCTGGTTTTCCAAGACCTTCTCGAGCTTGTCGAGATTGCGCCCCGCCTTCTCCTCGATCAGCGGCCGCCACAGCTCGACCAGCTTGCGCGCCGCCGCCGGCGGCGCCTGGCCGGTGAGGCGCTCGCGCACCATCATGGCAAGCGCTTCCTCGATCGGCGCATCGGCGCGATCGGTGATGTCGTCGAACTTGCCGCGATGGAAGCGGTCGTCGAGCATCGCGGTCAGATTCTTGGCGACACCTTGCATGCGCCGCGCGCCGATCGCCTCGACACGCGCCTGCTCGACCGCCTCGAACACCGAGCGCGCCTGCTGGCCGCCCGGCATCAGCCGGCGGTGCACGGCCGGATCGTGGCAGGCGAGCCGCAATGCGATCGAGTCGGCGTGCCCGCGTACGATCGCGACCTCTTGTACGCTCAGTTTCCGCGGCGGCTCGGGCAGCCGCGCCTTGCCGCCCACCATGCCGGGCCGCTCGGCCGCATACGACACCTCAAGCTCCGGCTGGCGCGCGATCGCGCGCAGGCANNCGCTTGAACGGCTCGGTCGGGGATTCCTTGGTCGAGGCCTTGGGCTTGATGTTGGAGGACATTCAAAGCGTTCTATGAAAGCACCACGTTCACCGAGCTCTCCGGCAGTTCGACGCCGAAGCAGCGCTGATAGAACTCGGCGACGATCGGCCGCTCCAGTTCGTCGCATTTGTTGAGGAACGTCACGCGGAACGCGAAGCCGACATCGCTGAAGATCTGGGCATTCTCGGCCCAGGTGATGACCGTGCGCGGGCTCATGACGGTTGAGATGTCGCCGTTCATGAAGGCGTTGCGCGTCAGGTCCGCGACCCGCACCATCTTGTTGATGATCTCGCGCCCTTCCGTCGTGCGATACGGCTTCGCCTTGGCGAGCACGATCTCGACCTCGTTGTCGTGCGGCAGATAGTTGAGCGTGGTCACGATCGACCAGCGGTCCATCTGCGCCTGGTTGATCTGCTGCGTGCCGTGATAGAGCCCGGTCGTATCGCCGAGCCCGATCGTATTGGCGGTCGCGAACAGGCGGAACGCCGGATGCGGGCGGATCACGCGGCTCTGGTCGAGCAGCGTCAGGCGGCCGGAGGATTCCAGCACGCGCTGGATCACGAACATCACGTCCGGCCGGCCGGCGTCGTACTCGTCGAAGCAGAGTGCGACATTGTGCTGATAGGCCCAGGGCAGGATGCCGTCGCGGAATTCGGTGATCTGCAGACCGTCCTTCACGACGATCGCGTCCTTCCCGATCAGGTCGATGCGGCTGATGTGGCTGTCAAGATTCACTCGCACGCACGGCCAGTTGAGCCTTGAGGCGACCTGCTCGATATGGGTCGACTTGCCGGTGCCGTGATAGCCCGAGACGATGACGCGGCGGTTATGCGCAAAGCCGGCCAGGATCGCGAGCGTGGTCGGGCGATCGAAGCGGTAGTCCTGGTCGACGTCCGGCACGTGGTCGTCCGGCTCCGAATAGGCCGGCACCTCCATGTCGCTGTCGATCCCGAATACCTGCCGGACCGACACCTTCATGTCGGGCAGGCCGGCGATCTCTTGCGCTGCGGCAGCCATTGCTCCTCCGTGGCCTCGAGCACGAACCCGAGGCGCGAAATTTTGAACCCTGCGTCGGATAATCGGCCAAAACTACCAGAAACCGCGTGCGATGCGATAGCACCCGTGGCGAGGGGCGAATATCACAATTTTTCATACGTTTGGGCGGCCGCAGCCTGCTCAGACGACCCGCAAGCCGAGCGCAGAAGCCATCCTGTCGAAATCCCGGTCGTCATGCAGCAAGGCATGGCCGCGCTCCACGCAGAAGGTCGCGATGATCAGATCGATCGTCGTGCGGATCGTGATCCCGCTCTCGCGCAGCGTCCGATAGTTTCGCGCGGCTTTCACCGCCATGTCGTCGTCGAGCATGCGCACGATCGTGAATTCTCGCAGGTCTCGCTCAATCTGCGCGGCGTGCCTGTTGTCGCGTGCGCCTTGCAGGACTTCGAAAAGCACCAGATCGCCGACGAGGATTTCGCTCGGCTCGCGGACCGCATTGAGCTTACCTACGGCCTCTGTGGCAGCCTTGCGCAGCTTCCCGATCCAGACGGAGCTGTCGACGACGATCATTTGTCCCAGAGATTCCGGCCTTGCCGCATCGCATTGAGATCGCCTTCCCAACCGAGCCCATCCAGATCGGCAAGCGCCTGACGGCGGCGATGGTTCTCCACGAGCCGCCGCAAAGCTTCCTCGACGGTCGCCTTCTTGGTCGCCAGACCGGCAGCCTCCATCGCTGCCGCAAGCAACGTGTCGTCGATATCGATGTTGGTGCGCATCGGCGCCTCATGTGTATAGATCAACAGAAATATACACATTGAAAGGCGCGCCGACAAGATGCCGGCTCGCGCGTCCCTCAGCAGAACTTCGCCGATTTGAGGTAATTATAGGCCTGGATGACCTCGACGAGCCGGTCCTCCGATGAGCGGTCCCCGCCATTGGCGTCGGGGTGATGGCGTTTCACCAGCTCCTTGAAGCGCGCCTTGATGTCGGCCGAGGCCGCATCGATGTCGAGGCCGAGCGTGTCGAACGCCTTGCGCTCGGCATTGTGTACCGGGCGGCGTTCCGCGGTCGCGCGCTCGTGGCGCGCGCGCGTCGCGGTCGGACCGAACTCGCGGATCAGGTCGAGCGGGTCGGCCGCGTCGAAGCGCTCGGCATCGCCGTTGAAGCCCATCTTCCAGGTCGGACGATGCCCGACGACCGCGTCCTTCTGATACTGCATGACGGCGTCTTGGCTCATGCCGGCAAAATAATTGTAGGACTGGTTGTAGGCGCGCACGTGCTCGAGACAGAAACGCCAGTACTCGCTCTCGCGCGCCCGCCCCTTCGGGGCGCGATGCGTCGCCATCAATCCGCAACCCGGATGATCGCACGCAGGGCCCGCGGCCCGCGGCCGGCGTTCCTCTTCGGGCTTGACCCGGATGCTATCGAAGATGGGCGAGTCGAGCTTCATGACCGACCATTATGCGGACGCCGGCGTTGCGCCCGCAAGCTTGACAAACAAAAATGACGCGAGAGCAAGCGTCGTACGGCGATTGACCATCTACGCAGGCCCCGGTTAAGCCGGGGCATGCGAACCAACGATCTCATCACGGAGAAGTTGACCAAGGCTTTCGCCCCGGGAAGCCTGCGCGTGGTCGACGAATCGCACCAGCACGAAGGCCATGCCGGCCACCGCCCGGGCGGCGAGACCCACTTCAGGGTCTATATCGTGTCGGACGCCTTCAAAGGGAAGAGCCGGATCGAGCGCCACCGCATGGTCAATGCGGCGCTCGCAAGCGAGCTCGCCGGCAGCGTGCATGCACTCGCGATTCACGCGAGCGCGCCGGGAGAGGGCTGACGCGCGCGCCTCACCGCGTCTCGGTTTTGAACGCCTTGGCGACGATGCGCCAACCCTCCTTCGTCTTCAGCAGCGTCAGATAGTCGACGAAGAACCGCGGCGGCAGGGCGCATTCGACCTTGGCGAACGCGGTCGTCGGGCCGGATTGGTCGATCGTCACCACGCGATCATGCCGCGACTGGCCTTGCGACTTGGGTGACGCGCGGCTGCGCACCATGTCGAGCCATTTGTCGCGCGGCACGTCGGCGACATCGCCGTCGGTTTCCGAATAAAGATGCGATACCGGATGGAACGCCGCCGCGATCTTGTCGGCATTCCCTTCGTAAAGACCATCGAGGTAGGTCCAGGGACCGCCTCGATTGCGGCCGTCTCGCTTGCCATGAATGTCTCCTGCCTCAGCCGGCTTTCATCAACGCGGTGGCCGCCTTGCGGGCGAGCGGCGTGATGTGCAGCGCAGTGATGCGGTTGCGCTCCTTCTTCAGCACGCGGAACCGGAACCCATGGAACGTGAAGCTCTGCCCCGGCTCGGGGATCGCGCGCGCCTCGTGGATGACGAGGCCGGCGATCGTCGTCGCCTCGCCGTCGGGCAGGCTCCAATCCATCAGGCGGTTGAGGTCGCGGATCGGCACCGCGCCGTCGGCGATCACCGAACCGTCGGTCTGGGGCTGGCAGCCGCTGACCGAAATGTCGTGCTCGTCGGAAATATCGCCGACGATCTCCTCCAGAATGTCCTCGAGCGTGACGAGCCCCATCACCTCGCCATATTCGTCGACCGCCAGCGCGAAATGCATCTTGCGGCGCCGGAATGCCTTGAGCTGCTCGGACAGCGGACGGATCTCAGGGACAAACCACGGCGGGCGACCGAGCGAGGGGATGTTGACCTTGGCCAGATCCCCGCCCGCCGTTTGGATCGCGCGCAACAGGTCCTTGGCGTGCAGCACGCCGATGATGTTCTCCGATGAATCGCGCCAGAGCGGCACGCGCGTGACCGGCGCGGCCAGCACCGCCTCGACCACCGCCTGCGGCGGATCGTCCACGTTGACGGTGATCATCTCGGTGCGATGGATCATCACGTCGGAGACCGTGAGGTCGCGCAGATCGAGCAGGCCGCCAAACATGTCGCGGTCGAGCTTCTCGACACTGCCCTCCTTGTGCAGCAGATCGACGGCGCCGCGCAGCTCCTCGCGCGCCGACAGCACGGGCCCGCCCGCATTGGCGCGCACGCCGGCCAGCTTCAGGATACTGCGGACCAGCGCCTCGATCGCAGTCAGTACCGGACCGAGCAGGCGCACCACAAATGCGATCGGCCGCGCCGCCATCAGGGCAATGCGGTCGGAATCGTTGAATGCGATGGTCTTCGGCAGCACCTCGGCAAACACCACGACGAGCAACGTCATCACGAGGGTCGCGTAGATCACCCCGACGTCGCCGAACCAGACCAGGAACAGGCCGGTCGCGAGCGAGGACGCGGCGATGTTGACGGCGTTGTTACCGAGCAGCAGCGCACCGAGCAGGCGCTCGCGCTTCTCCAGCAGGCGATTGACGATGCCGGCACGGCGGTTGCCGGTCTTCTCCAGCCGCAGCATGCGGGCGCGCGAAAACGCCATCAGCGCCGTCTCGCTCCCGGCAAAGACGAACGAGACGAGGAGGCAGATGACGATCGCCAGGATCGAAAACCAGTCGACCGGTTCCATCAGGATTCGTTTTGTCCAGGTACGATTTTAGTCCGAAAACCGGATGCCGTTTTTTATCATGCTTTGGCGAGCTTCTCGCCCAGGAATGCGCGGACTTCGCCGGCGTCGATGTCGCGGGCAACGAAGCCTGCGCCGATGCCGCGGACCAGAATAAAGGTGAGCTTGCCGCGCTGGACCTTCTTGTCCTGTGCGATCAGCTCCATCAGCGCGTCCCCGCCCGGCTGCGCGCCGGACATGTCGCGGATGTGGGTCGGAAGTCCGACCGCCGCAAGGTGACGCACAGCCCGCTCGGCGTCCGCGGGCGGCAGCAATCCGAGCCGGGCGGAGAACTCGAACGCGCAGGCGATCCCGATCGCCACCGCCTCGCCGTGCAGCAGCCGGTCCGAGAAGCCGGCCGCGGCCTCGAAGGCGTGCCCGAAGGTGTGGCCGAGATTAAGGAGCGCGCGCTCGCCGGTCTCGCGCTCGTCGCGCGCGACGATCGCTGCCTTGATCTCGATGCTCCGCCAGATCGCGTATTCGCGCGGCGCTATAGCGGACCCACGCGCCGGTGCGCCCGAGAACACGTCACGCCAGTTGGCTTCGAGCCACGCGAAGTACTCGGCATCGCCGAGCAGACCGTGCTTTGCGACCTCCGCGTAACCGGCACGGAACTGGCGGGCGGGAAGCGTATCGAGCAGCGCCGTATCGGCGACCACCAGGCGCGGCTGGTGAAACGCGCCGATGAGATTCTTGCCGTGCCGCGAATTGATCCCGGTCTTCCCGCCAACGGAAGAATCGACCTGCGCGAGCAGGCTGGTCGGCACCTGCACGAAATCGAGGCCGCGCCGCACGCTCGCGGCCGCAAAGCCCGCCAGATCCCCGACGACGCCCCCGCCGAGCGCCACCACGAGGTCGCCGCGCTCGATCCGCGCAGCGATCAGCGCATCGCAGACGCGCTCGAACGAGGTGACGCTCTTGGAGCCTTCGCCCGGCGGCACGAGGACGGGAGCGGACGGAATTCCGGCCTCCCGCAGCACCGTCTCGCAGTGCGCGAGATAATGCGGCGCGACGTTCTCGTCCGTCACGATCGCGACCCTGGCGCCGGGCTTGAGCGCCGCGATGCGACGGCCGAGGGAGGACAAGAGCCCGCGGCCGATCACGATGTCATAGCTGCGCTCGCCGAGACCGACGGTCGCTGTGATCGGAGCGCCCGCGGGCAGCGGAGCCGTCATCATGGCGCGCCCTCTTCGGCGCTCGCCGGCGCCGGCACGGCGACCGCCAGCCGCTCGGCCAGCGCCGCGACGATCTCGTTGACAATGAGCTCGTGCGGGACGTCACGCGACATCACCGTAATGTCGGCCTCGGCATAGGTGGGGTCGCGCTGATCCATCAATTCGCGAATGCGCTGCGCCGGATCGCCCTGGAGCATCGGACGGTCGCTGGTCGAGCGCCGCCTGACGCGGCGCATCAGCACCTCGAAATCCGCCTTGAGCCAGATCGAAACCCCCTTGGCGCGGATCGCGGCGCGGGTTTCGGCATTCATGAACGCTCCGCCGCCGGTCGCCAGCACGAGGCCGCTGTTCCGGCCGCCCTCGTCGAGCAGCCGCGCGATCACCCGCGCCTCGCCGGAGCGGAAATCTCCCTCGCCGTAAGTCGAAAAGATTTCCGGGATGGTCATGCCGGCGGCCGCCTCGATCTCGGCATCGGCATCGACGAACGGCAATCCAAGGTGCTGCGCCAGCCTGCGGCCGATCGAGGACTTGCCGGCGCCCATCATGCCGACGAGCACGAGCGAGCGGCGGCCGAGCACGGCCATCAGCGCGGTCTCGCGCGGCGCCATCGCGACCGCGTTCTGCGCAGCCTCGCGCATCGTCTTTTGCTCCGCGGCTTCGATGATATCGCCGCCTCTCGTCTTTGAATTCACCGCCGATATACCGCGCCCGGGAGGGCCTTGCCAGTTCAAGCGGAACATGATGGTTAGTGCTCGTCCGCCTTTGCCGAGCAGGGCTGCCGGGTTTGAAAGACCCCTGCGGCAGGCATCCTTGAAGGCTGCGGACAGCCGCGAGTTGTCACAATGCCTAGTCTCTTTCGCCTGCTTATGGTCGTCGGAATGCTGGGCGGTCTCGGCTATGGCGCCATGTTCGCGCTCGCGAATTTCGTCCAACCGAAGCAGCGCGAAATGTCGATCACCATCCCGCAGCAGCGGCTCTCCAAGCCGAACTGATTTTCTTCACCTCCCCAAGGGGGAGGTCGCCACGCAAAACGTGGCCGGGGGTCTTCATGCTTCAAGGCAAGCGCCCTCGCCCTACCCCCGCACCGCAGGCGGGTCAGGGACGAGAGGTATCCGACGAGCGGCTGATCGATCTCTATCTCGATATGCTCGCCGCGGAGCGTGGCGCAGCCCGCAATACGCTCGACGCTTACCGGCGCGACCTTAACGATTTCGCCGGCTACCTGCGCGGACGGCGCCACACGGTCGCGGTGGCCGCAAGCGACGATATCCGCGGTTACCTCCACGACCTTGCGGCCCGCGAATTCTCGACCGCATCCGTCGCGCGCCGGCTCTCGGCGATCCGCCAGCTCTATCGCTTCCTGTATGCCGAGGGCCACCGCACGGACGATCCGGCCGCCGTGATCGAGGGGCCGAGGCGCGGCCGCGCGCTGCCCAAGGTGCTCTCGGTGCGCGAGGTCGACGCGCTGTTTGCGGCGGCACAGCGCCACGATGGCGAGCGCCCGATCTCGGAGCGGCTGCGCGCCGCGCGCCTCGCCTGCCTGATCGAGGTGCTCTATGCGACCGGCTTGCGCGTGTCCGAACTGGTCGCGCTGCCGGCGTCGGCCGCGCAACGCGACGAGCGCATGCTGATCGTGCGCGGCAAGGGCAACAAGGAACGCCTCGTCCCGCTCAACGATGCGGCCAAGCGCGCCATGCGCGGCTATCTCGCCCTGCGTCAGGAAGCCGGCGCCAAGGCTCAGTCCAAATGGCTGTTTCCTTCGTTCGGCGAGAGCGGCCATCTCACGCGCCAGCACTTCGCGCGTGATTTGAAGGCGCTCGCCGGCGCGGCCGGGCTGCGGCCGAGCCAGGTCAGCCCGCATGTGCTGCGTCACGCCTTCGCGAGTCACCTGCTGCAGAACGGCGCGGATCTGCGCTCGGTGCAGACACTCCTCGGCCATGCCGACATCTCGACGACCCAGATCTACACGCATGTGCTGGAAGAGCGGCTCAAAAGCCTGGTGCGCGACCTGCATCCGCTGGCGGACGGTTAGCCGAGCGCCCACATTTCATGCACTTTCTTGACTTGAGTCCCCGCTTGGGCGACCTGTCCACCCAGTTTTCCCGGCCCGTGAACGCCGGTGTTCGTCCCCATATCTGAGGCGCGATGCGCAGCTATCTCGACTTCGAAAAGCCGGTCGGCGAACTCGAACAGAAGATCGAGGAACTGCGCGCCATGCAGGAGAGCGGCGACGTGTCCGTCGCCGAGGAGATCGTGCGCCTCGAGGCCAAGGCGGCGCAGACGCTCAAGGAACTCTACGACGATCTCACGCCCTGGCAGAAGACGCAGGTCGCGCGCTGGCCGACGCGGCCGCATTGCCTCGATTACGTGGCGCAGCTCATCAGCGAATTCACGCCGTTTTCGGGCGACCGCAAGTTCGGCGACGACGCAGCGATCATCGGCGGCTTCGGCCGCTTCAAGGGTGAGAGCGTCTGCGTGATCGGCCATGAGAAGGGCGCCGATACCGAAGCCCGGATCAAACACAATTTCGGCATGGCCAAGCCCGAAGGCTACCGCAAGGCAGTGCGGTTGATGGAAATGGCCGACCGGTTCGGTATTCCGGTGATCGCGCTGGTCGACACCGCCGGCGCCTATCCGGGCATCGACGCCGAGGAGCGCGGCCAGGCCGAGGCGATCGCGCGCTCGACGCAGACCTGCCTATCGCTCGGCGTGCCCAATGTCGCGGTGATCCTCGGCGAAGGCGGCTCCGGCGGCGCCGTCGCGATCGCGACCGCCAACCGCGTGCTGATGCTCGAGCACGCGATCTACAGCGTGATATCGCCGGAAGGCGCCGCCTCGATCCTGTGGCATGACACCACCAAGGCGCAGGAAGCAGCCACCAATATGAAGATCACGGCCGAGGATTTGAGGCGCTTCGGCGTCATCGACGAGATCATCCCGGAGCCGGCCGGGGGCGCCCATCGCGACCCCGCCGCAGCGATCGCGGCGGCCGGGGAAGCGATTTCCGTCGCGCTGACCGCGCTGTCCGGGCTCGACCGCGACGCCGTCAGGCAGCTGCGGCGGGAAAAATTCCTGAATATCGGCCGGACGCTTTAAGCCGCCCTTTGACCCCGGTTTACCTTTCGTTCACCATATGCGTGCTGGAAGGCAAGGCCGGAACCGGCCTGCCTTGTGATTGCCGCATCTTTAAGGATAACGAGTAGCAACTGAAGGCCGGGTACGGCGGCATGGGGATCGCCGGTCGGTCGGGGAGCTAAGGGTTGACGGTCCGCACAGGCTACGTCCGGGCACTGATGGCGTCGGCTGCTCTTGCCGCGCTGGTCGCGCTTGCCGGCTGCGAGACCGATGGTCTGCAGTCCGCCAAGGCGATGAAGGAGCTTTCGCCCGAGATGAAGGCGGAGCTCACGCAGAAGAACATGCCGATCGAGTCCCCGATCCTGGTGCGCCTGTTCAAGCAGGAGGCGGAGTTCGAGGTCTGGAAGCAGGACGCGACCGGCCGCTATGAACTGCTGCGGACCTATCCGATCTGCCGCTGGTCGGGCGAGCTCGGGCCGAAGATCCGCGAGGGCGATCGCCAGGCGCCCGAGGGCTTCTACAACATCACGCCCGCGAGCATGAATCCGAACTCGCAGTTCTATCTGTCGATCAACACCGGCTATCCGAACTCCTTCGACAAGTCGTTGAACCGCACCGGCGCGGCCTTGATGATTCACGGCGACTGCTCGTCGCGCGGCTGTTACGCGATGACCGACGACCAGATCAGCGAAATCTACGCGCTCGCGCGTGAAGCCTTCTTCGGCGGCCAGCGCTCCTTCCAGCTCCAGGCCTATCCGTTCCGCTTGACGCCGGCGAACTTCGCCAAGCATCGCAACAATCCGAACATGGCGTTCTGGAAGATGCTCAAGGAGGGCAGCGACCAGTTCGAAGTCAGCCACATGGAGCCGAAGGTCGAGGTCTGCGAGAAGCGCTACGTCTTCAATCCGGAGCCGAAGACGCAGAACGCCTCGCCGGCGAGCAGCGTGCGGCTCGGCACGCCCTGGGGCGGACTGCGCGATGAGCCCCAGCAGGCCCAATCCGCGTTGAATTTCAGCCCGGCCGGGCGCTGCCCTGTCTATCAGGTGCCGCAGGAGATCAGCGAAGCCGTCGCCGCCAAGCGGAAACAGGACGACGCACAGACCGCCGCGTTGATCGCGCACGGCGTCGCGGCGGCGCCGATCCGCACCGGGCGTGACGGCGGCATGCATCCGTACTTCCTCGCCAAGCTGAAGCCGCAGGAGGTGCGCGAGGCCGATGGCACGGTGCGCTACCTGGTCGACGAGACCGCCGCCAAGAAGCTCGGCTCCTACGTCAATCCGCCGCTCGAAACCGGTCCGGACGAAGTCGCGGCCGCCGACAACGCGCCGGTGCCGCGCGCAGCGCCGCAACCCAAGGCCGGCACCCCGCCGAGCACCTATGTGGTTGCCGCCGCGGAATCCACCCCCGCTCCGCCGCCGCCGGCGCGGCCGCAAGGCAACATGTTCTCGAACCTGTTCGCGTCGAGCAACGACCAGCCGCCACCTCCGCCGCCGCCCCAGCAGCAAGACAGCCTGTTCGGCCGCATGAAGAACTCGGTCGGCCGCCTGTTCGGCAACGAGGATCGCAAACCCGCGCCGCAGCCGGTCGCGCCCGCCAAGCAGGCGAGCACGACGCCGAAGCCTGCGCCCAAGCCGCATCAAAAGGCCGCCGAGCAGCCGGCGCAGACGGACGTGGCTCCGGCGCCCGCCGCGCCCGCGCCCACTTCGACCGCCAGCAATACCGGCCTGCTCAATGGCGCGCAGCCGACCGTCCCGGCCGGCAGCTTCGATAATCGCTGGGGCCCGGTGCACTAGAATTTGATTCAGCGATTTGGAATCGATCGCGCCGCGAGCGCGTTTCCCCTCTCCCCTTGTGGGAGAGGGTGCCCGAGTGGAGGCGAAGCCGAGCGAGGGCGGGAGAGGGGGTCGCTTCAAACGATTCTTTCGAAGAGACCCCCTCTCCCGGCTCGCGCTCGCTGTCGCTCCGCGCTCGCCACCCTCCCCCACAAGGGGGAGGGGAAGAGTGCATGCGGCACCGCTTCATTCCGATCGCATCAGACTCTAACGCTGGTCGTCTCATGTCCCGCGAACGCGGGGCGCATCCAGTATTTTCCGGCCACTCGATTAAAGACTGCGCCCCGCAATGAAGGGCGGCGGCTATTGGCTCGCCCGCTTGCGCGGGCGATGGCTCAGCGCATCACCCGAACCGGCCGTGGCAGTGCTTGTATTTCTTGCCCGAGCCGCAGGGACACATCTCATTGCGGCCGACTTTACCCCAGGTCGTCGGATCGTTCGGATTGCGTTCGCGCGCGGTCCCGTTGCTATTGCCGTTGCCGACCAGCGCCGGCGCGAGCGGAGCGTCGGCGAACGCCATCTCGTCCTCGCCGCTATTCGGGTCGAGCTTGTGCGCTTCCATGTAGGGCAGGTTTTGCTGCTCTTCGGCCGGAGGCGGCTGCACGATCTCCACGCGCATGAGCTGCGCCGTCACCGCCTCGCGCAGCCGCGTACTCATCGCCTCGAACAGGTTGAACGCTTCCGCCTTGTATTCGTTGAGCGGATCGCGCTGGCCGTAGCCGCGCAGCCCGATCACCTGGCGCAGATGTTCAAGCATCAGAAGGTGCTCGCGCCAGAGATGGTCGAGCGTCTGCAGCAGGATCGACTTCTCGACATAGCGGATGACGTCGGGGCCCCATTGCGCGACCTTGGCCGCCATGTGCTCGTCGGCGCGCCGGTCGATACGCGAGGTCAGCTCCTCGTCGGCGATGCCTTCTTCCTTGGCCCAGACGTCGACCGGAATATCGATGCTCAGCACGCGGGTCAGCTCTTCCTTCAGACCCGGCGTATCCCACTGCTCCGGATAGGCGTTCTCCGGCACGTGCTTGGCGACCAGCGTGTCGATCACCGCATGACGCATATCGGTGACGATCTCGGCCACGTTCTCCTCGCGCATCCAGTCGACGCGCTGTTCGAAGATGACCTTGCGCTGGTCGTTCATCACGTTGTCGAACTTGAGGATGTTCTTGCGGATGTCGAAGTTGCGCGCCTCGACCTTCTGCTGCGCCTTCTCCAGCGCCTTGTTGATCCAGGGATGGACGATCGCCTCGTCCTCCTTCAGCCCCAGCTTGGTCAGCATCCCGTCGAGCTTGTCGGACCCGAAGATGCGCATCAGGTCGTCTTCCAGCGACAGGAAGAACTTGGAACGGCCCGGATCGCCCTGGCGGCCGGAGCGGCCNNTTGTCGATGCGCCGGCTCTCGTGGCGCTCGGTGCCGAGCACGAACAGCCCGCCGGCCTCGAGCGCCTTCAGCTTCAGCCGCGCGACCTGCTCGCGGATGTCGTCGGCGCGCGGATCGCGCATGCGCGTCGCGTAATCCTCGACGTCGGCGATCTCCTGCCGGATGCGCATGTCGGCATTGCCGCCGAGCTGGATGTCGGTGCCGCGGCCCGCCATGTTGGTGGCGATCGTGATCGCGCCCGGCACGCCGGCTTGGCTGACGATATAGGCCTCCTGCTCGTGGTAGCGCGCGTTGAGCACCGCGAACACCTTGGTGTTCTTGGCGCCATCGTCGCCCGAATAGAGCGCCGCGAACGCGTTGGGATCCGAGAAGTCGTGCTGCTCCCAGCCCTTCTGGCGCAGCATCTCGGCGAGCTGCTCGGACTTCTCGATCGATGTGGTGCCGACCAGCACGGGCTGGCCCTTGATCTTGCACTCTTCCAAGAGCGTGATGATGGAACGGTATTTCTCCGCCGCCGTACGGTAGACCTCGTCGTGCTCGTCGAGGCGCACGAGCGGCATGTTGGTCGGGACTTCGAGAACTTCGAGATTGTAGATGTCGAGGAATTCGTCGGCTTCGGTAAGCGCCGTCCCGGTCATGCCGGCGAGCTTCTTGTACATGCGGAAGTAATTTTGGAACGTGATCGAGGCGAGCGTCTGGTTCTCGGGCTGGATCGGCTGGTGCTCCTTGGCTTCCAGCGCCTGGTGCAGACCTTCCGAGTAGCGCCGGCCCGGCATCATGCGGCCGGTGAACTCGTCGATGATGACGACCTCGCCGTTGCGCACGATGTAGTCCTTGTCGCGCTGGAACAGCTTGTGCGCGCGCAGCGCCTGGTTGACGTGATGCACCACCGAGACGTTTTCTACGTCGTAAAGCGATTCACCTTTCAGCTCGTTGGCGGCGCGCAAGCGCTGCTCGAGCTTCTCCATGCCGGCTTCGGTCAGCGACACGGCGCGCTGCTTCTCGTCGACCTCGAAGTCGCCCTTGTCGAGCGCCGGAATGTAGCCGTCGATGGTGTTGTAGAATTCCGAGCGGTCGTCGAGCGGACCTGAGATGATCAGCGGCGTGCGCGCCTCGTCGATCAGGATCGAGTCCACCTCGTCGACGATCGCGTAGACATGACCGCGCTGGACCATGTCTTCCAGCCGGTACTTCATGTTGTCGCGCAGGTAGTCGAAGCCGAGCTCGTTGTTGGTGCCGTAGGTCACGTCGCAGGCGTAGGCCGCCTTGCGTTCCTCGTCGTCCATGCCGTGCACGATCACACCGACGGTGAGCCCGAGGAAGCCATAGATCTGGCCCATCCATTCCGAATCGCGCTTGGCCAGATAGTCGTTGACGGTGACGACGTGGACGCCCTTGCCGGCGAGCGCGTTGAGATAAACGGCGAGCGTCGCGACCAGCGTTTTGCCTTCGCCGGTCTTCATCTCGGCGATCTTGCCCTCGTGCAGGATCATGCCGCCGATCATCTGCACGTCGAAATGGCGCTGGCCGATCGCGCGCTTGGCCGCTTCGCGCACGGTGGCGAAGGCCGGCACCAGGATGTCGTCGAGCGTCTTGCCCTGGCTGAGCTCTTGCTTGAACGCATCGGTGCGCGCGCGCAGCGCGTCGTCGGAGAGCGCGACGAGCTCCGGCTCCAGCGTATTGATCTCATCGACCCGCGGCCGATAACTTTTGATGCGCCGCTCATTGGCGGAGCCGAACAGCTTGCGGGCAAGGCCACCGATCATTGAGGACAGGTCCTTTTTGGTTCCGCACGCGGCCCCGTGCGGTGCCGTCCCCGATACGCGCTGAGCATGGCGCTTTTTCGAACTTGGCGGCGATCAAAGAAACGCACCCCGCGCGGACGCGCCTGCGAGGCGATGGAGGACAGATAGGAGGGGGTCAAACCCTTGTCAATCGGGCGAAACCCTCCGCGCGCGCGCGGAAAATCGCCTTCATCGCGCCGTTTTTTGCGCCTCCCAGGGAATCTGTGATTGCCAACGTAAACCGATTGGGCGAGTGTCCGCCGCCGAAACGCCCCGGGGGGCGCTTGCATCGCGAACTTAAGGACCGCGCCATGGCTTCATCCGCCCGCTTCACCCGCCCCCTTATCGACCGCTCCCTGATCCGGCGCGGCACCGCGCTCGCCGTCGTCACCGCGCTCGCGCTGATTACGGCGCCGGCGATCCGGGCGCAGGACGCAGACCCCGTCGTCGCCCGCGTCGACGGCAAGGAGATCCGCCAGAGCGATCTCGCGATCGCCGAAGATGATCTGTCCGGGAACCTGCAGCAGATGGCGCCCGACGCGCGGCGCGACTACCTGATCACGTTCCTGTCCGACATGATGATCGTCTCCAAGGCGGCCGAAGCCAAGAAACTGGCCGACACCGACGAATTCAAGCGCCACATTGCCTACGCGCGCTCCAAGCTCCTGATGGAGCAACTCTTGCAGGTCGAGGCCAAGAGCGCCGTCACCGACGCCGCGATGCACAAGGTCTACGACGAGGCGATCGCGCAGGTGAAGAAGGAACAGGAAGTGCACGCGCGCCACATCCTGGTCGAGACCGAGGAAGAGGCCAAGGCCGTGCTCGCCGAATTGAAGAAGGGTGCCGACTTCGCCGAGCTCGCGAAGTCGAAGTCGAAGGACCCCGGCGCGTCCGACGGCGGCGACCTCGGCTATTTCACCAAGGATCAGATGGTGCCGGAATTCGCCGAGGTGGCGTTTAAGCTCGAGAAGGGCGCGATCTCCGATCCGGTGAAGTCGCAGTTCGGCTGGCACATCATCAAGATCGAGGACAAGCGCGAGCGTCAGCCGCCCGAATTCGACAAGGTCAAGGAGCAGATCGAGCAGTATCTCGTACGCCGCGCCCAGTCCGAGATGATCACCAAGCTGCGCGCCGAGGCAAAGATTGACCGCGTCAATCCGCCGACGCCTCCCGCTGCCACGCCGGCGCCCGCTGCACCTGCAACGCCCGCGACGCCGGCTCCGGCCGAGCAGAAGAAGTAGAATTGATCCGCCGAAACGGCGCGTGTAATCTGGTCGTCAATGCCCGGCCGTCGCGCCGGGCATTTGCGTCTTCGGGATCACGGAGGCGCTGACGAACCGGGTTAGATCACGATGTCCGCCACCGTTTCTCCCCTCGCTCCCAAGCACGTTCCCGATATGCCGGCGATCGCCGGCATGCGGCTCGCGACCGCGGAAGCCGGCATCCGCTACCGTGGGCGGCGCGACGTGCTGCTGGCGGTGTTCGACAAGGACACGGCGGTCGCCGGCGTGCTGACGCGTTCGAAGTGCCCTTCGGCGCCGGTCGAATGGTGCCGGGCGCGGCTTCCCGGCGGAGCCGCACGCGCGCTCGTCGTCAATTCGGGCAACGCCAACGCGTTCACGGGCAAGAATGGCCGCACCGCGACCAAGCTGACCGCGGAGCTTGCCGCCAAGGCGGTCGGCTGCCGCGTCTCTGAGGTTTTTCTCGCCTCGACCGGCGTGATCGGCGAGCCGCTCGATGCGACCAAGTTCGCCGCTGTGATGGGCGGCCTTGCGGCACATGGCGCTCCTGACGCATGGCCCGAGGCCGCGCGCGCGATCATGACGACGGACACGTTCCCGAAACTCGCGACCGCGCAGGCAAAACTCGGCAACGCCACCGTCACGATCAACGGCATCGCCAAGGGTGCCGGCATGATCGCGCCCGACATGGCGACGATGCTCGCGTTCGTCGCGACCGACGCGCCGATCGCGGCGAATGCGCTGCAGACGCTGCTCGCGCGCGGCGTCACCGACAGCTTCAATGCCGTCACGATCGACGGCGACACCTCGACCTCCGACACCCTGCTGGTGTTTGCGACCGGCGCGGCCGCGCGGCACGGCGCGCCGAAGATTACGCGCGCCAATGACCCGCGGCTGAAAGCCTTCCGCAAGGCTTTTGAAGCCGTGCTGGGTAATCTCGCCGAGCAGGTCGCGCGCGACGGCGAAGGCGCGCGCAAGCTCGTCGAGGTCGTGGTCGAGGGAGCGGTATCGAAACGCTCGGCGCGCCGCATCGCGATGGCGATCGCGAACTCGCCGCTGGTGAAGACCGCNNGGCAAGGCCGGCGAGCCCGCCGATCGCGACCGCTTGGCGATCTGGTTCGGGCCCCATCGCGTCGCCCACAAGGGCGCGCGCGACGGTACTTATGACGAGGCGACGGTCTCCGCCTACATGAAGGCGCCGGAGATCACGCTGCGGGTCGCGCTTGGGTTGGGCGCGGGCCGCGACCGGGTGCTCACCTGCGACCTGACCGAGGGGTACATCGCGATAAACGCCGATTATCGGTCTTAACTAACTGAATCTACTGACTATTATAGCGCGATAATTTGCCCGTACGTATTGATGCCTCCTTAACGGGTGGCGCTTAACCTGGGAACGAAGGGCTTTCGGCGTGAACGTCGTCCTCGTTGTCGCTTGCGCCTTCATCGACGCCGACGGCCGCGTGCTGCTGGCGCAGCGGCCCGAAGGCAAGCCGATGGCGGGCCTGTGGGAATTCCCCGGCGGAAAGGTCGAGGCGGATGAAACGCCTGAACAGACCTTGATCCGCGAGACCGAGGAGGAACTGGGCGTCGTCGTCAGGCAGGCGTGTCTCGCACCACTCACCTTCGCAAGCCACTCCTATCCCGATTTCCACCTGCTGATGCCGCTCTACGTATGTCGCCGCTGGGAAGGGACAATGACCGCGAGGGAAGGCCAAAAGCTCGCCTGGGTCCGGCCCAATCGCCTGAGAGATTATCCCATGCCGCCGGCGGACGAGCCGCTGGTGGCGCACCTGATCACGCTGCTCTGATCCCGCCCAGAACGGGCAAACGGAGGCTCTGATGACGGACGTTGCGACCTCTTGCGCCGGCGCCGCGCGCCTCGCAAAGCGCTTTCTTGCCGACGAGCGCGGCGCGACTGCGATCGAATACGCGCTGATCGCGTCGGCTATCGGGGTTGCGATTGCATCTACCGTCTGGGCGTTCGGCAGCCAGTTGCGCGATAACACCTACACCAAAGTCTACAACGTGATGTGACGCTTTGCCTCTCCCCGCCTCGCGGGGAGAGGCAAAGCGAAGCGCCTTACTTCTGCTTCGCGATGATCTTGTCCTTGATGCCGTCGTAGACGCTCTGCGTGAGGATATTCTTGCTCACGAGGTCATCCTTGCCCTTGTAAGGCCGGCCCTTGATGATCGCATCGGCGCGCGCCGCGCCGATACCCGGCAGGGTGTCGAGCTCAGCCTTGGTGGCGCTGTTGATGTCCATCAGCGCGGCTTCGGCGAATGCCGGCGGAGCCAGCGCGGTAACGGCCGGAGCCGCGAAGATAAGACCCATTGCAAGAAGTGTTGCGCGAACGAGTTGACGCATGCGTGCCTCCCATTTGGATTGATAAACGAAGGTGAGTTGTTCCGCCCGATTGCGGAACAATAGTGGCACAGATCGCGTCTAGCGCGCCAATGCCTTCTCGATCTCGGGTTTGACAATCGTCCGCAAGTTGGCCTCCGTGATCGGGCCGACCAGCTTGTAGGCGATCTTTCCATCGCGCCCGACGATGAAGGTCTCGGGCACCCCGTAGACGCCCCAGTCCATCGCGGCGCGGCCGTTGCCGTCGGCGCCGACCGCCGCGAACGGGTTGCCGTAGCGGCCGAGGAAGCGGCGCGCATTGTCCGGCTGGTCCTTGTAGTTGATGCCTATGAGGCGGATGCGGCCGTCCGCGGCGAGCGCGTCGAGGAGCGGCGCCTCGTCGTGACAGGGCACGCACCACGACGCCCAGACATTCATGACCGTCACGGCGCCGGCAAAGTCCGCGGCCGCAAGGCCCGGCAGCGGCTTGCCGTCGCGCGCAACAAGGCCGGGCACGGCGGCGAGATCGGTCTGCGGCGCCGGATGCCCGATCAGGGCCGACGGGATGCGCGAATCGTCGACTCCGAGGCGGGCGAGGAACAGCGCCGCGAGCGCGAGGAAGACCACGAGCGGCAACAGCACCACGAATCGCCGCAGGCTTGGCTTTGCGCCGGGCGCGGTCACGCTCATGCGGCCTCCGGCGGCTGTTGCGAGCGGCGTTTCACGCCACGCACTTCCAACTCGCCAAGCAGGCGCCGTTGCGCCTCATAATCGGCGGTAACCCACGCGATCAGGCCGGCCACGACGACCACCGTCGCCACATAGGCGGCGACGATGAAACCCGCGTGCGGTCCGAGGCTCGGCCAGAACCCCACGTCAGGCTCCCTGCGCGGCGTGCGCTTGCATCAGCCAGAGCGCACGCACGCGCCGCCGCAAGATCTCGTTGCGCATCGCGGCGAGATGCAGCGTCAGGAACAGCAAGCTAAAGGCGAGCCCCATGACGAGAAGCGGCCTTAGGATCGTCGGATCGATCGCGGAGCCGCCCATGCGGAACACCGACGCTCCCTGATGCAGCGTATTCCACCAGTCGACCGAGAACTTGATGATCGGCAGGTTGACGGCGCCGACCAGCGTGAGGATCGCAGCGGCGCGCCCGGCACGCGCCGGATCCTCGACCGTGCGCCACAGCGCGATCAGCCCGAGATACATCAGGAAGAGGACGAGCACCGAAGTGAGCCGCGCATCCCACACCCAATAGGTGCCCCACATCGGGCGTCCCCACAGCGAGCCCGTCAGCAGCGCGAGAAACGTGAACGCAGCGCCGAGCGGCGCCGCGCTCTTCGCCGCCACGTCGGCGAGCGGATGGCGCCACACCAGCGTGCCGAGCGCCGCGACGCTCATGACGGCCCACACGACCATCGAGAGCCAGGCGTTCGGCACGTGGATGAACATGATCTTGACGGTCGCGCCCTGCTGGTAGTCGTCGGGCGAAAACCACACGAGATAAAGTCCGATGGCGAATGCGATCGCAGTCGCCACGACGAGCCACGGCAGCACGCGCGCGATGAACGCGAGGAAACGGGTCGGATTGGCGAGGTCGATCAGCGCCATGGTGCGTGTCTTAAGTTACCATCATGGCAACCACAATGCGGCGGGGTGGCGGTCGCTTCAACACCCCGCGAGCACGCGGCAACTCACTCAAGCCCATGCCGCAACGCGGCTGCAGCCGCGAACGGCCCGAGCACGAGGCTCATCAGCGTCAGTGCGCCGAGAATCATGAAGGCGGTGCCGGATGACGCCTCACCGCTGGCGGCGGCGACGCCGAAGATCAGCACCGGCACGGTCAGCGGCAGCACCAGCACGGGCAACAGCAACCCGCCGCGCCGCAGCGCGACCGAGAGCGCCGCCCCGACGAGACCGATGCAAGTCAGCGCCGGCGTGCCGATCAGCAGCGCGAGCGCGACCGCCGCGATGGCGCCCGGCTCGAGATTGAGAAACAGGCCGAGCAGCGGCGTCACGATGACAAGAGGTAGCCCGGTCGTGATCCAATGCGCCGCCGCCTTGACGAGCACGACGAGTTCCAGCGGCGCGCGTCCCATCAACATCAGGTCGAGCGAGCCATCTTCCTGATCGGCGGCAAACAGCCGGTCGAGTGTCAGCAGCGAGGCGAGCAGTGCGCCGAGCCAGAGCATCGCCGGACCGATGCGGCGAAGCTGCGCAAGATCGGGCCCGACCGCGAGCGGAACCAGCGTCACAACGATCAGGAAGAACAGCACGCCCATCAGCGCGCCGCCCCCGATGCGCACCGCAAGCCGCATGTCGCGGACCAGGAGGGCGGAGAGCGGGGTCATGGGCGGGCACCACTGCCGCGGCGCGCAAGCCACAACCCTCTCCCCGCGCTCGGATACCCTCTCCCCTTGTAGGAGAGGGTCGCCGCCAAAGGCGGCGGGGAGAGGGGGCCTCTTCGCAGTATCTTTTTGCGAAGCAAACCCCTCTCCCGCCCTCGCTCGGCTATCGCCTCCGCTCGGGCACCCTCCCCCTCAAGGGGGGAGGGGAAGAGGAGCGCGCGGAGAGATCTCACGCCACCCTCCCCAGCCGTAGTTCCTTTGCTTCAATCCCAAGCGGCCCGTGCGTGGCCGCGACGATCATCCCGCCGCCGGCGAGGTGATCCCGCATCAGTTCCGCAAGCCGGGCCTGCCCGGCGGCGTCGAGCGCGGAGGTCGGCTCGTCAAGCAGCCAAACGGGGCGCTGCACGGCGACGAGCCGTGCGAGCGAGAGCCGGCGCCGCTGGCCGGCCGAGAGATAGGCGGCGGGCAAGTCGGCGAGCCCCTCGAGGCCGATCGCGACCAGCGCCGCCTCGGCGCCAAGTCCGCCGCCGAGATAGGAGGTCCAGAAGGCCAGGTTCTCCGCCACGGTCAGCGAGGCTTTGAGGGGATCGAGATGGCCCTGGTAATGCGCCTGCTCAGGGAGGCTGAGGTCGGAATCCCCAGCTTCAAGCTCGATCCGGCCTGCCGAGGCCCGAATCAGGCCCGCCATGAGACGCAACAACGATGATTTTCCGGCCCCGTTGGGCCCGATCACCGTCATGACCTCCCCGGTCGACAACTCGAAGCCAATATTCTCGAATACCACTCGCATTCCGCGAATACAGGTCAGACCCGATGCCGAAAGCCGCATTATCTGGGTCTCCCGGGTCCCCTAACGTCGCCTAATCGGCAGACAGGCGAAGAAAATGTGCGAATCGCATGGCTTGGAAGCGCTCCAGCGTGTAGCCGGTCGTCGGAAAAAGCCTTATAAGCCGGTACGTTGCGGGGGGCGGTTGGTACCATCACGGGGCACGCCCATCGTGGGACGGAACGGCCTTTGCGGGGCGTGCCTTGCGCCCCCGGCTGATCCGATGGGATGGAAAGAGTCGTCATGACTTCGCTCGACAGTTTCAAGTGCGCCAAAACCCTTGTCGTCGGCACCAAGTCCTACGTGTATTACAGCCTTCCCGAGGCGGAGAAACACGGGCTGCGCGGAATTTCGCGCCTGCCCTTCTCGTTGAAGGTGCTGTTGGAAAACCTCTTGCGTAACGAGGACGGCCGCACCGTCACCAAGGAAGACATCCAGTCCTTCGCGCAATGGCTCAAGACCAAGTCGCTGGAGCGCGATATCGCTTTCCGTCCGGCGCGTGTGCTGATGCAGGACTTTACGGGCGTCCCGGCGGTGGTCGATCTCGCGGCGATGCGCGACGCCATGAAGCACCTCGGTGGCGATCCGGCCAAGATCAATCCGCTGATACCGGTCGACCTCGTGATCGATCATTCGGTGATCGTCAACTTCGCGGGTTCCAATACGGCGTTCAAGAAGAATGTCGCCGAGGAATATGCGCAGAACCAGGAGCGCTACCAGTTCCTCAAATGGGCGCAAAAGGCGTTCGATAATTTCCGGGTCGTGCCGCCCGGCACCGGCATCTGTCACCAGGTCAATCTCGAATATCTGTCGCAGACCGTCTGGACCAGCGCCGAGAAGGCGAAAGTCAAAGTCGACGGCAAGATGGTGACCGCCGAGATCGCGTATCCGGACACGCTGGTCGGCACCGACTCGCACACNNGTCGGCGGCATCGAGGCGGAGGCCGCGATGCTCGGCCAGCCCTATTCGATGGTGCTGCCCGAGGTGATCGGCTTCCGCCTCGGCGGCAAGCTGAAGGAAGGCATCACGGCGACCGATCTCGTCCTCACCGTCACGCAGATTCTGCGCAAGCGCGGCGTCGTCGGCAAGTTCGTCGAGTTCTTCGGCCCCGGCCTCGACCACCTCACGATCGAGGACCGCGCCACCATCGGCAACATGGCGCCGGAATACGGCGCGACCTGCGGGTTCTTCCCCGTAGACGACGACACCATCGACTATCTGACCAAGACGGCGCGCAAGCCCGATCGCGTGGCGCTGGTGAAGGCCTACGCCAAGGCGCAGGGCATGTACCGCTCCAAGAACACGCCCGACCCGATCTTCACCGACGTGATCAAACTGGAGCTTGGTTCGGTGGAGCCTTCCCTCGCCGGCCCCAAGCGGCCGCAGGATCGCGTGCTCCTGAAGGAGGTGAAGAACGGCTTCGCCACCGCCATGGAGAAGGAATTCAACAAGGCGAGCGAGATGGGCAAGCGCTTTCCGGTGTCGGAGCGCAAGCACGACATCGGACATGGCGACGTGGTCATCGCGGCGATCACGTCCTGCACCAACACGTCAAATCCGAGCGTGATGGTCGCCGCCGGGCTGCTCGCCAAGAAGGCGGCAGCCCTCGGTCTCAAGCCGAAGCCGTGGGTGAAGACCTCGCTCGCACCCGGCAGTCAGGTGGTCGCCGAGTATCTCGACAAGTCCGGCTTGCAGAAGGAGCTCGACAAGATCGGCTTCAACCTGGTCGGCTTCGGATGCACGAGCTGTATCGGAAATTCCGGACCGCTTGCGGAGGAAATCTCCGAGTCGATAGCCAAGAACGATGTCGTCGCGGCCGCGGTGCTTTCGGGTAATCGCAATTTCGAAGGCCGCGTGAACGCCGACGTGCGCGCGAACTATCTTGCATCGCCGCCGCTCGTCGTCGCCTACGCGCTCGCGGGTTCGATGCAGGTCGATCTCGTGCGCACGCCGCTCGGCGTCGACGACAAGGGCAAGAAGATCTTCCTGCGCGACATCTGGCCGTCGAGCCGCGAGATCGCGAACGTGATCCGCAAGACCATCAACAAGGGCATCTTCGCCAGGAAATACGCCGACGTATTCAAGGGCGAGGCGAACTGGCGCAAGATCAGCGTGAAGGGCGGCTTGACCTACGCGTGGGACGACCGTTCGACCTACGTGCAGAACCCGCCTTACTTCGAAGGCATGCAGAAGCGCCAGCATCCGCTCGAGGATATCGTCGATGCGCGCGTGCTCGGCCTGTTTCTCGACTCGATCACGACCGACCACATCTCGCCGGCCGGNNATCCGCATCAAGAACCAGATGGTGCCCGGCGTCGAAGGCGGCGTGACGGTCCACTACCCGGGCAAGCAGAAGATGACGATGTACGACGCGGCGATGAAGTACAAAGCCGAGGGCGTGCCGCTCGTCGTGTTTGCCGGCAAGGAATACGGCACGGGCTCGTCGCGCGACTGGGCCGCCAAGGGCTCGACGCTGCTCGGCATCCGCGCCGTGGTCACACAGTCTTTCGAGCGCATCCATCGCTCCAACTTGATCGGCATGGGCGTGATCCCACTCGTGTTCGAGGAGGGCACGTCCTGGCAGACGCTCGGCCTGAAGGGCGACGAGACGGTGACGATCCGCGGCATCCACGGCGATCTCAAGCCGCGGCAGCGGATGATCGCCGAGATCGTGGCGCCGAACGGCGCGCTCAAGCGCGTGCCGCTGATCTGCCGCATCGATACGCTCGATGAGCTCGATTATTTCAAGAACGGCGGCATCCTGCAGTACGTGCTGCGCCATCTCGCGGCGTGAGCGGCGACAGGCGGTATCCGGGTCGAGGGTTCACGCCGTTAACGCGTGGCCCCGCCGCTCCTCACCGTGAATTGAGTGGCTGGTGAACGGGACACCCTCTATGTGAGGTGCCGGCACTGGACATCCGTAGCCGGACGGCATGCGGTGGGGGCCGTTGCGCCTGCGGCGAAGCGGCGCCGGGACGTCCGTCAGTGCTGAAGGATGTGGAGATCGCCATGAGACGCCGCAGTGTGTTGCTGTCGCTCGCGGTCATCGTCTCGGCTCTCGTGCCCGTCGCCGCTTCGAGCGCGGAGCCCCGCGCCGTCGTCGAGCTGTTCACCAGCCAGGGCTGCTCATCCTGTCCTCCCGCCGACGAGCTCGCCGGCGAGCTGTCGCATGACCCGACCCTCGTCGTGCTGAGCCTCGCGATCGATTACTGGGACTATCTCGGCTGGAAGGACACGCTCGCGCTGTCCGGCCATGGCAACCGTCAGCGTGCGTACGCGCGTACGCGCGGCGATCGGCAAGTCTATACGCCGCAGGTCGTGGTCAACGGCAGCGAGCATGCGGTCGGCAGCGACCGCGCCGCGATCGAAGCCGCGATCGCGGACACACGCAAGCAGCCCGGAACGCTGTCCCTGCCGGTGACGATGGCGGTCAACGCCGACAACGTGATCGTGACCGTGACGGCGGCGAAAGGTGAGCAGACCCAGGGCGAGATCTGGCTGTGCCCGATCACATCCAACGTTCCGGTCACGATCAGCCGCGGCGAGAACACCGGGCACACGATCACCTATCACAATGTCGTGCGTCGCTGGGTGAAGCTCGGCGACTGGACCGGGACGGCGCGCACCCTGACGGTTCCGCTGCGCGAGGTTGCCGGCGACGACATCGATTCTTTCGCCGTCGTCGTGCAGGCGGGCTCCAAGGAGAGCCCGGGCCACATGCTGGGCGCAGCCGTCACGTCGATCCATTGAACATTCACGATTGAGAACAGCCGCCGACGGCGATGAGCCCTCGGCCTTCGGCGCGTCCGCGCAAAAAAAAGGGACCGGCAAAAGCCGGCCCGAAGAGCGTTGGGGGATTGAACCGTACGCGTAACTAGGACCCGGCCTGTCCAAGCCCCGGGGGGCTGGGGGGCTGAGGAATCCGGCGCTTGAACGTGACCGGGCCCTAATTAGCTGGCTGCGTTATCGCCGGTCACAAGGGCGCGCAATTGGCCGAAATGGGGCCGCAGTGTGAAATCACTTAACGAAATCGTGAGGCTACGCCGGACGACAAGAAAAATGGCCCGGATTTCGTGCGTTTTTGGCAATTTCGTCATCATGCCGTCATGCCGCGGACCGGACCCCTTGCGGTGCCGGGCCGACGGCGCGATCATCGCTCTCCACTCTATCCAATGGAGGCGCCGCATGACGTTCGGCGAAACCGACCCGAGCGAGCATCGCGGGGGCGAGGGCAGCGTTCCGGCCGTCGTCCCCGGAAAAGTAACCTTCAGCCGACGCGAACTCGACCGCATCCTGAGCCTTTATGGCCGCATGGTCGCCGCCGGAGAATGGCGTGATTACGCGATCGATTTTCTGAAAGATCGCGCCGTGTTTTCGGTCTTCCGGCGCGCATCCGAAGTCCCGATCTACCGCATCGAAAAAAATCCCCGCCTCGCACGCCGCCAAGGCACCTACAGCGTGATCTCGGCGACCGGGCTCATCGTCAGGCGCGGCCATGAACTCGACGGCGTGCTGCGCGCCGTGGACAAGTCGTTGAGGCTGGTCGCGATCTGATCGCGCTTCATTGCGGCGGCGCGGATGACCCGGGCCCGAGAGCGCGCTGCATCAGCACCGTGTCGAGCCAGCGATCGAATTTGTAGCCGACACCTTCGAGCGCGCCGACGAGCCGAAAGCCAGCGGCGCGGTGCAGTTCGATCGAGGGTGCTTGCGCCGAATCCCCGATCACCGCGATCATCAGGCGATAACCGCGCGCCTCGCATTCGGCGATGAGGCGGTCGAGCAGCGCGCGGCCGATGCTGCGGCGATGCGCGTCGGGCGCCACGTAGATCGAATTTTCCACGCTGAAGCGATAGGCGGGCCGCGCCCGGTACGGCCCCGCATAGGCGTAGCCCGCGACCACGCCGTCGACCTCGGCCACCAGATACGGATAGCCGCCGTCGAGTAGCGCGCGCTGGCGCCGCAACATCTCGGCTTCGTCCGGCGCTTCGAGCTCGAACGACGCGGTGCCGTGCCGCACGGCATGCGCATAAATGTGCGTGATGGCAGGGATATCGGCCGGCGTTGCCGGCCGGATCGACGGATTGCTCATGCGAAGAGCCTAAAACGAAAGCGCCCCGGGATGAACCGGGGCGCCTGCTTAGCATTCTGTGTGGATCAGCGCCGATCGCCGAACAGGCGCAGCATCATCAGGAACAGGTTGATGAAGTCGAGGTAAAGCTGCAGCGCGCCCATCACGACCTTGCGGCCGCTGACGGTGCCGTCGTCATTGACGTCGTACATCTCCTTGATCTTCTGCGTATCCCAGGCGGTCAGCCCGGTGAACACGACCACGCCGATCATCGAGATCGCCCAATCGAGCCCGGATGAGCGCAGGAAGATGTTGACCACGCTCGCAATGATGATGCCGATCAGGCCCATCATCAGGAACGAGCCCATGCCGGTGAGGTCACGCTGCGTCGTATAGCCCCACAGGCTCACGGCGCCGAACATCGAGGCCGAGATGAAGAAGACGCGTGTGATTGAGGCATGCGTATAGGTCGCGAAGATGATCGACAGCGACGCGCCGAGCAGGGCCGCGTAGACGAAGAACAGCGTCCGCGCCGTTCCGGCCGAGAGGCTGTTGATGCGGAAGCTGAGGTAGAACACCAGCCCGAGCGGCGCGAACATCAGCACGAACATCAGCGGGCTGCTATAGAGTTGCTGCCCGAAATACTGGTTCGTGAAGTAGGCCACGAGGCCGGTCAGCGCGACGCCGCTGGCCATGTAGTTGTAGACCTGGATCATGTGAGCGCGCAGGCCCACATCGACCGAGACGGTTCGTGTCGCCCCCGGGAACGCCGCGACATTCCGGTCAAAGTCCGACATAGAAGCACCCTCCTTTGTGGGTCCGGCCGAAGCCGGTCGCCCCGTGGCACCATCGCGACGATCCGCGAAGCGCCGGATCGACCAAATCTAATGCGAGATCGTGGCGAACGCTAGGTGCCGCAACGCCTTGTTGTGCCAAAGAAAAGGCCCCGTCCGTGCCGCAGCCCCTGCCATTCGCGGATGACAAATCGTTAACGTCTACTCCTCGCGCTGGCCCATGAGCTGCAGCAGCATGGTGAACAGGTTGAGGAAATCGAGGTACAGCGAGAGCGCGCCCATAATGGCCGAGCGCTCCATGACATCGCCCTCCATCGCGCCGTAGATGTACTCGTTCTTGAGCCGCTGGGTGTCGTAGGCGGTGAGCCCGGCAAACACGAGCACGCCGACGACCGAGATCACCCATTGCAGCATCGATGAGCCGAGAAAGATGTTCACCAGCGATGCGATGATGATCCCGAACAGGCCCATCACCAGGAACGAGCCCATGCCGGTGAGGTCGCGCTGCGTGGTGTAACCCCACAGCGATAGCGCGCCGAAGGACGCCGCCGTGATGAAGAACACGCGCACGATCGAGGTATGCGTATAGACAAGGAAGATCGAGCCGAGCGAGATGCCGACCAGCGCCGCGTAGATCCAGAACGTGATCTGCGCGGTTGCGGGCCGCATGGAATTGATGCGGTAGCTCAGGAAGAAGACGGCCGCGAGCGGCATGAAGATCACCGCGTAGACGAGCGGCGTCCGGAACAGCGTGAAGCCGAACTGCGTCAGATAGCCTCCGGACACGCGCGTCAAGGGCTTCGCGGCGAGCGCGGCGTCGCCCGTTACCGACAGCATGTAGATGCCGAGCGCCGCCAATCCGGTGATCGCGAGGCCGAGCACCATGTAATTGTAGATGCGCAGCATGTAGGCGCGCAGGCCCTGGTCGACCACCGCAGCCTCGGCCGGCGACAGTCGCCGGCCGTACTGCGCCGTCGCGGCGTTGCGATCAAAGTCCGACATCGTCGAAACCTCGTAGGTGCGACCGTACACCGCGTCGGGCCCCCGTCGGCGGTCCGGGCACTATGGCCGAATCCGGAAGCCCGACAAGGTGGTGTTGCGACGCAGGGGATTGCGAAAAGCACAAGGTGACGCGACTGATTGTCGCAAAAGCCGCAATGGAGCCGCACAGAAAAATAAAATGAAAAACAAATCAGAGATGTCGCAGCACCGGCGCGGGTTTCTGTCCGAGCGCCGTTACTGTGCCGACAAGACCGAATGCGATCGTCAAAGCGAGTGCGGCGAGCGCGGCACCCGCCGCCGGCAGCGGCAGCCACACGAAGCTCAGGTCCATCACCTTGGTCATCACCATGAGCGCGGCGAGCGAACCCGCCGCGACACCGACGAGCGCGGTCGCCAATCCGATCAGGACATATTCGAGAACATAGGCGGCGATGAGGCGGCGGCGCGTCGCGCCCAGCATTCTTAAAACCACCGCGTCGTAGACGCGATGCCGATGGCCGGTGGCGAGCGCGCCCGCGAGCACCAGCACGGCTGCGACCAGCGTCACCGCGCTCGCGCCGCGGATCGCGAATGTCAGATCGAACACGACCTTCGCCACCGCTTCGAGCGCCTCGCGCACGCGCACGGCCGTGACGGTCGGGAATTCCACCGCGGCGTCCTTCAGGAGCGCGATCTCTTCTTCGGTGCTGCCGCCATGCGGATACGTGAACGTCGCGATATGGGCGTGCGGCGCGCCGCGGAACGCGCCCGGCGAATAGACGAGCACGAAATTGATGCCGAGCGACTGCCAGTCGACCGCGCGCAGATTGGAAACCGTCGCCGTGATGTTGCGGCCGAGCACGTTGACGACGACCGGATCGCCGATCTTCAGGCCGATGCCCTCGGCGAGCTTGTTCTCGAACGAGACCAGCGGCGGGCCGTCATAATTCGGGCCCCACCAGTCGCCCGCGACGACCCGCGAACCGGCCGGCACATCGCCCGCATAGGTGATGCCGCGGTCGCTTTGCAGGATCCACGCGGCGCCCGGTGCCGCCTTGATGTCTTCCGCCTTGATGCCGTTGGCGCTGACGATGCGCCCGCGCAGCATCGGCACACGCTCATAATAGGCATCCGGCGCGTGCTGCTTTGCGAACGCATCGAACCGCGCGGCGTCCGCATCCTGGATGTCGACGAAGAATATTGACGGCGCCTTCTCGGGCAATGCTGCGACAAACTGCTGCCGCAGATTGCCGTCGATCTCCAACAGCGTGACGAGCAGCGCAAGCCCGAGACCGAGCGACAGGACCACGCTCGGCGTCAGCGCGCCCGGCCGATAGATATTGGCGAGCGCAAGCCGCAGCAGCGCCGAGCGCGGCCGCGGGACCCGGCGCGCGAGCCCCATGATCAGCGTCGCGACCAGCCGCAGGACGACGAACACGCACGCCGCCGCGGCAACGAAGATGGCGGCGACCTTGCGGTCATAGGCAAGACCGATCGCAAGCGCGGCGAACAACGCGACCACCAGCGCGATCAGCGCGATGTAGCGCTTGCGCGGCCAGCGCGGATCGGGCGCGACGGCGTCGCGATAGAGCGCCGAGACCGGCACGTCGTGCGCGCGCGCCAGCGGCCAGAGCGCGAACGCCAATGCGGTCAGGAACCCATAGCCGACCGCGAGCACCGCCTCGCCCGGATGCAGCGCCGGCTCGATCGGCAATGGAATGACCCCGCCGAGCAGCGACGCGATCGCGAATGGCAGCGCCAATCCGGCCACAAGACCGATCGCGGTGCCGACCGCGGCGAGCAACATCACCTCGGTGAGATAGATCGCGAAGATGCGCCCACCGGTCGCACCCAATGATTTGAGCGTGGCGATGACCTCGCGCCGGCGGTCGAGGTAATGCTTGACCGCGTTGGCGACGCCGACGCCACCGACCAGCAGCGCGGTTAGGCCGACGAGCGTCAGGTATTGCGTGAAACGTTCGATGTTGCGGCCGAGCGAGGGCGATGCATTGTCGCGCGTGCGCACCTCCCATCCGGCGTCGGGAAGCTGCACGTCGGACGCTGCGACCACCGCCTTGGCGGTGCGGTTGGCGGGATCGCCCGCCGGAAGCCGCAGCCGGTAATGCCAGCGCACGAGACTGCCGGGCTGGAGCAGTCCGGTCGCGCGCAGCGCCGCCTCGCTGATGAGCAGGCGTGGGCCGAAGCCGATGCCGCCTGCGAGCTTGTCGGGTTCGCCCTTGAGAATCGCGCGCAGTTCGATGGTCGCGGCGCCGACCGTCACGTGCGCGCCGCGCTCGAGGTTGAGGCGCGCGAGCAGCGCGGGATCGACCGCGGCACCGAAGATGCCATCGCGTTCGGCCAAGGCCGCGCCGAGATCGCCGGCCGGTTCGAGCGCGACCGCACCGAACAACGGATAGGCCGCATCGACCGCTTTGATCTCGACCAGCGCGCGATCGCCGTTCGACGCCGCCGCCATGGCGCGCACGGTGGCGGCGACCGACATCTGTCCATTGGCAAGCAGGAAGGCGCGCTCTGAATCGCTCGCCTCGCGATGGATCAACGAGAACGCCACGTCGCCGCCCAGGATGACGCGGCCTTCGCGCGAAAGCCCGTCGCCGAGGCTGCGCGCGAATGATCCGACGCCCGCAATGGCCGCGACGCCGAGCGCGATGCAGGCGATGAACACCGCGAAGGCGCGCAGGCCGCCGCGCAATTCGCGCAGCGCGAAGCGAAGCGTCAGAAACGCGCCCGGCGCACGCGGACTCGGAGACGCCGCGATCGCGCTCATGCGCCGATCCGTTCCTGCGCTTCGATCCGTCCCGAGCGCAGCCGTACGACGCGATCGCAGCGCTCGGCGAGCTTGCCGTCATGCGTGACGAGCACGAGCGTGGTGCCGCGTTCGGCGTGTCCCTGGAATAACAGCTCGATGATCTCGGCGCCCGTCGCCTCGTCGAGATTGCCGGTCGGCTCGTCGGCGACGAGGATCGCCGGACGGGTGCCAAGCGCACGGGCGAGCGCGACGCGCTGCTGCTCGCCGCCCGACAGCTCGGCGGGATAGTGACCGACCCGCTCGGCAAGACCGACCGCCGCGAGTTCGCGCGCCGCACGCTCGAAGGCATCGGCAACGCCCGCAAGCTCCAGCGGCACAGCGACGTTTTCCACCGCCGTCATGGTCGGGATGAGGTGAAAGGATTGGAACACGATTCCGACATGGCGGCCGCGGAAGCGGGCGAGCGCATCTTCGTTGAGTTTGCCGAGATCCTCGCCCGCGAGCGACACGGTACCGCTGTCCGGCCGCTCAAGCCCGGCCGCAACCATCAGAAGCGTCGATTTGCCGGAGCCCGAGGGACCGATGAGGCCGACCGCCTCTCCGGCACCTATATGCAGGTCGATGTCCTTGAGGATATGGACACGCGCGGCGCCGCGCCCGAGCGACAGATTGACGCCGGACAGCCGGATTGCCGGACTTGGCGCGGGCGCAACCGAGGTATCGTTCATGAAGGTTTTCTCGCGCCGGTCGCGCCCGTTATCCGCGTCGCCGTCCCGGTCATATGGGGAGCAGGCGCCCTCGGTCCAGAGATGCCGAATTGTGGCGGCCGCGGTGCTCTGCGTCGTGGCGCTGCTGGCGATGGGTCACGGGACACACGCCACGGAACCGCCGATCCGCATCGTGGCGCTCGGCGATTCGTTGACCGCCGGCTTCGGGCTGCCGGCGCAAAGCACCTTTCCGACCCGACTGGAAGCCGCCCTCAAGGCGAAGGGGATTGCGGTCGCGATCGAGAACGCCGGGGTCTCGGGCGATACCGCCTCGGGTGGGCTCGCACGCCTCGACTGGTCGGTGCCGGAGGGGACCGACGCCATCATCCTGGAGCTTGGCGCCAACGACGCGCTGCGCGGCCTCGACCCGAAGCTGACGCGTACGGCGCTGGAGACGATCGTCAAACGGCTCAAGGAGCGCCACATCGCGGTGCTGCTCGCCGGCATGATCGCACCGCGCAATCTCGGTGCCGATTTCGCCCGCGCCTTCGATCCGATCTATTCCGAACTCGCCGCAAAATACGACCTGCTGCTCTATCCGTTCTTCCTCGACGGCGTCGCCGCCGATCCGGCGCTCAACCAGGGCGACGGCCTGCATCCGACCGCAGCCGGCGTGGACGTGATCGTGAGCCGTATCCTGCCCAAGGTCGAGGAGCTGATCGCCAGGGCCAAAGCGCCACGCTGACACACCATTGTATTGATCGCCGTGCCCCTCTGATTCCATGATTTGGCGCTGATTCGCGTGGCGATATGGGCGCCGGTTCCGCGTTTGTCGGCTACGGAGTATGCGATGCCTCGCCTGTTCACCGGCCTTGAAATCCCGCGCGAGGTCGGAACGTCGCTGTCGCTCCTGCGCGGCGGGCTGCCCGGCGCGCGCTGGATCGATCCCGAGAACTATCACATCACGCTCCGCTTCATCGGCGATATCGACGGCGTGCTGGCGCGCGAGATCGCGTTGCTGCTGGACGGCATGAAGCGCCGCAGCTTCGAAGTCCGCTTCGGCGGATTGCAAGCATTCGGCGGGCGCAAGCCGCGCGCGATCGTGGCGGCGGTTGAGCCGGTCCCGGCGCTGCTCGAGTTGCAGGCCGAGCACGAACGGCTGATGCAGCGTCTCGGCCTCGAGCCGGATGGGCGCAAGTTCACGCCGCACATCACGCTCGCGCGCCTGCGCGATACCACAAGCCATGACGTCGCCGAGTATCTGTCGTCGCGCGCGCCGATCGGCATGCCGCCATTGCCGATCTCGCGTTTCGTGCTGTTCTCGGCGAGGTCCTCGGTCGGCGGCGGGCCCTATGTGGTCGAGGCCGACTACCCGCTGGCCGCGTAGCCCTAACGCCGCCTTGCGAAGGCCGCGTTCGGCCTCCACATTCAGCCTGACCGTGGAGGACTTTCATGGCGTTCTGGCGCGCCGCGACGTTCGATCAGGCTGAATTCTCGCACGACGAGGAAACGGTTCGCCGGGGCTTCTGGACCAAGGTCCGGCGCGTGGGCGCACGCCTGCCGTTCGCCGAAGACCTGCTCGCCGCGTATTACTGCGCGTTCGACCGCGACACGCCGCTGCAGGTGAAAGCCATGCTGATCGGTGCGCTCGCCTATTTCGTGCTGCCCTTCGATGTCATCCCCGACATGCTGCCGGTAATCGGCTTCGCCGACGATGCCGCGGTGCTGGCAACCGCGCTGCGCATGGTGGCGGGCCACATCACGCCGGCACATTATGAGGCGGCGAAGCGGGCGCTTGTGAGCCTCTGACCTCGTCATTCCGGGGCGCGACGAAGTCGCGAGCCCGGAATGACCAGTCGGACGACTTGCGGCATCGTCGCCTCGTGGCTTATATTCCTAGCCATGCGCCCTCCGATCTTCCCTTCCCCGATTGTCCGGCTGAGTCGGCGGCTCGACCCGGCCGCTGAGGGAGGCGCTCCGATAGGGGCGGTGCGGCCGCGCGGCTCGCGCCGGCCGCATACCGACGCCACGATTCTCAGGGTGCGCCGGCTGATCGAGGAAACCACGCTCACCTACGAGCAGATCGCGGCGCGCACCGGCGCCTCGCCCGCGAGCATCTCGCGCTGGATGCAGGACGGCTCATGGGAGCGGCCGGCATTCGCCGCGCGCGCACCGGACAGCGCGTTGACCCCGCGCGCGAGCGTGTACCGCAAGCATCGTATGCTCAGCCGCCGCCTCACCGCGCTTGCCGAGCGCTATGTCGGCGAACTGGAAGAGGCGCCCGCCATCGACCTCGACAAGCTTGGGCAGGCACTGGAACTCCTGAAGATCGCGAAGCTTGCCGCGATGCGCCGCACGCCGCGCCGGGTGGAGGCCGCGATGTGGGGCGAGCCGATGCGCCCGATTGCCGAATTGTGCGCGGTCGGCGTGGACCTGCACCGCGCGCCGCGGGCGGCGATCGAGGATTTCCTCGAAAACCGCGCGATGCCTCCCGCGGAGGAGAGGCCGCCCCGCTCGCGCGGCCGGCGTGGGCTCACGCGGGCGCAGCAGCATCGGCGGATGCTGGAGAGGGAGTGAGTAGGGCGGGTTAGCCGAAGGCGTAACCCGCCGTCTTTGCGGCGGACTACGGCCTGGTCACGCAGCGATGAAAGGATTCAGTTCAACATTATTCTGACGCCAACCGGCCGCCAAATCCACAGCGCTAATTGCGCATCTTGAATCACCCCTTGCAAGAATTGCAGCGGCACTGGCATGAACCCATTATTGGGCGCGCCGTCCCGTTTGCCTTTGATCGTCCACCCTGCAAGCAGTTCGATCGATCCTTCTTGGGGATTTGGATTGTTCAGAAAGATTGTCGAGATGGCGTCGCCCGGCTCGCGCGCAATCAAAGCGATCCCATGTCTGAAGGAAGGAAATGGTCCAGCGGGCGGCGCAACACCTCCGCGCTCAAGCAGCATCCTCGCTTCGCTCAATTGGGGGCGGCTGCCAATCTGCGGATGCATGGTGCGCACGCAATCCGTAACAAGCATGTAGAACGGTGCGTCGCATGGCGAATAGCCGACAAACGCGGTCTTGAGTTTCGCGAACGCCGCAGCGACCTGATCGATGTCGTTAGTTGGTTCGGCCAGAATACGGGGCTGCTTTCGATTAAAGGGCGCGACCGGAAGGCCGAACGCCGCGAGAACGATCGCTGCGTCCGGCCCGGATGCCATCTCGAACGCGTCGGACTTTGAAGCCAGGTGCGATCGGAGGCGATCGAAGGCCGGACCGAACAATGGATGCCGGAAGGCATTTAGGCCGTGTCTCAGAGCGTCGAGCTGCGCACCGGGAAAGTTTTCCGCGGCAGTCTGAAGCATGGTGTCCTGAAAAATCTGCGCTGCGAGTCCAGCCGGCAATTGATTGGGCGCGCTGACGCCATGGCGGGCGAGCGCGGCGGCAAGTTTAGGTTCGGCTTTCTCGCGCATGCGGGCGAGAGCGGCCATGGCAATGGGGTCGATGTCGGTCATGGTATGGCGCAATGAAGCCAACCTCACACGGACGACTCAATAACTAAGGCAGATTGCCGAATAGATCACCCCTTTTGGAAGACCAAACTGCGAGATCGTTGCGCTGGGTTGCCGGACGCGTAACCCGCTCTATGTCCCTTCCATGTTAATGGACTTGTACGGCTTACACATCGCCTCCCACTCAACGTCTGTTAGAGGCGGATGCCAGTAGCCGCCCATTTCCCACACGGTCATCAAATCACCGTCCTTCGGATTTGAAAAAAGTGTCAATCTAACGGGTCTTCCAGTGTTGTCAGGATCAACTGGGAGTATCAGCAAGTCGCGAGGATCGTGAGGCGCGGCTGAGACCCTGAACACCTTGTCCGCCTTGTCCGAATGCCAGCTGCTGATCGAAAGCGCTTCGCCGTTTTGCAGT
Source organism: Hyphomicrobiales bacterium (assembly GCA_003140315.1). Taxonomy (GTDB): domain Bacteria; phylum Pseudomonadota; class Alphaproteobacteria; order Rhizobiales; family Xanthobacteraceae; genus PALSA-894. The sequence goes on from PLJS01000272.1 coordinate 60,626, forward strand.
TGTCTATAGACCACCAACTTATGCTTGAGGTCGGCGGGCTCGGATTTGAGCGCTCCGCGGAGCATAGCCTCACTATCGTTGGTGAATGATAGATCAATTATGGTGGACCCTCCGGATGGGGCAGGGTCTATCCAGTGCGTGTTGGCAGGAGGCGTCTCCGCGAGTTTGGTGGAAAGGTGATCAGTGGCGATACCTATCCGCAACACTCGGACGACTTGATTGCTCCCTGCGGGCGGTGTGCTCCCACGATGCCATACCTGCATCGCCCGGTCGCTGCGCCCGCTTGGCGGGCCATGCTCCTTTGTGAACGCGTGGCGACATAGAGTTGGAGTGTGAAAACTGAATTTCTCAATTCCGCCCACGTTCCGATGGGCGGCATAAACTTCAGATAGAGCCGGCTCCGGAAATCTGTACAGGACGCTAAGTGGAGTTTCTGCCTGACGGCGGGCACGATTGGCCCGCGAATCAGGAGAGACCATGAGCAGGCGAGCACGCCGGAACCACACAGCGGCCTTCAAGGCGAA
>PLJS01000255.1 GCA_003140315.1 Hyphomicrobiales bacterium
GGCAAGGCCGACGGCGCGATGGACGCCTCCAATCTGCTCAAGCCGGCGCTCGCACGCGGCGAACTGCATTGCATCGGCGCGACCACGCTCGACGAGTACAAGAAGCATGTCGAGAAGGACGCGGCGCTGGCGCGGCGCTTCCAGCCGGTGTTCGTGTCCGAGCCGACGGTCGAAGACACGATCTCGATCCTGCGCGGCCTGAAGGACAAGTACGAGCAGCACCACGGCGTGCGCATCACTGACGGCGCGATCGTCGCCGCTGCGACGCTGTCGAACCGCTACATCACCGACCGCTTCCTGCCCGACAAGGCGATCGATCTCGTCGACGAGGCGGCGGCGCGGCTGAAGATGCAGGTCGACAGCAAGCCGGAAGAACTCGACTCCATGGACCGTGAAATCGTGCGGCGCAAGATCGAGCGCGAGGCGCTCAAGAAGGAGAGCGATCCGGGCTCGAAATCGCGGCTCAAGACGCTGGAGAAGGAGTTGGCCGCACTGGAGAAGCAGTCGGCCGATCTGACGGCACGCTGGCAGTCGGAGAAGAACAAGCTGTCCGACGCGCAATCTCTCAAGGCTGAGCTCGAACAGGCGCGCGTGGAGTTCGCCAACGCGCAGCGGCGCGGCGAGTACCAGAAGGCGGGCGAGCTCGGCTACGGCAAAATTCCCGATCTGGAAAAGAAGCTCAAGGCCATCGAAGGCAAGGGCGACGCAGGCGCCATGGTGGAGGAGGCTGTCACCGCCGACCACGTCGCGCAGGTGGTCTCGCGCTGGACTGGCGTGCCGGTCGACAGGATGCTCGAAGGCGAGAAGGAGAAGCTCCTGCGCATGGAGGAGATGATCGGCAAGCGCGTCATCGGCCAGGCCGAGGCCTTGCAGGCCGTATCCACAGCCGTGCGCCGCGCGCGCGCGGGGCTACAGGACCCGCACCGGCCGATCGGCTCGTTCATGTTCCTGGGGCCCACCGGGGTCGGCAAGACCGAGCTTACCAAGGCGCTCGCCGAGTACCTGTTCGACGACGAGACCGCGCTCCTGCGCATCGACATGTCGGAATACATGGAGAAGCATTCGGTCGCGCGGCTGATCGGCGCGCCTCCGGGATACGTCGGCTACGAGGAGGGCGGGGCGCTGACCGAAGCGGTGCGGCGGCGGCCCTATCAGGTAATCCTGTTCGACGAGATCGAGAAGGCGCATCCGGACGTTTTCAACGTGCTCCTGCAGGTGCTCGACGACGGCCGCCTGACCGACGGGCAGGGCCACACGGTCGACTTCCGCAACACGCTGATCGTGATGACGTCGAACCTCGGTGCCGACTATCTGGTGAACCAGCCCGAGGGGCAGGACACCGAGGCGGTGCGCGATCAGGTGATGGCGGTGGTGCGCTCGGCGTTCCGCCCGGAGTTCCTGAATCGCGTCGACGAGATCATCCTGTTCCATCGCCTCAAGCGCGATCAGATGAGCCGGATCGTCGACATCCAGATGGGGCGGCTCGCAAAGCTGCTGGAGGAGCGCAAGATCGTGCTCAAGCTCGAGCCGGTGGCACGCGAATGGCTGGCCGACAAGGGCTACGACCCGGCTTACGGGGCGCGCCCGTTGAAGCGCGCGATCCAGAAGGCGGTGCAGGACCCGCTCGCGGAACTAATCCTGTCGGGCAAGGTGAAGGACGGCGAGAGCGTCAAGGTTTCGGTCGCCAAAAACAAACAGGGCCTCGCCTTCAATGGCGAGGCCGCGCCGGCACAGGCGGCGGCGTAATCGTTGGATCTCAGTCGTTCGTCTGCGCGAGCTTGGCGCCCGGCTTGCGGTTCATCATGCCTTCCACGCGGTCGCGCTCCTTCTCGAAGTTCGCGAGCACGGGGCCGTCGAGCACGCGCCCGCGCGGCAGGCGGATGCGCATCGGATCGACGAAGCGGCCGTTGACGATGATCTCGTAGTGGCAGTGCGCGCCGGTGGAGAGGCCGGTCGAGCCGACGAAGCCGATCACCTGGCCCTGGCGTACCTTCTTGCCCGGCTCGATGCCGCGCGCGAAGGCCGACATGTGGCCGTAGGCGGTCTCGTAACCGTTGCTGTGCTTGATGCGCACGTATTTGCCGTAGCCGCCTTCCCAGCCGGCCTTTTCGATCGTGCCGTTGCCGGAGGCGAAGATCGGCGTGCCGAACGGCGCGCCCCAGTCGACGCCGGTGTGCATCTTGGAATAGCCGAGGATCGGGTGGCGGCGGAAACCGAAGCCCGAGCGCATGACGCCGGGGCCGACCGGCTTGCGCACCAGGAACTTCTTCGCGCTCTTGCCGGTCTCGTCATAGTAGTCGACCACGCCGTCGTCGGGCGACTGGAAGCGGTAGAACCGCTTGGTCTCGCCGCCGACCGTGAGCGAGGCGAACATGACTTCGTTGCGCGCGTCGGCCTCTTCGTCACCGGAATAGAGCACCTCGAAGCTGTCGCCCGGCTGCGTCTTGCGCTGGAAGTCGACGTCGTAGGAGTAGATGCGGACGAGATCGTCGATCACCGCGCGCGGCACCTGATTGCGCAGCGCGGTCTCGTAGACGCTCTGATAGAGGCGCACCGCGTTGGTGTCGGTGTCGTCGTCCTCGGACGCCTCCGCGATCTCGGGGCCGCCATGCTGGACGTCGACCGCGACGTATTTGCCGGTGTCGGACAGCGCGACGACCGCCTCGATCGCGCTATCGCCGACCACGACGAGCCGCACCACGCGCTGGCGCTGCCCGCCGTCGGCGGCCGCGAACAGGAGGCGGAGCTTCTGCCCTTCACGCAGGCCGCCATCGCGGCCGCGCGGCCCGAGCACGGTCGTGATCTGGCCGATTTCGCTCGGGGTTGCGGCGAGGTCGCGCAGGATCGAAGCGGCGGTCTCGCTCTTCTTCACCGTGACGGTGCGCTCGTTCCAGGGATTGGCGCTGTTTGCCTGCGGCGCGCTCTTCGGCAACAGCGTGATGTTCTCCGGCACGATGCGCGCTTCGAAGCCGGCATAAGGGTCGACGTCGCCGTCGGACGCGTAGGCAAGGCGGGTGCGGCCCGGCGAATCCGTCGCGATGATCGGACGGTTGCTGCCGTTGGTCCAGTCGGAGGCGTCGCGCACGCGCGCGATGATGTCCTCGAGCGGCACCATCGACGCGATCTTGACGCGCGGCAGGATCGGCGTGAGGTCGCGGGTCACGAAGGATACCGCCGCGTCCGGTTCGGCGTTCGGCGTTTCCTCGGCGACCGGTGTATTGCCGCGGCCGTCGTCCATCATCAGGCGCGCCGGGTTGAACGGCGGTACATTGGCGGACAGCTCGGTGACCGAAAGCGAAAGGTTGGAGGCGATGCGGACGAAGGGCCGCGCACGCATGACCTCCCGGTCGCCGACGCGGACCGTGGTGGAGACGCGGAACGCCTGACGTGCCGAATTGATCTCGCCGACGGGGGGCAGCCTGTCGCTCTTGCGCGGGCCGGCCGCCACGCGCTCATTGCCGGTCAGGGTCCCGCGCAATGTCTGCTCGACCCGCTCCGGCATGGCGGCGAAATTGGCTTCGCCGTCGAGCGCGACATAGACCGCGCCGCCCATCAGCGCCGCACCGCACAAGCCTGTGAGAATGGTGCCGCTGAACCAGTGTACCGAGATGCGGCGGCGATCGAGGAGGCCCGACTTGACGCCATCGACCAGCAATGGCGGCTCGTTGCCGAGATCGATCGGCTTGGAACCGGCTCTCAAACGATTTGAGTCGCGCCGTTTGCCTTGATCCAAGCGCTGTGTCCCCTAAACGCCTACTGTCACCAGTTGCCGCGACAGCTACCTGGCAGTACCGGCCACCCCAAGGCTCGACCCAGACGGACCCGCACGATGGCGCGCCGATTCCGACGCGTCAACAAACGAGCCTGAAGCATCTGTTGATTCGATCGCGACCACTGGGCCTTCCCCCGAATGTGAAAGAACGACCGAGGAATGTGGCCGCAGTACGGCGCAACACCCGGGTGCCCGGCATGCGTGTGCGGTGCTTGCGCGTGGCGCGAACCGCGCCGGAATGCGAGTCTGGAGTTGCGGGGAAATATCCCCGTCGGGTGTTGACAACGATAAAAGCCGAAGACTATATAGCGCCCACAACGGCGCGCCGCCCGCTTCGGCGTGATGACGCGCCTGCGAAGCTCCTCACCAACGGTGTGACAGGACTTCCGATCACCATCGGAAGTCACGAGTTTCGGCGGCTCTTCGGCCTACCGGAGAGAGGGGATCGCCTTGGTCCCGGGCTGTTTGAAAAGTGAATCGGAAGAAAGAGAAACGTGGACGGCGGAGTCCTTGCGGACCGCTTCCTCGATCGGAGAAGGCTTGCCTTCTTTGAAAGAAGAGCGGTCGGACGAGACACGGCGGTACACGTTTCTAGGAACAACACTTGTCGTCGCTCGTGAGCAATCACGGGAGGCGATTACATGTTGGACCTCGTCAATGTGGCGGCGCGCAAGCGTCGCTACGCGCAAAACGTGTGATCTGCCGAGATCAAAATCTCAGTCCAACTTGAGAGTTTGATCCTGGCTCAGAGCGAACGCTGGCGGCAGGCCTAAAACATGCAAGTCGAACGCCGTAGCAATACGGAGTGGCAGACGGGTGAGTAACACGTGGGAACGTACCCTTTGGTTCGGAACAACACAGGGAAACTTGTGCTAATACCGGATAAGCCCTTACGGGGAAAGATTTATCGCCAAAGGATCGGCCCGCGTCTGATTAGCTAGTTGGTGGGGTAACGGCCCACCAAGGCTACGATCAGTAGCTGGTCTGAGAG
>PLJS01000017.1:0-1173 GCA_003140315.1 Hyphomicrobiales bacterium
CTTACTGCCAAACAGCCGGACGCCTGCCCGCACTGCGGCGGCCACTCACTGACGCGCCGGGGCACACGCAAAAAGAAACTTGAGATCGTCCAACTGTGGCGGTGCGCCTCTTGCAAGCGCACGTTCACGCCCGGACCCGAGGCACTGCGAAACAAAACCTATCCGCTGCGCATGATCCTCTCTGCGCTGACCGACTACGACACCGGCTTTACACTCGAAGAGACCGCTGCTCGTCTCAAGAAGAAGACCAATCGCAACGTGTCTCCGTCAACGATCGCGTCATGGCTAGGGCAATACAAACGCCATTGCAGTTACCGCCGCCTCCGCGCGCAAGGCCTCTCGCGCTTTCCCGCGAACCAGACGATCCGCACGATCAAGCTGTATCACCGCCAAATCTACAGCTANNCAGGGAAGGGGACACCAAAGGCCGCGCGTCGCAGGCTAAGCCCACATTCGCGAACACCTCGCAAGCGATCGTCAACGTCAGGGAAAACGCGGCAACCCACGCGGCAGCGCTCATCATTCCGGCCGTCGGCAACAACAAGCTCCGCCACGAGACGCTTCAGCGCTTTATGCTGGCGAACGATTCCGTCACGGTCGCCGTTGAGATCCCGATCTGGCTTCAAGAAAGCGACATCGCCGCGATCGAATCCCGATGGGGGATTACACTCGCTCCAAAGCTACCCGGACAAGACCGTATCATCACGGGCCATCTAGATTTTCTCCAGATCAGAAACGGCGCCGTCCACATTCTCGATTACAAACCAGACGCGACCACCAACAAGCCGTTCGCGCAGCTCACGATCTACGCGCTCGCGCTCTCGCAGCTCACCGGCATCTCGCTGTTCGACTTCAAATGCGCTTGGTTCAACGAGGACCAGTATTGCGAATTTTTCCCGCGCACGATTCTCGCGCGCAAAACGCAATCAGCTTCTCAAAAACTGGCCACTTGACGACACGTGAAAATACTTTTCAATAGTGTTTGAGAGCAGGGAATGGCTCTACAGAGCCAAATCTCATACGCCGCACATTATCTAATTTCCGACGCGTTCGGTTTGGAAATGACGATCTACCTTCGCGTTCGTGCAATTGTCGCGGGCATTTGCTATACTTATTTCATATGACCAAATTGCTGAAAGAAGCCATTGATCGCTTGCGCCAACTACCGGGCTC
>PLJS01000017.1:1196-3784 GCA_003140315.1 Hyphomicrobiales bacterium
GGCGAATTCATTTCGCTCGATCAATGGAGACATGACATGGGGCTTCGAAATAACTAAGCCCGCCACGCGCGACCTTCGCGTCGTGCCGCGCGGTGATCTTGAGCACATCGACGAGGCCTTCGAGGACATGCGCTCCGACCCATATCATGGCGATATAAAGTTCCTTAAAGGAACCAATCGAATACTTCGTCGCAGGGTAGGTAATTGGCGCATTGAGTTTGAAGTTCGCTCGGATCAGCGCGTTGTCATCATTCTCGCCGTGACCCGTCGCAGGTCCAACACCTATTGATGTATGCGCGCGCCCTCCATTGCTTGCGTCAAGATTGTGCTCGAAGACGTGGAGCCAGCAGTGCTGCGTCGCGTTGAGGTCCCGCTATCAATCCGGCTAGACCGACTGCATCTTGCGTTCCAGGAAGCGATGGGCTGGAGTAACAGCCATCTTTATGAAATCAGAGCCGGAGGTTTTCCGTGGGGCTTTGTCGATCCGGACGACTACGCCAGTCGGCTCGACGCCAGTAAGTCGCTGCTCAGCGACGCCCTTCTCCATTCCGCGGAGCTAACCTACCTCTACGATTTTGGAGATGGCTGGGAACACACCATAACCGTCGAACGGCTCGTTGATGCCGCAGCCGATACTCTTTATCCGCGCCTCACCGAGGCCATAGGACGCTGTCCTCCCGAAGACGTGGGCGGGCCTTGGCGCTACGCCGAATTCCGAGACGCAATCTGTAATCCAAGGCACAAATCTCATGCTCTATTCCAAGATTGGATAGGGGAAGATTTCGATCCCGACGCGGTTGATGTTGCGCAACTTACCAAAAAGGTCGAAGGGCTAGCAAAACGCTGGTCGCGGAGGCCCGGCGATAAACGCACACACCGCGTCTGATTCGTCGTCGATGTGCAGACTCGTATCGAAAGCATCGCATTGCGGACGATCCCCGTCACTCGAACAAGAGGCTCTTTCAATCCGTAATCCGAGTTCGTGTCCCCTTCCCCGTCGTCCACAGCACATCGAGCGGATTACTGCCTGCCACACTGGCCTCATCCACGAACAGGAACAAGTTTGATCCGCGCCCATTCGTCATTTCCTGTTGCGCATCGATCATTTGTGCCACGCGCTCGGGCGTCGTCGTTACCGTCGCCACGCGAAAATTCTCGATCCCGAGTTCGCGCCGGTGCTCCCCTGCCTTGAACGCTTCGTGGTAGATCAGCATCTTCTTGGCGTAGTACGTTTGATCCTTGCTTTTGCGCCGATGCACCGGCATCTCTCCCCTATCGCGCTCGAACATGAAGTAACTCTCCACGCCCGTTTCGATTGACCGCAGCCCGAACATCTCGTCGGGATCGGCCGAGTGCTGTACGAGCGCCCCGTCTATCCGCACCTTGGCCGACAGGCGCACCCGCCGATCGCGGCGCGTCTTGGGAGCATTTTCGAGAATTTCCTTCCGGTCGAGCACCGCGATATCCGTTCGGCCGCGCGCCGAGATTTGAAGACTCACCATGAACGCGGTGATTTCGACCCGGTGCTCAATGAACCGCCACCCGGCATCGCGTTGCTTGTCGATTTCGTACAGAAGCCGGCGCCGTACTTCGTACCCGTGCTTGCGAAGCAGCCACGCACCTTTGCGGGTCAGGCCGTAGATTGTCGGATACGAACCTTTGTATAGCAGCCGGCTTTGAACTTGGCCGACCGCGCGCTCGACATATGCGTGCTCCCACAACGCCAGGAGCGATCGAGATACATTCTGTTCGCTGCCGCCGTCGAGCGCCGCGAGTTGTCCGGCAGAAGCCAACCGCAAGTGCGATAGATTGCGCAGGAGACCGAGATCGCGCTCTGTTATTCGAATCGCCCTTGGCTGGGCCGGTCGCTCGAATAATCGTCCCCGTGCTCTCGTCTCCAAATACATGTTCTTATTGTAACCCGCCTTCGCTTCCCTGCTGTGGATTGTGCGGTTGATAGTCGGGTGTATATTGCTGACAGGCCTCCGCCTTGTACGCCGCCGCCTGAATGGTTCGGGCCCCGGCGGAGCAAGTCGGAGGAAGTGATGCTTGACATACAGACGCGCGATCCCACGGGTCGCCGTCCCCCGGTCGTCCAGGACGTTGAGTTTTTGAGAATTGAACTCGCGTCTCTCGTTGATGGCAGCATTCACGTTTCGCTGACGGCAACGACCGTCGACGAAGATGAGCCCCAACTTCTCGATCAAGAGATTGTTCGCGACCGTGTCGCGACGATTGACGACGTGGTCGCGCTCATCCGAGCGCATGTGCACATCGCCGCTCCCGCGCACTGACGGAGGCCGACGATGGATAAAGTCGCCGCTCTCACCGAGACGCAGCGCATCCGGCTGCTCAACGACCAGCTTCGCGCAACGTTTGTCGGCGGAAAAATCATGCTGACCGCGGGCGTCAATGCGCTATCGGACGAAGCAAAGGCAATGGCCCTATCGAAGGTCCGCACGTTCGCCGACTTCAACGGCGACAACGACCCTCACGGGGAGCACGACTTCGGGAGCTTCAAACTCGAGGGCGTGACCTACTTCTTCAAGCTCGATTACTACTCCCTCGACATGGAAGGCGGCTCGGAA
>PLJS01000021.1 GCA_003140315.1 Hyphomicrobiales bacterium
GTAGATGGTGACACCCTCGTCATCGGCCGTGTCAAAATTCGCCTCCAAGGTATCGACGCGCCGGAAACCGATCAGATGTGCCTCGATCCGCGCGCTGCCAAATGGACGTGCGGCATCGCAGCGCGTGACTGCCTTGCGGAACGTATCGCAAACCGTTCGATTGACTGCACGCCCAGCGGCTCGGACGCTTATGGTCGCACGCTGGCGGTGTGTAGGATAGGCGACGAAGACTTGAACGCCTGGATGGTACGAGAGGGATGGGCGCTGGCCTTCGTCCGATATTCAAAGGTGTACGTCGCCGACGAGGGAGTTGCCCGCGAAGCCCAGCGCGGGTTGTGGAGCGGTGCGTTCGTCGCACCGTGGGATTGGCGACACCGCGACCGTCAGACCGTCGTATTAGGCGCTACCGTCGTTCCGATAACGGCGCAGTCCGAGCTACTCGCCCCTGCGTCGGCCTCCGAGGCACCATCTCCCAACTGCATCATCAAGGGCAACGTGAACCGCAGCGGCGAGCGCATCTATCATATGCCCGGGAGCCTGAATTACTCCAAAATCAACATGGCTGCCCCGGGCAAGCGGTGGTTTTGCAACGAGGACGAGGCGAACGCGGCTGGATGGCGTCCAGCGCGCCGATAGCAGTCGTCGTCCTCACGACCAGTGGTCTAGGGCTAGCTGATTACAGCTGAACGCGCGCCTGTTGCCAAACCAGCCATCTGGGGAATGCGACTTTCGGTCTGGCCTATTTGAGCGGCGGCGACACNNCGACAGTTACGACGTTCGTCGCGGTGGTAATCATTCGTCGTAACTGAGCGGGTCGTTCTGCCGTGGCTAAGGCCCAAGGTGGAGGTGCATCCAATTTGAGATGCGCTCAAGGTAGTTCAGCTGTTCGTCGGCGGTCGTGTGTTCAAGAACTTGCTGGTGATAGGCAATGATCGCAACCCGATACTGTCGGAGTATAGCAAGATGTTGCGGATTGAGGCCAAGCCGCAGTTGTGTTCCGATATATTGGTGAAGGAGTTCCGCTGGGGTCGCGGCTAGAAAGCCCGACTCGGGTGTTTTTTCAAGAGCGGCGATGAATTGATCCCAGAGGATCGCCGCTCGCGCGCTCTGAGAACTTCGGGAAATTAACTTTGCCAGAAACGCTAACCCAAAGAAGTTACCGGCCTCAACGGCAGTTCGGTAGCTCACCAGCGCTGCGCTCGCGCTGCGCTGGGTGCCCTTGCCGTGCTCGTGGAGTTCTCCGATTCTTAAATGAGCGTCGGTGAAACCCAACTCGGCCGCTTGTCGAAACATCTTGAGGGCTTCGGAATGGTTCCGTTCGACGCCCTCACGGCCCCACATCAGCTTTTCCGCGTACCAGTAAAATCCTTCGCCGAGAGCGGAACCGTCGAGTTTCACCGGAATACCCCACCCATTCAATCATCTTCGGAAAAAAAGTCTTCGTCTAAACGCTTGAACTCGATGGTGCGACTAGATCGCACTCCGACGCCGTGCTCAATCATGAGGTCGGCGAGCCTCTGTCGGTCAATCAGGATAACCCGCTGAGGCAAGTGCTTGACGAACTCGCGAGCGTGAGCGCTGAAGGTGGACGTGGTAACAAAGACTCCCTTGGTGGCACCGAGGCCGACAAGACTGCCGACAAAACTTTGAACATCGGGGCGGCCGACCGTGTTTGTCACTGCATGTCGTTTGGCCTGGACGTAAACGCGGTCGAGACCGAGCCGATCCTCGTTGATCACGCCGTCCACCCCACCATCGCCCGATGGCCCCAACTGAGCTGCCGCGTTTTCATGCGAACCGCCATAGCGCATCGCAACAAGTAGATCGACGATCAGTTGCTCAAAAAAGGTCGGGCTATTCTGTGCGATGCGCTCCAACAGATCGGCGCGCAATGCGGATACGACGGTCTGGTATGCGGCCTCGATCTGCTCCTCTGGGGTTCGCCGGTCTTCGCTCCGAGGGGAACCGGCCGCCGAAGGGAGCGTCTCCGCAGTCGCGTTGATGGCGTCCGGCTTGTAAAAGTCCCTGAAGGACGGCTCCTTCATCAAAAGATTAACGTCGATCAGGCTCGGGTTGGACGCCAGCAACGTTTTTCCCGCATCGGTGGCCACAAAGCGCCCCCGAGTAGGAGAGGCGATCAGTCCGGCCTTAGACATGTAGAACTTCGCCCAGTGGATGCGGTTGTGTAGTAGCCGTTGCCGACCGCTCGGCAACATCTGCTGGCGCGCGTCTTGCGAGAGGCCCAAGTCATCGGCGATCCGGTCGGCGACTTCGGGAACCCGCGTTTCACCCTCAGCAGCATGTCTTAGAACAGGCAACATGAGTTTCTGGTAATCGGGAATGGTCATTGGCTGTTTGTGCCCTTCAATTAGACTCGCACGAATTAGCGGCATTAAGTAGCAAGCTCACCTGGGTCTTCTGGTTTGCTGACCATACAGAGCCCCGAGTGCATACACCGCCCACGGGGCCTCATTATCAATGTAGACACCACTTCGATCTTCGATACGCGGGACCGGTTGTCTTTCGTGCCACTCTTGAAGCGAGCCCTTGTCGTCTTTTCGCTTCAGGCGTTTCTCGAAGATATCCCGGTATCGACGCGGTGAGATCCCAATGAATGCCTGAAACAGGACTTTGTTCGTCTCGGCTGGATCAAAGGTGATAGAATCGTCTTGGAGTTTTTTGGCGTAGCTTTTTGGGTATGGCTCTAAGAAGACGACCCTGTCGATACCTGCGGCGACGATATGTTTGGCGCAGAGATGGCACGGGAATGTAGTACAATACAGAACTGCGTTTTTGGTTGGCCTCCCAAGACGCGCCGCATCTGAGATGGCAGACATTTCAGCGTGGATCATCCGGCCAAACTCAATGATGTCCATCAGCTGCGAGTCTTTGATGCGTCTCCTATCGATAATCCGTCCGACAAGTTTCTGCACTTCGGCGGGAGTTGATGGCGCTTCACGAAGGAATGTTCTTTCCTTTGAAAGTCGGTCGACCAGATCAAAAAATATCTCGTTTTTTCTTTCTTGGTTCGCGTCCGATCCTATGTCCGCATCCCTGAAGAGTGGCGGTGGATCGTCCGACCAATAGGTGCCTCCCTTCGCTTTAGGCACTTCGTTGCACCCTAGTGAGATGATCTCTGCCTGCTTACTAAAAATGGCCGCGCCTATCTGGCGAGAAAGATCGATCGAGCGCAGCGCCGCTGCTGTTGCCGTATAAAGTCCGTACTCGTCCTTGTTGGGGGATATCTTGTTGTCCCCGAAAAGCGCCCGAATAAATCTGCGAATGGTTTCGGCGGCCCGATCTGGATTAATCCCATCAACAAATACGTCGCCGAGGTGGAATGCGTCGGAAACGCGCTGTCCATTGA
>PLJS01000103.1 GCA_003140315.1 Hyphomicrobiales bacterium
CCCCAGTCCTCAATCATCAGTTCCGCAATTTGGCGGACAAACACATCATCTTCGACGATCAGTATCACGGCCATGCGAACTCTTTCGGCCATGACAACTAGCATCGCGGCTATCGAAGCTCTTCCTGCCACTGTCACGGCTATCAGAGCCCTTCATGCCGCTATCAGGGCATTGGAGCGAACTCGTACCGGGTGCTAAAGTTCCGTAATGTTTACAAATTTTTTCACACAGAGGTGTTCTCGACATTGTCGCGCTATATCAGCGGCTTATGCGCGGCCTGAAAACATTTGAACTTCCTAAGGGACCATACCCCAGGCAGGCCCGAGTTCCGCCGTCCGCGCCCGTTCACCGAGGCCCACCGTCGTCAGATAAGATCTCGCCGCTCATTCAATCATCGTGTCGGCGTGGGCGAGCAGCGTGGCGGATTATTATTCCGAACTGATGGTGCTGCCGACTAGGAATTGAATGGGTCGGATGTCTCTTCCTGGCTGTTTGCTACCGTTCGCGGCACGCGCATGACGACTGCTATTGAGGGAAGATCGGACATTTTGCGGATATCGCGAAATCGACGCGATTGACCCACGACGGACCTCGGCAGCACGAGCCGGCGTGGTCTTGCTTGGACATATCGTGACAGCGGCTTCAGCACCCTATGATGTCGTACCTGCCAGATTGACCGCTGACGTGACGACTGCAGTTGGAATGGGCGCGAACGCGTTCAGGCGACTAGCCGACGTAGGCTCGGGTGCTGTTGCACAATCGGTAGATTCTGCGCCCATGCGTCGAGCCCACACACGTGTCCGGCATGCTTGATGATCAGGTATGTGAGCACGCCCGCATAGACGATGTGGTAGTCGAGGAGGTAGTTGTTGTTGTCTTCGATGTACGGGAAATCCATGTGCGCGGTCCAGTACAGAAGCATGATGGCGATAGCGAACGGGGCACTCACGCGAACCAAAAGCCCCGAGATGAGCGACAAGCCGATCAGCAAGTGACCATACTCCACCAGAAACGTGAGCGCCGGCGCGATCGCGGGCGTCGTCAGCGGTGCGTACACGGAATGGAACGTCTTGGTATGGCTCAGGAAGCCCACGACGAAGTTCGAATCCCCGAAATGATGAATGGCGGCAAAGAGAAACGTCCAGCCCATGGCAAGGCGGAAGAAGACAATGAGGCCATTCTCAATCGTGGACTTGGGCATTACGGTACTCCCTCGAAGTTTGCGCTGTCCCCTATGTGGGAGCGTTATTTCCTGTATGTCGTGAGCCGTCTCGCAGCCCCGTTCACGACAACATCATTTTATCTGACGTCGTTGGGAACGGCGCGGGCACGGCCGCCATCAAGCGGATTCACTCGCGGCGACCTTCCTGTGGGCAGCCTCGTCACTTGGGTCATCGATCACGACCCCTGACATGGGCTCAACCCAGGCGAGATGACTTCGCACCGCCTTGACGCCCGCAATGTTCTCGGCGGCCACGATAGCAGCTTCGCGCTGGTGCTCGGCAAGCACGACCCCCCACAGGTCCACGATGCCCGCCCGCACCGTGATATTGATGAGATTAGTCGGCGCCCACGGTTGTCGCGCCAGTTCGGCAAGCACTTGGTTCCGGATGGTTGTATCGTTTGTCGCGCTGGGAGCCATCTCGCGCGCGGTGCTTGCGAGCGCATGCAGCAGATCCGCGCGGCTGACGATGCCGATGACTTGACGCCCACGTACGACCGGAACGCGCTTGATCCGGCGCGTTTCCATTAGATGAACGACCTCATGGAGCGGTGTCTCCACGGCCACGGTCGCGGGATCGGGCGTCATCACCTCCGAGACCCTGCCACCATGCGTGTGGACATATTCGTTCGCGAGCCGATCCGGCCCCATCAGGAATTCAAGCCAGCGTCGCCGCCGAGGCTCAGTGTTGGTCTCGACGCGGCGCAGGCAATCGCCCTCGGTGACGATCCCCACGAGGTTCCTTTTGTCGTCGATGACCGGCAGGCCGCTGATCCTATTTTTGAGCATCAACTGCGCCATGTCGAGGATCGAGGTCTCGGGCGTGACGGACACAATATGCTGCGTCATCACATCTCCGGCGTTCATGATAGCCTCCAGTCAATCCACTTTAGTTATTGCAGAAAGCAATGGAATTTTCGGAACACTTTGGTCGCGTCGGCAGCCGTTTCTCTCCGATACCGCCTGCTCCGGCGCTTGCATCAGATTGCTCGTACAAACTCGCCGGAGTTCAACAACGCATTCCCGTACGAATTCTGGAATGGTCTGGACAGAACTGCTCAGTTCGCCAGCACAACCACCTTGGACACCCAGAGCCGAAATGAACCGCCGAGAGGGGACCCTCGGCGGTCAAATCGGAATCGGATACCGGGACGGGGGGCGTGCTTAGCATCCGATAACGAGTGCTAACAGCGCTGCTGGATGATCCGTTCCACTGAGAATTGAATTTAGGACGCGCGCTTTCTGGCTCGGACAATGGGGGTCGAGTTAGGACAGCGTCCGATTGAAAAATCTGTACCTTCCACTTGGTTATTGAACAGGGTGGACCAATTGGGCGCGCCGAATAGCGACGGATTCCATTCGCAAAGTGAGCAATTTCGAACATATCACCGTTTGGTGCTCAGATAAGGTTCTGACCAGTCGGGTGAAATCCCGTTCTCTCAAAATACGTTCACCGAAAGCCGTGCAAGTTCGCTCTGCACTGCAACCGGCGTTCCACTACGTGCCTTCCGAATTGGCTGGCGTCGCGCAAGCGTCACAGCGGACGGAACCTCGAGAGGTTGACCTTGAGAAGGCTTCTAGCTCTCGCCGGATTGCTGTGCGTCTTGGGCTTTGCTGGCTATCTGGTGCTGACCGCGCCATTCACTTGGGACGAATTGCACCCCTCGCGTGACGTCGCCGACGCAGGGCCGCCCGATCTCGCCAACGGTCATTCGCTGTTCTACGCCGGCAGTTGTGGTACCTGCCACGCTTCTCCCGCACAGAAAGATGAAACCCATCTCGGCGGCGGCCTCGCGCTGACATCCGGCTTCGGCACTTTCTACATGCCGAACATATCGCCAGATCAGGCCGACGGAATCGGGGGATGGACGACGGCTCAGTTCATCCGTGCCATGCGCGAGGGCGTCTCCGAACACGGCGATAACGAGTATCCGGCCTTCCCCTACACGTCCATGCAGCGCATGACGGCGAACGATCTGCGCGACCTGTTCGCTTTCATCAAAACGCTGCCGGCGGTCGCCGGCAAAGCGCGCGGCCACGATCTCAAATTTCCTTCACGATGCGGCGGGGCGTCGGCCTCTGGAAGCTCGTCTTTCTCGACGGCGAACCGCTCGTCGCTGATCCACAGAAAAGCCTAGCCTGGAATCGCGGCAGATATTTGGTCGAAGGCGTCGCTCACTGCGCAGAGTGCCACTCGCCACGCAACCTCGCGGGCGCGATCATATCGGACAAAAGATTCTCGGGCGCGCCGGATCCGGAGGGCCACGGCTATGTGCCGAACATCACCCAAGATGACACCGGAATAAGCTACTGGTCTCAACGGGAGATCGGCGACTATCTCGGCACCGGCTTGACGCCGGTCAACATGCAGGCCGGCGACTCGATGGCGCCAATAATCGCCAACTTGGCGCATCTCTCACCCGATGATCGGGCCAGCATGGCTGAATACATCAAGACTCTGGCGGCAATCGATGCACCGAATGCGGGTGCGCCGGCACTCAATCGCACGGCAGTCATCCGCATGTTGCCGACGATCAGCGACTCGACTAAGTCGCCAACAAACGTTCTGTCCGCGCCCGCCGACGCTCTGGCACAGGCGAATACTCTATACACTGTGGCGATAAAGCCATTTTTCCTTGACCGCACCGGCGCGAGCCCGACTGGCGCGGGCGACGGCAGGCTGCTCCCGGCGGCAAAGCTCGCGGTAGTGGCGCGAGATGGCGATTGGTTGCAGGTGAAGGTCGATGGCTGGCAGCAGGACGGGTCGGAAGCTGCATTCTATGCGATGGAAGGACAGCGGATATTGGTGGCTGCCCTCAGCCCGGCGGCAGTCGCGAAGGTCACGCGCCAACAAGCCGTTGAGGATGCGGCGACCAAGCTGAAGTGGTTCCCGGGCAGCCTCACGGTGTGGATCACCAAGGAAAGTCTGAACCCGGACATTGCCAAAATCTGGGACTACAGCAGCAACCTCTACGCCACGTCCTGCGGCGCCTGCCATGCACCGCATCCGACCGACGGCTATCTGGCAAATCAGTGGATCGGCAGCCTGAAGGCCATGAAGCGCTTCACCGCGCTGGACGATGGACAGTATCGGCTGCTGCAGACCTATCTGCAGTTCCACTCGAAAGACGTCGGCGCATTGGCGGCCGGCGGAAAACCGTGGCACGCGCGGTCTTGTCGCCGGATTTCGGCTGGAACGCTTCGATCGCCGAATGGCTGGCTGGGCTGTTCGTTGCGCCACCGTCAACCGATGCGGTGGTTAGCTATCGCGCCGGAATGGGCGCCACGTTCTTCGAGGCCCTCGCTGAAGAGCCGGGATGCGCCACCGGCGTGCAACAAATGCGGTCCGCCGTGGTCGTAGAACGTTCACCTGACGCAGTTGTGCGCAAACTCGCGGCCGCTTTCACACAGCTGTTCGACGGTGTCGGCGGTTCCAAAACGGTGTCGTTGTATGAGAGCGCCTATGTCAGCGCATCAGGCCGGCTATTCCAGGCGCCAGTAGGCGACATGGAAACATTGCTGCGGCGGTCGGACGTGTCCACCAACGACGCTTTCCGCGAACCGGCAGATCATCTGTCGATCGAGCTGGCCTTGCTGGCGCGCGTGATTCGTCAGGACACCGACCATCAGGCACAGGCTGCGTTGCTCGACAACCATCTGCTTGCCTGGGTGCCGATTTTCGCAGAGCGATGTCGCGATACCGACCGGACCGGCTTCTATGCCGGCGCAACGCGAGTGCTGGCCGCGTTTTTGATCGCACAACGGGCATCTCTCCGGGTCAACCGGACTACCAAACCAAGGATTGGAGTGACGCTATGTCGATGCGATTGAGCAGCGACACCATAACGCGACGCGCTCTGCTCGAAGCGGGACTCGCGGCCGGCGCTTTTGGCTTTTCCGGCGCATCGCTTCTGAGCTCGGGCGCGCGAGCCGCGTCATCTCCCGCTTCTGAGATTCTCACCGGATCTCATTGGGGCGCGTTCCGCGCCAAGGTGGAGAATGGGCGGTTCGTCGGCATCCGACCGTGGGAAAAAGATCCACACCCGACGCCAGTGCTCGAAGGCGTTATGGACTCCGTCTACTCACCCACCAGAATCAAATACCCCATGGTGCGGCGGGCTTTCCTCGATCACGGCCCTGGCGCCGATCCGGATGGAAGAGGGGATGGAGATTTCGTGCGCGTCACCTGGGATCAGGCCCTCGACCTGGTGACGAAAGAGCTCAAGCGCGTCGACCAGACCTATGGCCCCGCTGCGAGCTTTGCCGGCTCGTATGGATGGAAGAGTCCCGGCAAGCTGCACAACTGCCAGAACTTGTTGCGCCGGATGATGGGCCTCAAAGGCGGGTTCGTGAATTCCTCCGGGGATTATTCCACCGGCGCCTCGCAGGTGATCATGCCCTACGTGGTCGGGTCGCTGGAGGTCTACGACCAGACTACGGCGTGGCCCGTGGTCGTACAGAGCACCGAGCTGATGGTGTTCTGGGGCGCCGACCCGATGAACAATAACCGGATCGGCTGGGTCATTCCCGATCACGGCGCCTATGTTGGGCTCGAAGCGTTGCAAAAGAAAGGCACGAAAGTCATCTGCATCGATCCCATCAAGACGGAGACATGCAGCTATCTGAACGCGGAGTGGCTGGCGCCGCGGCCGCAGACCGATGTCGCCATGATGTTGGGAATAGCCCACACGCTCTACGTGGAAAAGCTGCACGATGCGAAGTTTCTCGCCCAGTACACGACTGGGTTCGAGAAATTTCTGCCCTACCTCATGGGCGAGCCGGACAGCACGCCCAAGACGGCCGAGTGGGCCGCAGCCATCTGTGAGATTCCCGCAGATACGATCAAGGACGTCGCCCGGCGCTTCGCCAAGAATCGCACGATGCCGACGAGCGGCTGGTCGTTGCAGCGCCAACAACACGGTGAGCAGGCACATTGGATGCTGGTCACGCTGGCCTCCATGTTGGGCCAAGTCGGGTTGCCCGGCGGCGGCTATGGTCTGAGCTATCACTACGGCAGCGGTGGCAGCCCGGCGGCCAATAGCCCTGTGCTGACGGGCATCACCGAAGGCCCCAAGACGACGCAGGGACCGGCTTGGCTGTCGTCGAGCGGAGCGGCCTCGATTCCCGTATCGCGCATCGTCGAGATGCTGGAGAACCCTGGCAAGCCGTTCGATTTCAACGGCACGCGGACGAACTATCCGGACGTGAGGCTTGCCTACTGGGTTGGCGGCAACCCGTTCGCGCACCACCAGGACCGCAATCGGATGCTGAAGGCCTGGCGTCATCTGGAGACCTTCATTGTCCATGATTTTCAATGGACCGCCACCGCCCGGCATGCCGACATCGTTTTGTCGGCCACCACGAGCTACGAGCGCAACGACATCGAGCAGATCGGCGACTACTCGCTGAGTTACATCTTGGCGATGAAAAAGGTCATCGAGCCGGTGTTCGAGGCACGCAGCGACTACGACATCTTCGCCGCGATCGCCGACCGTCTCGGCAAGGGCGACGCCTTCACCCAAGGCAGGAGCGAGATGGACTGGATTCGCTCATTCTATGAGGCGGCACGAGTCGAGGCTCGTGGCAAAGGCATGGAGATGCCGGTCTTCGATGCCTTCTGGAAGAGCGATGATGCTCTGGCGTTTCCGATCACCGATGAAGGCAGGGGGTACATCCAGCACAAGGATTTCCGCGACGATCCGCTGCTCAACCCGCTCGGGACAGCGTCAGGCCGTATCGAGATATATTCAAACGATATCGCGAAGATGAATTATGATGACTGTCCGCCGCATCCGACCTGGATGGAGCCGGTCGAGCGGCTCGGCGGACCCGATACCAAATACCCTCTGCATATCGACACGAAGCATCCGAAATTGCGGCTGCATTCCCAGCTCTGCGGCACCGCGTTGCGAGCCACCTATGCGATTGCGGATCGCGAGCCCTGCCTGATCAATCCGCACGATGCCGCCGCCCGGGGCATCGGCGACGGTGACATCGTCCGAGTGTTCAACGACCGCGGCCAGATTCTCGCCGGCGCCCACGTCACCGACACGATCCGCCCGGGCGTGATTTGCGTCAACGAGGGTGGGTGGTTCGATCCCGAGAACTCGCGTGAGCCCAGCAGCCTCGACCGCTACGGAGACGTGAACAATCTGTCGATCGGCATCGGCACGTCCAAGCTGGCCCAGGGAAACTGCGGCCACACCGCGGTGGGCGACGTTGAGAAATACAAGGGCGCTCCACCCGAGATCGACGTATTCCGGTCACCCGGCGCGAACGTGTAGGCGGGATTGGGCGGCTCCGAAGTTAACTTCAGAAGGATCGGATCAACATGTCGGCCTACAGCAATCCAGCCCGTCCAGCGAAAGCTCACGGCGTTATACGAACGGGGTTGTGCATCGGCCTGGCCGGCGGGTTGGCCGAGATCGTTGTCGTGTGGCTGTATTCGGCATTAACAGGCGGAGACGCCTTAACGGTCGCCCGCCACGTCGCCTCTGCGATCGGGCTGCATGGCGCGTCGGCGACGGCCGGCGTGGTCGTTCACATGGGCCTTGCCGTCGCGCTCGGTATTGCCCTGAGTGCCGCACTGCGAATCGCGGATTGGCCAGTACACGATGGAGCGATCTTTTCCTTCATGGTCGGCAGTCTCGCGGTCGTTTGGGTGATCAACTACTTCCTCTTGCTTCCGGCGTTCAGTCCAAGCTTCGTGCATCTTTTGCCCTATACGGTCACTCTCGCCTCGAAGTTGGCTTTCGGCCTTGCAGCTGCCGCGACGGCGCGTGTGCTCCCGGCGCCACTGCTTGTTGGACAGATAGCCGATTATGGTGATGGATCAGAAGCGGCTGTGTGATGCACGCCGGATTTGACGTTCCGTCGCACTCGGCATCAGCCTAACGATGACCGCTTTTGGCAGCAGGGGCGTTGATCGCAGTCAATGCAAATTACCTGTTAAGCGGCAACATTCAGACGGTAGTAGTGACATCCGGTCTGTCCGGGAATGATGAGGATCATCGACGCTCATCAAAGCAGGCGCTGGCAAGAATGGCGGTCGGAATGATCCAACCACCCGGTGTCCCACTGCGCGGCGGCTCAATCGCGATGGGGAAGCTGCGGGCTTGGCTGTGGTCGCGCAAGTGGTTCGTGTTGGCGGCGATCACGGTTGTCGGTATCGGCGGATGGCAGGGGGCACTGTTTTTCATGGGGCCCGAGGTCGCGGTCGACCAGGCGAAGCGCGCCCAGTTGATCGAGACCGTCGTCGCGACCGGCAGCGTCCAAACCCCCTTCCGGGTCTTAATTGGCAGTCAGATCTCGGGAACCGTGGAGGAAGTTCAGGTCGACGAGGGGCAGCGCGTAACCAAAGGACAGAAGCTCGTGTCTCTCGAGTCTCATGAACTCGTGGCAGCCGTGGACCAGGCCCAAGCTGCAGTTGCGCAAGCCGAAGCCCACATGACTCAACTTAAGGACTTGACGCTACCCACCGCGCGCGATGCCCTCAATCAGGCGCAGGCTACCTTTCTCAATGCACAACAGAGCTTTAGCCGGGCGCAGGAATTGGCGCGCACGGGCAATGAGACGCGGGTCGTCCTCGACGCGGCGCAGAAAGACCTCGACGTTGCACGCACGCAGGTCCGTTCGGCTGAGCTGCAGGTCAATACCGCCAGTCCCGGCGGTAGCGATTATGTGACGGGACAGACCCAACTCAACCAAGCACGCGCGCTCCGCGTCTCCGCGTCTCCGCGATCTCTCGGCTTGGCTACGCGACGATCTCCGCGCCACGCCCCGGCGTTCTGATCACCCGCAACGTCGAGCAAGGAACCGTTGTACAACCGGGCAACACGCTGCTTGTTCTCGCTCCCGACGGGGACCTGCAACTCCTGCTCGCGATCGATGAGCGCAATCTGGGGAAACTGGCCCTGGCGCAGAAGGCGGTCGCCTCGGCAGACGCCTATGCCGACAAGCGTTTCGACGCGGTCGTTTCCTACATCAACCCTGGCGTCGATATCACGCGGGCCTCAGTCGAGGTGAAACTAACCGTGACCGATCCGCCGGCCTATCTGCGCCAGGACATGACAGTTTCCGTCGACATCGAGGTTGCCCGCAGTGAGAACGCGTTGGTATTGCCGGCAAGATCGGTGCACGACGCTCTTTCGGTCAAGCCTTGGGTGATGGGCGTCAAAAACGGGCGAGCCGTCAGGCTGCCGGTTCGTCTCGGGGTGCAGGGCGCCACCTTGATCGAGATCCTCGATGGGGTCACGGATGGGGACGTCGTGCTTCCCGCTTCCTCGACCGTGCTTAGCGGTCAGCGGGTCAGGCCGATACGGCCATGAATCGCTGGCTCCCGTTCGAATGGATCGCCGCTGTGAGGTTTCTGCGCGAAGGTCGCATGCAGACGTTATTCATCATCAGTGGCATTGCCATCGGTGTCGGTGTGATTGTTTTCATGTCCGCTTTGCTGACAGGGCTCGAGGCGAATTTCATCAAGCGCGTCCTGACATCGCAGCCGCAGATCCAGTTGATACCGCCCGATCAGATCGCGAGGCCGCTACGCACCGGTCCCGGTTCGCTAGAGGACGCAATCGTCCAACGTCCAAGCCAACGCGTCATCTCCATCGACCAATGGCCAAAAATCCGCGACCGAATGCTAGCGATTCCGGACGTCATGGCGGTCTCTCCGACCATGGCTGGCTCAGCATTGGCCGTCCGCGGCGCCGCCAGTCGCGCCATCTCGATATCCGGCGTCGAGCCGACCTCCTATTTCAACATTGTTAGAATACCGGATTACGTCGTGGCGGGCGAGGCGCGGTTGACCAATCAGGACATCATCATCGGCGCCGAACTCGCGAAGGATCTGGGCGCGACCGTCGGCGATAAGCTAAACGTTCAGGCCGCCTCCGGCACGACGCTAGTGCTGACGGTCGCCGGTCTGGTCGATCTAGGAAGCAAGGGCGTGAACCAGCGGACGACCTATGTCGCGTTAAGAACAGCTCAATCGCTCCTTGGTGTCATCGGCGGTGTAACGACGATCGACATGACTGTGCGCGACATCTACGCGGCGGAGACCCTGGCGAAGCAGATTCAGGCTTCGAACTACGTGGAGGCCGATAGCTGGATCACCACAAACGCGCAGTTCTTCACCGCCGTTCAGGCCCAGGAGACATCGAACACGTTGATTAGAGTCTTTGTCGCGCTGTCGGTCGCGTTCGGTATCGCCGCCGTCCTGATCGTCTCCGTGATCCAACGCTCTAAGGACATTGGCATTTTGCGGGCGATGGGGACGTCGCGCGGACAAATTCTTCGAATTTTCCTTCTCCAGGGAGGATTGCTGGGTTTTGTCGGCGCGCTGGTCGGCTCGACCATGGGGGCGGGAGGGCTCATTTACTGGCACGCATTTGTGAGGCTGGCCGACGGATCGGAGCTCTTTCCACTTATTCTGGAGCGTAGCCTTTTCATCAACGCCGCCGTCCTGGCGACATTGACGGGACTACTCGCGGCAACGGCCCCAGCCTTGCGGGCGGCCGGGCTGGATCCGGTGGTGGCGATCCGTGGCTGAGGAAGTCCTGCGCCTCGATAAAGTCTGCAAGGCCTACAATATCGGCCTGCCGTCCGAGACCGAGGTTCTGCACGACATCGATCTGACGCTTGAGCGGGGCCAGTTTCTCGCGCTCACCGGACCGTCGGGCTCAGGCAAGAGCACGCTGCTCAACATTGTCGGCCTGCTGGATAGGCCGACATCCGGGCGGCTCTGCATCAAGGGTCAGGACACGAACCTGCTGGGGGATACCGCGGTTACACGGTTGCGAGGGCATACAATCGGATTTGTATTCCAAGATCACCATTTGATCTCAGCGTTCACGGCATTGGAAAACGTGATGATGCCGCTGCTTGCCGACCGTGGCTTCCCGAGTCCGGACATCGCCACAAAAGCGCGCGATCTCATGGAGTGTGTCGGATTGGAGGCGGTCTCCGGAAACCTCGCCATGAACATGTCGGGTGGACAACAGCAGCGCGTTGCCATCGCGCGGGCTTTGGCGATGAACCCCGATCTCGTGCTCGCGGACGAGCCAACAGGAAACCTCGACACGAAGTCCGCCGACAGCGTCTTCGAGCTGATGCGGCAGGTAAACCGCGAAGGCGGCACCAGCTTTCTGATGGTGACCCACAACCTCGAACTGGCGCGACGATGCGACCGTATCATCGACGTCGTGGACGGTCGCATAGCGGGCTGAAGACTTTTCACCGCTCATTGTTCGACATCGTGCTCCAAGGCGTGGACAATCTCATCTTGCGTCTGGGTAGGAAGTCGATTGAGCGCGATCATAGGCCCCTCCTGACCGTGTCCCCGACAACCTTTTCTTCCTCGGGCCGGCTCCGGGCCGGCGATCGGAAAGCGTTCGACAGGTGGCGTGCGGCGAAGCCGAGCGCGCACATCCTGCTGCCCGCGGGCTTCGTATCACCCATCAATCCTCTTGAAGCTCTACATCTACGGCTATCTGAATCGGGTTCAGTCGAGCCGTCGACTTGAGTGCGAGGCTGGGCGCAACCTCGAGGTTATGTGGCTCACGGGTCGCCTTGCTCCCGATCACAAGACGATTGCAGACTGTCCGCAAGGACAGTGGCCGCGCCATCCGTCAAGTCTGCGCCCGCTTCGTCGCGCTCTGCCGAGGGATGGACCTTCTCGTCGAGGCGAGCGGCGCGATCGATGGCAGCAAGTTCAAGGCGGTCAATAATCGGGACAAGAACTTCACGCGCGCGAAGATGGGAAGATGGAACGGCGCATGACGCAGATCGAGGATAGCGTCGCGCGCTACCTGCACCAGCTCGACAGCGCCGACCGGCAAGAGCCATCGCTGGCACGCACGACCAAAACGACCCGTCTGACGGAAAAGATCGTGAAGCTGAAAGAGGAGATGCATCGCATCCTTGCACTTGAGGTGCGGATGCTCACGACACCGGACCAGCAGATATCGCTGACTGATCCTGATGCCCCCTCGATGGCAACGAGCGACCGAGGCTCGATGTTGTAAGCTACAGCGTGCAGGTGACGACACGACGATCCTCTATCGCACGACCACAGTGCACCGTTCTGACCGCTAGCTTCTCTTCAGCGCCGATAGCTGATCGGTGTCGTAGCGCCTTCTCAACTCGGCGATGACCGTGGGGTTTGGAGCGCCGCCGCCCGCAACCACTTCGGCAAGCTCTTCGAAGTAATTTTCGTGACCCGGTGGCGATACGGTCATAATTACTCGTGCTGGCTTTTCGCTGGTGTTGCCGATGTTGTGAGGCACCCCGGGCGGAAGAAACACGAATGTTCCCGGTGTCGCGCGGAGCGTTTGATCACCGATTTGCCACTGGCACTCGCCCTCGAGTACGTAAAAGGTCTCTTCCTGGACACGATGGACGTGCAGGCCGGTGGAAAACCCGGCCGGGATCGTCCAATCGAACATCGACGTGTGCTTCGTATCTTCCCCAGTCACGAGGAATCCCATCGGGTGGCCGGACAGGGTGACGCCTTTTGCCTCGCCCGGCATGCGAATGACGACTTTCGCACTCATTGTGCTCCTCCATCGGTGAGACTGCTTTCTGGGCAGCCTTCGATCGAACATGCGGCGGCTTTGCCCGAAAGTCGTGAATCCGTTCCGAAAAAGTTGCTAAATGCTTCGGAATGGTAGCCCGTGGCGATATCTACGAATTTGGTCCATTCCGCCTCGACGCGGACGCCGGCATCTTATTTCGCGGTGCCGAACCCACGATGCTCGGGCAGCGCGCCGTGCTGCTGCTTCGCCTCCTTCTGCAACGGGCGGGCGCGCCGGTGTCCAAGGATGCGCTGGTCGAGGCCGCGTGGCCGGGGCTTGCGATCGACGACAGTAATCTGACGGTTCAGATCGCTGCCTTGCGGCGGGTTCTTGCGGACGCGGCGCAAGGTGAGAGCTGGGTCGAGACGCTCCCGCGCCGAGGCTATCGCTATGTCGGCCCGGCGGTCACGAGGGGTAGCCCGCAAGCCGAGTCGGTCCCGCAGCCGATCCCAGCGCTCGCGCTGCCCGAGAAGCCGTCCGTGGCGGTTCTTCCGTTTTCGAATCTGAGCGGCGACCCTGAGCAGGGATATTTTGCCGACGGCATGGTCGACGACATCATCACCGGCCTGTCGCGCATCAAATGGCTATTCGTCATCGCGCGCAGTTCGAGCTTCACCTACCGCGGCCGGGCGGTTGACGTGAAGCAGGTCGGCCGCGAGCTCGGCGTCCGCTATGTGCTCGAAGGCAGCGTGCGACGGGTCGCAAACCGCGTGCGCATTAGCAGCCAGCTGATCGACACCACAACCGGCACGCATGTCTGGGCCGAGCTCTACGATCGCAAATTCGACGATATTTTCGCGCTCCAGGATGAAATTGCTCTTTCGGTTGTCGGCGCGATCGAGCCGAGCCTACGTCAGGCTGAAGTCGAGCGCGTAGAGCGCAAGCGGCCAGGCAATCTCGATGCCTATGATCTTGTCTTACAGGCCCAGTCCGACGTCTATTCCGGGATGCCGGAGCCGGCCGCGAAGGCGCTGGTGCTTCTCGAACGCGCAATCGAACTCGATCCGACCTATGCGCTGGCGCACGCTTTCGCCGCGATGTGTCATCATAATCGCTTCCTGCGCGCCGGGCTGCGCGAAGAAGACCGAACGGCCTCGGTCAGCCATGCTCACATGGCAATCGCCCATGGGCGGGACGACGCGCTCGCCCTGACGTTCGCGGCATTTTCCATCGGGATGGACGGACATAATCGTGCAGCCGCGTTCGCCGCGTTCGAAGCAGCGCTTGCTGTCGGTCCGTCAACCGCTCTCGTTTACATCCTCGGCGGCGTCATCCTTGGGTGGGCTGGAGAAGCGGAGCGAGCGATCGAATGGGGCGAGCGGGCAATGCGGCTTAGCCCATTCGACCCGTGGGCGTTCGCGGCATTTCACTCTTTCATCCTCGGACATTTCCACCGCGGCCGCTACGAAGAGGCGGCGACCGTCGCCTACAAGGCCGTGCAATCAAATCCTGCCCATAGCATCTCCTATATGCTGCTCGCGGCATCGCTCGCGAAGCTTGGGCGCATCGAACAGGCCAAGGCTGCAGCTGCAAAGGTTTTGCAGCTACAACCTGCATTCCGCTACGCTCGACATTTTTCCGGCGTGGACTGCGCGCCGGAACTTGCCGCCTCTCTGGGCGAAGCACTCCGGGATACTGGGCTGCCTGAATAACGTCGCCGGGCGGCCGGCGAATGTCGGCTGTTGGCCCGAAGCGTCGGTTCGCTGTGTCGCAGCAGTAGGTCCGGAGTCGGGGGGCAAACCGGTCATGCCGACCCCGCGCATCATATGACGCGAATAACACGGAGCAGACAATCGCTAGCATGACAAAGCGGTGGCGCTGCATTCTCCATGAACGACAGGAGACCGCGGTTCTAGACTAGCTCCGCATTTTCGATCCAATCCACAATCCGACGAATGCACCTGCGCCGCTGAGCAATACTGATGAATAAGTGAATGTACCGGCGTCCCATAATTGTGGAATGAGTCCTCCGATCGTAGAGCCGGTGAAGATTCCGAGCCAAATGTACAAACCGTTTCGCATGACCTTCCTAGCTTGATGTTCGCTCCACAAATTGGCTACGCGGCTTTCCGCAACGAACCCGACGCAGAAGAACCCCCGCGTCGCCGCTGAACAGTTCTCTTTGGGGACCGTAAGTACCTCTAAGGGGCACCCGTATGAGTGATGTTTCTGCGTTGAGGAACCGTGCGTCACTACCAATTTGTATTACATAACGGCGACGGGATTGATGAGCTCGGCAGCATGACGCTGGCCGACGACGGCGCGGCGGTCGCCTTTGGCATGGGGGTGCTCCGGGACGTGACTCACGGCGAGGCCGATCAACTCCTCAACTGGCCTATCAAGGTCAGTGAGGGCGAGCGCGTGGTTGGTACTGTCGTAATTCCCTCCCCGCTGTCGTAATTTTCTGATGCAGGTGGCAAGCGCGAACCCGTGTTCGGCATAGCGAAAGGTATGCCGATATAGCGAGGCTGATTTGCTTTCCGGCGCGTCGCTATGCGGACTTGCCTTTAGTTTTAATGCGTTGGCTATGTGTTTCTCCGTGCATGTACGAAGCTATTCGGGGGCAGGCGTGGCTAGCTATGGCAACCTTCCAGAGATTCCTTTTCACGGACGCGAACGGCGGGACGACCGCCGTCAAGTTTCGCAAGGATCAGGTTCTCTTCGCGCAGGGCGACCCCGCGGATTCGCTGTTCTATATCCAGGAAGGCAAGATCAAGGTCACCGTCCTCTCCGAACAGGGGAAGGAGGCGGTGATCGCGATGCTCGAGGCCGGCGATTTCTGCGGCGAGGGATGTCTGGGCGGACAGATGGTGCGCATGGCGTCAGTCGTGGCAATGACTGACTGTGTTGCCGCTCGCATAGAGAAAGCCGCTGTAATTCGCAGGCTTCATAACGATCAGGAATTTTCCGAGCTATTCACCACGCATCTGCTGGCCCGCAACATTCGCGTGGAAGCGGATTTGGTCGACCAGCTTTTCAATTCAAGCGAAAAGCGCTTGGCGCGGCTCCTTCTTATCCTTGCGAATTTCGGCAAAGAGGGGAGGCCGGAGGCGATCATATCTCCCATCAGCCAGGAGACCCTGGCCGAGATGATCGGCACTACCAGGCCTCGCGTCAGCTTTTTCATGAACAAATTTCGTCAGCTGGGCTTCATCGACTACAACGGCAGCGGTCGTCTGGAAATCCACAGCTCATTGTTGAACATGGTCCTGCACGAGGAGCAGCCGAAGATCGGCGTGCGAGTGCGGGCAACCCGCACCTCGGAGGCTTGCATCATCAATACGCCCGCATTTGATTTGCGGTAGAGACAGGTTGAAATGGGACCGGCGTAACGTTGAAGCCTAGCGCGTTGCTCGCAACATGAGCTTGCTGACCTCGGCGGAGATTTTCGCCGCCTTTGTGGTGGCGGCATCGAACTCCTCGTTTACTGCGCGTTCGAGCATGTCGAGGCCCTCGGCGAGCTCGGCCAGGGTGGTGGTGAG
>PLJS01000117.1 GCA_003140315.1 Hyphomicrobiales bacterium
ACCGGTGACGACCGCATCTATCGTATCGTCGCGCGGTGACGGTCATGAGCCGCCCGCCCTTTTTCTCGGTAAATGCTGACCATTTTCCCTCGCTCAATACCGAAACACCACGCGCGACAACTGTTCTCTCCCGCCGAACGTTCCTCGTCGGCACCGCAGCCGTGGCAGTGGTTACAAACACCGCGCCCGCGGACGTGCCGCGCGCGACCGAACCGGATGCCGAGCTGATCGGCCTGGAACGGACGTTCTGGCAGGCGCTCGATACCTACGAGGCAGCGAGGCAGCGCTTCAATCGCTGCGAAGAGCGGTATTTTGACCGGTGCCCATGCCTGCCCGAAGCCCTGACGAGCGACGGCCCGCTCGGCGATCTGTTGTCCTGGTCGCACTGGAGCGCGGCCGACCTGCGCCGGATGCTCAAAGATCCCGAGCGCCGTGACGTTTGGGACGATGTGCACAAAGCGCTCACCATCGCCAAGGCCTACGAGGCAGGGGTGCGGCGCGCCAAGCGTACGACCAAGCTCGTCACCGTCGAGGCAGCCCACAATGCTGCCATCGACGCCGTCGGCGATGTCGGCGGACTGATCCTTGCTGCGCCCGCGCGGTCGCTAGAAGGCCTTGCCGTCAAGGCGCGTGTGATCAAGACATGGGGTCGGCAGGAGTGGTGGGATCGGGGGCCCGATCCCGCTCGGCTATGCGACTTCCAACAAAAAGATCGCCGTGGCCCCCAAGGACGCCGAGACCGTCCGCCGCATCTT
This sequence comes from Hyphomicrobiales bacterium, assembly GCA_003140315.1. Classification (GTDB taxonomy): domain Bacteria; phylum Pseudomonadota; class Alphaproteobacteria; order Rhizobiales; family Xanthobacteraceae; genus PALSA-894. Next base: position 756 of record PLJS01000117.1, read on the forward strand.
CCGGAGTTATCTCGAGCTAGGCTCGATTGGTGCGCTGATGGACGACCTTGACCGGCGAGCGATAAGGACACGGCAACGGCGCGGTGCGAATGATCGAGTGAGCGGCGGTATTCGGTTCGGCGTAGGACCGCTCGCCCACCTGCTCAAGAACCGCTTCTACGTTGGCGAAGTCGTCTATCGTGGCGAGGTTTATCACGGAGAGCACGAGCCGATCGTCGATCGCGCCCTGTTCGACGCCGTGCAGGCAAAGCTGGCCGCAAACGCCGTCGAGCGGCGGATCCGGGCAAAAGGGTCGCCGGCTATCCTCGCGGGGCGGATCTTCGACGACCGTGGTAACGGATGAGCCCGACACATTCGAACAAGCGGGGTGTCCGGTACCGGTACTATGTGTCCCAACCCCTGGTCCAGAAGCGCCAGCAGGATGCCGGCACCGTGGCACGTGTGCCGGCTCCGGAATTCGAAAATCTCGTACTGGGGGCCGTCCGCGGACACCTCAAGGGCATCGGCGAGGCAGAGGACCCGATCAGCCGTACGGATCGCGATCTCATTGAACGGCATATCGAGCGCATTACCGTCAAGCCGCAGGCGATCGAGGTGACCCTCACGGAGCCGCGCGTTGGGCCGGCAAGGACGGAACACGATAACGAAGGCACCGATCACGACGGCAACGATCGCCCGCCGCTCGCCCTTGTCTTGCCCTGGGCATCGCAGAGCTTCTCTGCCGTGAAGGGCATTGTTCATACACCATCGGCCGCGCCAACTTTGAAGCCTGAGATCCGCGATGCTCTGCTCATGGCAATCGCAAAGCCGTTCGGCGGGCCGGCACCGCCGGCGGCCGTGTTCTATTACTCGCGCGATCGGGCCGGTGAGCATCCGCAGGCGCATCTGGCCAACTACAGCGGAATCTTCCAGGCCGACGCCTACAGCGGCTATGGCAAACTCTACGAGCCGGGCCGCTCGCCTGGTCCCATCTTCGAAGCGGCCTGCTGGGTCCACGCCCGCCGCCCGTTCTTCGTCATGGCCGACCTGGCCGAGAACGCGCGTCGCAACGCTCAGGGCAAGAAGCCGGCAGTCATCTCGCCCCTGGGCCGGAAGGATCTCGGGGAGTTCGACGCGCTCGTGCTCGGTCTCTTCCTGATGTCCCACTTCAAGGGGCAGGTCGTCGTCCCCGACTTCGGCTTCTACGGCCGCGACGCGCATGTGAGCTTGATACGCGAAGGACGGCTGATCGCGGGCGTCAATACGTTGGTGGAGTTGCCGCCGCTCCTGCGGCGCCAAGTGCTGATGATCGAGGACAAGATCGCGAGCGGGACGACGGTGGAAGATGCGGAGACGCTTGCGGCGTATGCCCGGCTCCAGCGGGGGACGAACGGGTTCAACGAATTCGTGCAGGATGCGATAGCTTAGACGGCACCGACGGAGGGGCAATGAAATCCGACGATCCGCGTCTTGAGGCAAACCTGAAGACCATGGAAGAGCGGGCTGCGAAATTCAACGCGCGCATGCTTGCGGTGATGAAGGGGCACATGATCATCGAGCAGGCGATGGACGGCTTTCTCGACGCGTCGCTCTTCCATGCCGATCAGCTGCGTGGAGCCAAATTTACGTTCAATCACAAAGCTCAGCTTTGCCGCGCGCTCAGCCTCAATGAGGACAAGGATAAATCATGGGCGGTGCTGCGCGCAATCAACCGGCTGCGAAATCAGATCGCGCATGACTTGGACGACGAGAAGATCGGCGAGAAGATGGAGGAGGTTCGCAAGACGTATCTCGCGCTCCTGACGAAACGGCAGGCCGAGGGCTTTGCTGAAAGCCCGGATCACGAAATAGCGCAGTCTGCCTGTATGCATTGCGCGGGCTTTATCGCAACGCTGACTGGTGAGGCGACTGCCCGGCGCGCCGTCATCGATAAGAACTGGAAGCCGGGGACATAGTGGCGACGCTAATTGCGCCAAGCCTGTTTCGTGTATTTGTCAAACCACATCTCCATAACGTATCGGGCGTTGGGCACGGCCCGAAACTGTGTGTATGCGGCCGTCGATCACGGATACCTTCAGGCATGATGGATGGAGAGTGAGGCGCGCCTGCAAGAGCGCGCCGGTGGATTGCGGGAGCGGGCCAGCGCCGATGCGCTCGCTCCTTCCGCACAAGCGCCGTCAACGACGGCGACGAAGGCGGCGAATGATTGCGCCTTCGCAGCTGCGGCCTGCGCTTCTGGTGTTCCGACGATCTTGTCTTTCGCGGCACCGGCCGCATTGGTAGCGGCATCGCGCGCGGCGGAGACGTGAGCATGACGCGGCCGCCCAGGAACGTGCTCCTGAAAGCGTCATTCAGCTCGCGAATGCGATCTGGTTTGGAAAGAACTGCATGTTTCATTGCATCCTCCGCTGCGCGACCGGGGCTCGACAATCGAGCGCCGGAAGGCGGAGCGGAGAGCTGAGAGCTGAGAGAAGTATAGCGCGAGGTAGCCTCAATGCATCGACGCTTTGACGATGAACTCGATCAGCAGAATGCCACAGCATATGGCGAGCGCGATCCAGACCATGTGTCTTTGGCTGCGCGGATCATCCGCCACGAGGGACCATCCTAGCTGGCGGCTTCGTGCGCCAGCATCAAAGAAATGGATCGTTCTCCCCCGAAGACGGCAATGTGCCACGGAAACGTATACGGTGCCAGCGGACCTCATGACTATCGCAACAAAGTGTTCTGCTGTTCGGAGAAAACGACAGACCGTCATCGAGCGCGTAGGACCGGTCGCTATGAAGTGCGAGGTGCGCGCCTCGGCGCAATGCGACGCCCAAGCAAATTCAAACAAAACTAGTTGTCCGGGTGATCTATCAAAGATAGCATTTAGCATCGAAAGCGCTTAAGTTGAGCGAGGAGGTTCGACGCGGCGACATGAGCAGCGCTCGACCTCTACCGCCGAGCACCAGAACTTCGCCGCGATAGACGCGGCCATTTGCTGCAATGAGGTCTCGGATGACAAAACCGCCGACGCTCGAGAAACTCGGCAAGTACCCTAAGATGACGCCGTGGTTCAATCCGATCTTACTGGGTAGGCTTTTGTGGCGCGTGATCCTATCGGATGTCTTCGGCCAGTACGCGGACCGGCGATTGATCGTAGCAGCCCTCGACCCAGTGCATGATGACGACTTGGTTGAACGCGCACGGCAATTCATGCCCGGGGGGTCGAGCAGCGATGCCTGGACCTTCACGCCTGATGACGACGGCTACCTGTGGATCGATTTTGTTGCTGATCTCGGCGACGGATTCGACTCAACATACGCGGTCGCCTCGCTGCTGTCGCAAGAAACACTTTTAGTCGACGGTCATCACACACGGCGCGGCCAGCTTCTGGCGATGGGCGGTGACGAGGTCTATCCGCGCGCATCAACCGAGGCCTATTTGCGTCGGTTACGCGATCCCTACGGGTGGGCGTTCCCCGATCCAGACATTAACCTCCTCAAAGGACCGCCGGTCTACGCCATTCCCGGCAACCACGACTGGTACGACGGCCTCGTGGTTTTCCTAGCGCTCTTCAGCCGTCGCGAGCATCTCCATCTTGGCGGCTGGCGGACGCACCAGCGCCGTAGCTATTTCGCACTCCAGCTCACGAACGCGTGGTGGATATGGGGGATGGATTCTCAGCTTGATGACGACGTAGATCAGCCGCAAAAGGACTACTTCACCGCAATCGCGAAAAAAATGGACCGGCACAGCAAGATCATCCTGTGCGGACCCGAGCCCGGCTGGCTGTACACCATGAAAAAGGGAAGCAACTCGTTTGCGGCTATGGACTATATTGCGTTGATCGCCACAGACCAGAACCGCGACCTGACATTTCCGCTCGTGCTTTCCGGCGACACGCATCACTATAGCCGCTACGTAGGTAATGAAGGCACCCAGTTCATTACGTCCGGCGGCGGCGGTGCTTTCCTTCATCCAACCCATCAGGTGGAACAAACTGTCAACTTGGATCGGCCTACGGATAACATCCAATGGATACGGGGGCGCGTGACGACACTCGCCCTTGGCAAGAGCATGGCGGGCAACAACGAAGAGAGAGAGGCGGTCTATCCCTCACGCGCCGATAGCCTTCGCATGCTGGCCGGGAATTTCAAGTTCGTTGCCTATAATCCTGGCTTTGCGCTTGTTCTGGGCGTTCTGTACTGGCTGCTCGGGCTGCTCGTTGCGCTCGATCCTACCGATGGAAGGCTCCTGGCGCCTGCTTTGCTATTTGCCGGCTTTTGGGGCTACACGAAAAACCAGGAGGGCGGTGGCTGGAAGATATTCCTGGTGTCGGGCGTCAACGCCTTGTTCCACAGTTTCGCGTTATTTCTCCTTGTTGACATATTGGCCTCGCTGAATCTCCATTGGTTTGGCACCACCATCTGGCCCCGCCCCGTGTTTTTGACCTTTGCAGTCGAAATGATCCTTATCGGGGGCCTCGCTGCGGGTTTTCTGTTCGGTGCATACCTATACGTCACGTCGCGGTGGCTGAAAATGAATCACAACGACGCCTTTAGCTCCATGCGTCTAAACAGTCATCGACATTTTCTGCGGATCCGGATCAAGGACGATGAGGTGACCATCTATCCTATTGCCCTTGATCAGGTACCGCTGCGCAGCCAGTGGCGCTTTAACACCGGCAACGTTGGGACGCCCCCGCCGGTCTACGTTCCTTCAGAGCCGCTTAAACCACATCTCATTGAGCACCCCATCACCATTCGCGCGACGGTATCTGCTTTACGGTCCACCCCATGATCGCGATCATGAGCAAGCTTGACGAGTGGAGCCGATAGAACTTCTTGACGTTGAGCTTTGATGCCCCAACGATCCAACATCAGAGCCCGGCCTGGAAGCTGGCTGAGGCGGCGCGCCAAAGATCAGCGAGCGAAGCCGATCATCCGTCGCCGCGTGATCATCGCCCTGATGAAACTGTGTTCTCCGCGACACACCAAGCGTTTTTCGCGCAACGGTAGATCGGATATCTTGCGCGCGGAAGTTGCTTCCTGTTCACTGCTACTATTGGACCGATCGGGAGCTAGGCAATGGGAAGACCCGCGAAGCCGGAACGCAAGCCTAAACCGGCTACACTGCCGGTGAGCCTTGTCGAACGGCATATCGATGCGCTCGAGCGCAACACCGCAGCGCTGGAACGTCATTCGGCAGCATTGAACGCTGAAAGCCTTCAACATTGTGTCTTACGCCATTTGAATATGGACCAAGTGCCTCCCAAGGAAGTCTTGGACAAGACGTTTGACAAGCTGTTCAACGGAATAGCCAAGCCCATTGACGAAATCATCACCGCTTGCGGACAGGACTGTTACCCACTGGACCCAAGCGAGGTGTGGAAACGAGTCGACAAGCACGGTGGCGAGAAGGCGGTAATAACCCTACGCGCCTTTCTGAAATGCGTCGGGGCATGAGCCATGATGCGGGCGCTCGTCCGGCTGGGCCTTCTCGTGGCGATCATCGTAGCGGGATGCGTCTCAGCTAAGGCCGCGGCTGAAAAGTCCAGGCCGGCATGTACCCCGGCTGCTCATCTCCAATGCGGACGTCTCGTCGTCGATAGCGGCGATGACCCACAGAAACGGCAGCATGCGGATGCGTTTTGCCGCAGCGTTCGTGCCGCCTGTACGCGCGCACCGGAGGCCGCGTCACTTCCGCTCAACCACCCGCCCGAGGAGCGGCCGGCAGCGCTGCCAGCGTCCCCGGCTCCGGTGGAGGTAGCACCGCATTCGCAGCGTCTTTTCGTTCGCGCCGATCCCTTGGATAATCCCTACCCGGGACTCACGCAGTCACCCACGGCCGGACAAGCTCTCGGTGCCTCGTTCGGTTACACCGCGAACAATTTTGTCCAAAGCAAATCCGGCAACGCGGTCACGGTAAGCAGTTCACAATCGATAAACATCAGCGGGTTGGCGACATATCTTCTGACCGAACCCCAGCGAACGGGACACGTCGCGTGGATACCGGCATTCTGGGTTTCTGCCACTGGAAACTGGGACAATCCGACTAAGGCCTTCGGAGATACCAGCGCGCTAAAGTTTGGGCCAAAGGTCGAGTTTCAACTTTACCCTAGCGAGGCGGGCGGAACTCTAAACTACTTCGACATCGCGCCGTTCTATCAGACAGACTTCTACGGTAAGGCGCGCGCGGGTGGCCTGACCGTGAGCTGGACTCCGGTAAATGCCAACTACTTCCTCGGTGAGTCCAGGCCAGGCTACGGACCTCGGATCGTCGACGGATTCTGGGTTCTGCGATTCGAGGCGACGAATCTCAGCGTTTCCGATCCCGGCCAAACCAATCTCGTCAAACAGGACTATCAGTGGCTGGGCGGGGCCGCGCGCGGCTACATACTACTCTTTCCGACGATCGGCGGCGGGAGCTGGGGCCCGTATCTCAACGACAGGTTTGCCTTCATCGGAACGGTGCAATCGTATTGGGACGCACGTTCAGGCGTCACTGCGACGCTCTATTCGGCCGCCCTGCAATACAAACTGAATTGCAATACAAAAGACCCGACGACCTCGTGCGAAGCCGGAGTGGCGACAGTCACACTCCAATATGATTCGGGTATGGACAAGGACACCCTTCAAGAAAAGAAGCTGCTCCAGCTCAAATTAAACTACGCACTCTGAGGGCATCACGCATCCGATCGACGCGTTGCACAGCGGGCTCGCAGCCCAACGCCTCTCTTATCGGTGTTCCAACGGACATGACGATGCGCTGTTCTATCTTGCAATCGCGCCTGCAGCCAAAACCTCGCGATGTTCCTGCAGGACATTACCGACCGATGCCGTGATGAAGAAGGCCCTAGCCTCCAACTCCAGACGTAATACTGCGCTGCCGCGAATGGTCGAAACGGGCCAGCAGCAGAAGACGGGTCGCGCGGCAATCGAAATCGACAAGCCGGTTACTGTCTGGACGTAGGTAGAGTTTCGGGGCGCGATCATTTTGACGCTGATGCTGTTGTCGTCCATCGACGCCCGTTGCTCGTCCATTTCCCGCATGTAGTCCAAGAACCCTTGACCGGGCCGGCGTTGTTTTACCCACTCAAGGGCCTGCGATGTCGAATCGACTTGATCGTCGTATTTGCCGTTCGGAAACGTCGTCAGTTCGTGAACGTATTCAGCCAACCAATGCCCTTCCTGGGGCAGATAGACAAAGCCGTTCTCGATTGTCGCCGTCTGGGCATGCAGGCGCATCACCTTGTCATACTCTGGCTTGAAGCGCTTCACCGCGCGGATACCGTCTTCGACCAGCTCTTGTATGAGCTGGGTCCCCGAGGCCTTGTCCTCAATCAAGACGACGGTTGGACTATAGGCCTCCCATAGCTCCCGAACCGCGCGCTTAAGGTCGGGATAGGCCATGCGCCGGCGTAGGACATTGAGCAGGTAGAAGCGAGGTCCTTTCAGTCCCCACGTCGTGCAGGCGCTGTAATCGCTGAGTTCTGAAGGCTTGTTGGCCGTGTCCCAACTCTGAATGATGCGATCGAATTTCTCCGGCAGTTCATTTGGCGCATATGATTTGAACCAATCTTGCTTGACCATGCCGCCACCAAGCGGCGCCGGTGCCTGCTGGTACTGGCCAGCGAAATGGTACTCGCCGTTGGTGCGACGGATCTGCTCCAGGGTTTCGGCAGACTCGCGTTCGGGGTGGAGAATGTCGCCGACACGCCGGGTGACATGGTAGGTGCCTAGTGGTGACGCAATGGTGTGCCGCTCTTCCTGCTCGGCGATCGCCGGCAGCCTCACGACACGCCAACCTTCCTGCTGCAGCACGTGACCGACTAGGTCGTCTTCGTGGAGGCGCTGCATGATTATGATGATGCAGCCCTTGGCCTTGTCGTTGAGCCGACTGTAGAGGGTGTGGTCATACCAATCATTGACGGCATGGCGCTGGGTTTCAGAAAGCGCCTCCTCGGGTTTGAGCGGATCATCGATGATCATGAAATCCGCGCCGCGGCCGGTGAGGACACCGCCTACCGATGTGGCAAGCCGGAAGCCTTGTTTTGTTGTGACGAATTCCTGGACTGCCTGTCTGTTCGTAGCGAGGCGCGTTGGAAACAGCGATTGATACCACTTCGACGCCATGAGGGCGCGGCAGTCGCGCGCGAGCTTGTCAGAAAGCTCCTGGCCGTACGTCACCGATATGATTTGAGCCGAAGGATCGTGCCCTAATAGCCAGGCAGGAAAGGCGATCGACGCACAATGCGACTTTAGGTGACGGGGAGGGATGTTGATGATGAGACGTCGCACCTTCCCTAGCCGACACTGTTCGAGCTCCGCTACGATAAGCTCGATATGCCAGTTCATGAGAAGCTCAGCCTGCGGGTTGAGCTCCAGGAAGCTGCGGCCGACATAGCTGACGGGATCCTGCCGTAGAAGCGCGGAGAGTTCGTTAGGTGCCAGTATCGTCATCGGTGCCTCCCATCCGCCGCATCCTTGCCAAGAAGAGCCGCATGATTGTCCGATCCGCATCTGCCGTGACTTCCGTTGATGCCGGCGCCTCTTGTCTATCTTCGAAGAGCTGCAGCATCCCGAGCAAAAGCTGCGTTGCCTTGGGGTCGCCGGATGCGCCCTTGTTGGCGAGTTGCTTGGTCATCGCCTCAAGTTTGGTGATGGTTCGCCGTTTGCCGTGCTCGGTGATCGTGACTCGTTCCTTGAGAACGGATGGGATCAACGTAGAGAGGTTCTTCGACCCTTTGCGCCGGCCCCGGGGGTACCCCGATTGGCCCTTCTTGAACTGCGAATGACGCGGCGGCTTGCCATAGCCGACGGAGTATTCCTCCGGTTGATCAGTCATGGGCGTGCTCCGCGTCCGCCTCGAGGCTGATGAAATCGCGGCCGGTGGCGAGCAATCGAGCGTGATCGCCGGTGAATGCCTGCCAACGACGCACAATGGTGTCGACGTAAAGCGGATCGATCTCCAGGCCGAAGCAACGCCGTCCGGTGCGCTCCGCCGCGATGACGGTCGTGCCACTCCCCAGAAACGCATCGAGCACGATCTCGCCTCGGCTCGAGCAGTCGAGGATGGCGTCTGCCACCATGGCGACCGGTTTGACCGTCGGGTGCAGCTCCGAGAGGTTGCCTTCCTCGGAACTTCTGCCGAAGGAGTTGGCCCCGGGATAGGACCAGACGTTGCTGCGATGCCGGCCGTGTCGACCGAGCTGGATATTGTTCTGGTGGGACTCGCGTCCGTGTTTGAAAACGAAGATCAACTCGTGCTGGCTCCGAAATAGGGAGCCCATGCCCGCGTTAGACTTGACCCAGACGCAGATGTTCTTCAGTTCCGAATAGGCCCGTCGGCCTGCCGCCAGCATTTCGCCCGCATGGCGCCAATCGATGCACTGGAATTGGATAGCGCCGTCAACGCTGTGTCGCGCGAGGAGGGTGAATGATCGGGCAAGAAATTCGACGAACTGCGCCTCGTCCATCTCGCCTGACGCCATGGCGAATTCGCGGTGGTGGATCTTTCCGAGTCCCGTCACGTGGCCATTTATGGGGCAATTGTACGGCGGGTCGCTGAACACCATGGCGGCTTGCTCGCCATCCATCAGGACGGCGTAAGCAATCGGGTCGAGCGCGCTGCCGCAGCAGATGCGATGACGTCCCGCAGCCCACACATCTCCGACACGACTTACCGCGGGGCGCGATGCTAGGTCTGGGACGCGGTCGGCGGGGTCGTCCGCGTCAGGGGGGGCCTCCAAACTCTCGATCCTCATGTCGATCTCGGCCATCTCGAACCCCGTCACATCGAGGCTGAAACCGAGATCGAGAACGGATAGGTCTCGGAATAGGCTGGCGAGCAATGTGTCATTCCACTCGCTCGTGTCGGTCAGCTGGTTGTCGGCGATCATGAACGCCTGTCGTTGCGCCTCACTCAGGTGGTCCAGGGATATGGTCGGGACCTGTCCCCATCCGAGTTCCCGAGCCGCGAGCAGGCGGCCGTGGCCCGCGATCACCTGGCTCTGGCGGTCGATTAAGATCGGCACGTTGAAGCCGAATGTCTGAACGCTGCGGGCGATCTGGCGAACCTGCCGGGGGCTGTGACTGCGAGGATTTCGGGGGTCGGGACGCAGTTCCTCAATTCGGCGGTAGATGACCGCGAGGGGAATAGGCGGGGGGTCGGTTAGGGAACCATTGGTAGATCTGGCCGATGGTCGCATGGTTGACGCTCCGTCCGAGGCAGATGCGAACGAACGCACCGCGGGGGATCGGGAGCGACTAAGACACACGCGGGCCGCAACGCGAAAATAAACAAATCGCCGATTATTTTGAGTTTTTATCTTGGGGCATCGTTCGGTTGCCTACCCCGCGTTTTGTTGTATGCGCTCGTGTAAGCGGCATCGAACTGGCGAATTTTGAGACTTGGAAACTGTTGCCGCGCTTGGAATTCAAGAACGTTCTTCTGTACGTTCCGCCCGTCCGGGTAGTGGATGAGCCAATCGGTGACGCTTCTTAGAAGTTCCGCCGCTATGGTGGCCTTGGTTTGAACCTTGGAAACGCGGACCTGCGTAAGGACCAGGTCTTTCCCGTCGAATCTGTCGGCTGCAAAATTGGCCCATAGGCCGTCACAGCGTTCTTTTGGTGGGGTCACTGGTGCCAAGGAGCCGTGCCACACCCCGGTGGCGGTGAACTCACCTGTGACATGCCGCGCAATGAAATCCTTGGCGAGTGCATCGCCAAGGTCAGCTATTCGTTGTTCCTCGCGTGCAGCGTCCTTCATAGCGTCCGACGTGTGAGGGGCAGAAAGGACCTCCGAACGGATCCATTTCAGGCCCTCCGCGGCCGGCTTGCTGATCTGCCTCAATGCGACCGCGCGACTATCGAAATGGCCGACAAATTCGCGCCATTCGTCTTGATCGAAGAAGTGTTCGGGAGCGTCGTGCAGCGGAATTTCTTGGGCCATTTTTTGCCCTCGGTGGGGTTTGTTCGATCGCTCAGAGCCTCATAGACGTATTTCCTTGATGTCTCGAAACAAGTCCCTGATCAGTGGTGTCTTGGCGGATAAATTCGCTGTTCTGATGCGTAGGGAATTTGCTCATAAGACGTTGAAAGCAGGCAGCGTTTCAGAGACTGTGGCGCGCCGCGGGGACCGTTTTCGCCGATATCCCTGTTCTTTTCCCTGATACCAGGGAATTCATGGCTGAGACGGGTTCGCACTACACTGCGTCGTCAGCCACCCAGTCCGGTCTCCCACTTACTTTCCCGCGACACCCAGGAAATAGCGCGGCTGCGCGCCATTTCGGGGGTTGGGAGCCAGTCTCAACTGACGATTTTGGGGGATTCAACGGGCGTCGAGGCCGCTGTCTCCAAGGGTCGATTTTGACTAACGGTTCCCGAATGGCCGAGGCGCGTTGCGGCTCGACAATCAGCTGTTCCGGAACGCCCAGCTCCCCGTACGCCTCCAGGAGAGCAGCCAGATTACCCTTGCCGACCTGTCGCTCGCCTCTCCATTCGATGCCGGACGTGTACCAGGCCGCCATTGCGCGGTGCGGCAAGGTGAGGCTCACGTCGCACAGGACCGAGAGTCTATCCGCAATAGAGCCGCTCGCGATCGCAAGCCGCTCAGCCGCAAGTGACGGATGGTCCTTCGCGGCGCAGATCAGGTAATCGGTCGACCGATCCTTCGTGGCTTCGGCCAGCATTCCGGCGAGTGCGACAGCGACGCGGGCATCCCCGCCATGAGCCTTGCGCCACGCAGCGTCGGTGCCGGCCGCAATCGTCATCATAAGCACATCGGCCGCGCCCGCCCCGATATCCTCGTACGCGATGATCATCAGTCGTCGCCAGATTGCGGAGCCTCTGAGCATGAACATCGTGTGCGCGGCCCGCTGGGCGATTTCGACGTCGCCGCGGCGAATGGATTTCTGCAGGAGGCTGCTGACGACCCAGGGATCGGCTTCGATTGGATGCAGGACAGGCGGATCGTAGTCGTTCAGTTTAGCTGCGAGCCTTTGCTTCGCATCGACAAGTATTATACTCATGACGTCTCCGATCATTTTAGCATTCAAGAAATACGATAGCCCTTGACTTGTCTAAGGCAATTAAAATGTGCTGATCTACATTACAATATTTAGAAGTCCGACCGGGCTAAAAGGAACGCTGCCCCAGTCGAGGCAAGCGATCAAAACTGCTCGGGTCGGAAAGTCACCAAGTGTTCGACCGGTCTCACGGCGACAATCACGCAGGTGCAGAACTATCGAGCATCCGACCTGACGTCGGCTTAATCGAGTAAAGCGGCCTGATGTCCGAGTCTGATGGCTCACATGCGATGTGCTCCCCGTGTCCGCGATCCGGTCGCTATCGGGAGAGAAGCGGACTCATGTGCTCGCTGCGAGTATTTCGCCTTTTGGACCCGGAACGGTCATTCCGCGACAGAGTGTGCACTGCGGTCGAATCGTCACTGCGACACCGGTGATAGCGAGATTGTCCGTCGCTGGCGCGAGTGTCAGAATCTATTGCGATGGGTGTGTTGCGTTCATTCGAAGCAAACCGTATCGTGACCAGCTACGCACTGCCCATGAGATGGCGAACTACCGAAAGCGCCTCCTAACAAACGCGGCAGCCTCCATCGCCATCGGCAGGCAATCCCGCTGAAGAGAGAACGGAACCATGACAATCTCAAATCGCCGACTCGGGTTCATCACCGGCATCACCGCGACTATTGCTTGTGTTGCCATCTCGTTGGTGATGGGCGCCGGTAGAGGGCTGGCTGCCAGCTCGGTCACGCCGCCTGTCGTTCAAGCAGTGGCTGAGGCCATAAATCCAGTTGGTCCCATCACTAAAGGTCCCGACGTTTCGCGTCGTCCGATCATCACCGCCGCATGTAAGGGGTTATACGCAAGTTGCGCATATGGGTATGAATGTTGTTCCCGAGTTTGTGTAGGGACGGATAGGAGGAGGAATATACGGGTAGGCAACTGCGGGCGTTTATGAAGAGGTCTCGGCGACATTAATATCGGGGAAGAGGGGCCGGGCGGGCGGAATTGGATATTGAGAGGGCGGAACGAGTAGGGTTTAAAAGGTATGGCGAGGGATCACGTCCAGGCACCCCTTCAGCAACTTAGTTAGCGACCGTGATAGCTACCGTACCTTGAGGGATGAGGGACGTTTCGAGGGGTAATCTACACAGTGTCTTCGCGTGCCGATGTTGCGAGGTCCGAATGTATATGGAGAGCAGCAACGGCAGTGAAAGAGTGTAGCAAGTGTCCCAAGCTTCGCCATCGTAATCCCAATGCAATACGCCAACGGCATTCTTCGACCATCTG
>PLJS01000122.1 GCA_003140315.1 Hyphomicrobiales bacterium
GCAATATGTTCTTTTCGAGGGCGGGCGATGTTGTACTTCACAAACCCAATGGGGTACACTCCCGGTTGAAGGGGGTCTGGCATGACCCCCGCCCGGATAATGACGCGCGGTCAATGGCGCGACATCCCAACTTGGAAGCGCCGTGATATGACAGTCTGTATTGCTGCAATCTGTGCGCACGAAGATAGCGAGCGGATCGTTCTTTGTACGGATAGGAAGCTGAGCAGTTCCCTTGGGAGCACTGAGACGGGCCGCAAGGATTTACCCATTGCGCATCGGTGGCGACTTCTAACGGCCGGCGAGGAACCGGAGATTATTGCATTGCATCGCCTTTACCGAAGGCGATTCCATGACATCAATAATTTGACCCCGGAAAAGCTAGATGAGTCTGTGAAGTTTCCGCTTCGCCAGCGAAAAATCGATCTCTCGAACGACTACACATTTTCTCGCTACAATATGTCTTACGCTGATTTTGTTGCGGTGGGTAAGGAGAAATTTCCAGATGAGGAATATAGAAATTCAATCCGGAATGTTGCTTCAATAAGTTTGAGCGCTAGCCTAATAATTGCTGGATTTGTCGACGATTCCTCCGAGATCTATTACACTGATGCAGATGGCGTTTCGAGAGCTGCAAACGACTTCGCGGTCATTGGCGAAGGGGCATATATAGCTCAGTCTGCTTTGTTGAGACGGGAGCAAAATAGTCGGTTGTCGTTAGCTGAGACGATATACAACGTCTATGAAGCAAAAAGATATTCTGAATCTATCGGAAGCGTCGGGGAACATACTGCGATCTCTATCCTAGCTCCCGGGCAGCGGCGCGAGCTAACTTCGTTGAATGTTGATAAGCAGCTTGAAAAACACTATGCGGAATATGGGCCAAGACGCTTGCCCAGAGATTTCAAATTAGATGGACCGATTTTATTTGGTGAAGAACAGGCACTGAAGAACAAAGCACTAGAGTGAGCAAGATACCCAGCGCATATCAACTTATTTCGTTGATGGCTGGCGCTTAGGTGGGATGATCTTCTTAAAGGCAATCTCAAATGCTTCGCCGCTCTCTTCGTCGTCAATGCCAAGCTCACGAGCGGTTTCCCGAAACCGCTCGTATTGCTCCTTCTTATTTGGCTTCTTTTGCTTTGCGTCGGCTTTTTCCATACGGCCTCTCGGTCGTTAGTCTACCTATAGGTGAGGCGCTTGCCGACGATGCCCTTCACGGCCAGCGCGGTGCGCTCTACGTCGTCTACGCCCAACGCAACGCGATTGGAATAGCGGAAGTCAAACTCGCTCAGATACCGGTGCAAGTGCTTCTCTTTGCAGTGCTGGTAGACGCCCTTCATACCGCGTTTGAAAATCGAATAGAAACCTTCAACGGTGTTGGTGCTGATGACGTAGCGTTTGCCTTCCGGGAAGCTGTGCACGTTGGTGTAGCGCGCGTATTCGTCCGCGCTGTGGGTCACGGTATCGTGGCCTGCGAACTCCTTGCTCAGATCGTTGTAGTGCTTGCCCTCATCGGTATTGACGCGGGTTTCCTTGGCGACGTTGGCGCGAATGATCGGCATGAAGTCGCGGATCGCCATCCCATCGATATGGAAGCTACGCGCGCGACCGCCGCGCTCAACGAGGGTGAGCACGATGTTGCGGTTCTGAGAACCGCCAGTGCGGAGTTTCTTGGGCGCGCCCTCGACCTTGCCCATCAGGGTTTCATCGATCTCGACAACTTCGCCAGCGCCGCCCATCGGCTCTACGCCGACAACCCGCATAGCCTCGCGGATGCGATGCGACATGAACCACGCGGTCTTGAGGGTGACGCCCAAGGTCCGGGAAAGCTGGTTGCTAGAAATTCCCTTTTTGGAAGAGCAGAGCAGGTACATCGCCTGAAGCCAGATGTTCATCGGGACATGGCTGTCCTCGAACACGGTCCCAACCTTCACGGTGAACTGCTTGCGGCACTGGTAGCATTTATAGAGGCCAATCCGGGTCGCCTTGCCCTGCATTTTGCCAATGCGTTCGACCCCGCCGCAGTGCGGGCAAACGGGGCCTTCCGGCCATACGCGGGCTTCAACCCACGCGATAGCGGCGGCTTCATTCTGCAAAACTCGGGCGGACAGGATAGAATTGGCCATAACACCGATTTCCCTTATGTGATTCAAGGGTATCGTGGCCATATGGGTTTGTCAAGTATAACATCGCCCGAGGGCGAGGTACTGGCCTGTTTTGACCCTTGGTGGCCTGATTTGAATTTCGCAGTGGCCTAGTTTGAATTGGGTACTAATACCGAGTCGTCCCCTTCCCGGGAACCATTCCGCCCAAACTGTGTTCAGCATTTGCTGTAGGCATATTTCAACATGGAGGGTTCCCGTGCGCAACTTTCTGAAGGCCGCCGCTACGCTCTCAACAATCGCCGTTCTGGTCGTCCCCACGCTCACAGCGAGCGCCGCATCATCCTCCGTGCGCACGAAGTGTCGCGCGCAGGTCAACGAGAAAATTCCCAATGTAACGACAGAGTCTCGCAGAACCCGTACCGATCTTTTCAAGGCCTGCGTGAACAACGGTGGCACCATTCCAGGCTGATCTAGAAGCGCCGAAATCTCGTTGCCAAGGCCGCCCTAGTTGGCGGCCTCGTCATTACAGACCCGATTCTTCTGACCCCTCTCCGTCGAATGGTAGCGCAAGTGTCTCACCAAAACGCGGCTTCACCCGGTCTAGTTTTTGAATGAAATCGTCATAGTCGTCGCTCAACTGCATGGCCGTGAGCACAGATGCTAGATGTTCTCGGAGCTTGGGGTGTCCCAGTTCATCGCTAAGTCGCCGATGTAGTTGATGCTTGTGTCTCCCATCTGGAGCGCGCGGGGTGATCTCTTTCAACTTCTCTAGGATTTCGGGCGCAAGGCGCCTGTAGATAATATCATTCGTTAAATGGCCAAAGTACTGCGGCCGCCTCACCGAGTCCTGGGGGAATTCGAGCCCTCGCAGCCGAAACAGTTGTGCGTAGTACTCATCCGGGAAGGTGTGCACCCATGGGCGCAACTCCTTTGCAATGAACTTTTCGAGGATTTGAGCAAGGGCGTTCGCTGCTCGGTCGCGTTGATATCGCAGATCGAGTGTGGACGATTGGCGATCTCCTCGACGCGGCGCTCGCGACGCAGCCGATTGATCCGGTCGTCACCGCGCCGGATCGGCGGAAGCGGTTCCGCGTAATCGATGGAGGGCGTGACTAATTGGACACACTCCCAAGCCCGAGACTCGTGTATCAAGGGCGGGCGTTGTTTTCCTCTCCGGACTAAACCTAGCCCCGCTTCGGCGGGGCTTTTTTCATTGGCCTACTTTGACTTCGCGAGTGGCCTATTTCGGCCAGTACCGAATATCTTCGGGTTGACGGCTGCGCAGGCGGGCAGGAACGCGCAATCGATCTGCGAAGCGGCAACATTCACGACGTTCAAGTCGGCCGCGGCGGCGATCCCCGGAAGTGCCGAGAAGGCGGCACAAAGACAAAGACGCGTCATCGTGTTCATTGTCAGTCCCCCCATTTTTGGCAGCGCAAGTTAAGACTGCGCTTTGCCGTTAGACGACGCAGGGTTGTTCAACCGCGCGCCGAGGGGCGTCAATATCTGCTTGAATTGGCGGCTTCGTCGCCTGGTTTAATTTGCCCAGGCCGCCCGCAGCGCGCTCGTAGCCCGCGAAGCCGACGCGAACCCTCAATACGCAAAGCCGCAGCGTTGAGCGCAGTCGCGCGTCCATTTGGTGCAAGGCGGCACGCTGCTGATGCGCCGCTTACAGTCGGCATAGCTTTCGCGCGGCTTGCGTTCAAACGCGCCGGCGGGCGCGGCGGTCAGCGCGGCAAGCGCCGTGGCGAAGAGCGCAAACGACATCGAACGCAGAAACGTCATGACGCCTCCATACGCGGCAAGGCTGCGGCCCCGAGCCGGATCGTCCGCCCTAATTCGCCGGCTGATCACAGGTCGAACTCGTCACCTTGCAGAACTTGCGACGGCTCGGATTGGATTTTTCAACGCACATCTGCAATGCGGCTGCGGACGCAGCCTCCTTGTCGTCCGCGACGGCCCACCCATAACCAGGCGTTCCGGTCGCGGGATCGATTGAGAAAGCAACGCATTGGTCGCTGAATGTCTGCACGATCCGGCAAAGCGACTGCACCGCTTTGCTTGCGGGCGCGGTCCGGCATTGTTCGAGCGCCACCTCTTCGGCCTTCTCCCGCGTCGGGTGCTTGGTCGAATAGCCGAGCGCGACACCGCTCTTTGCGACATTCGCCGGAAGGCCGATCGCGACCGCCCCTTCGGCGCCGCTCGGCTTCGGCCATACCATCGCGCTAGCAAACACCAGCGCGAACGCCAGGAAACCATACCGTCCCATTTGCCCCTCCCGTCTCGATGGAAGAAACCTAGCGCGTCGGGGCCGTTGAGCGAAGCAAAACCCGGCGCGTTTCGACGCGGCCGCCGACCGGCTTCACGCGCACCGGATCCGGGCGCGCCATGGCGGGTCCGCCCGGCGGTTGCGGACCCCAGGTCGGCGCGCAAGGTTTCGGCCCGAGCGCCGAGCCCGGTTAACGAGCTCTTATTCCGCCCCCTCGTTTCTGCGGTCCCAGGCTTCAGAATGCCATCTTTTACCCAGGATTGCCGCACGCTCCGCACCTCACCCCACTGATTTACAACGATTTTCCAGACGACATCAGGATTCTCCGGACGCCGTTCCATAGATGGAACTTTACGCTTTCATTTAAGCTTTTCGTGGGACGCCTGCGTCATTCTGTCACGAGGGGAGGTATCCACGAGCAGAAGGCTGAGGCGTGACATGCGTAAGTTGGCTTGCAAATGGCTGCGCGACGAGAAGGGTGCGACCGCGATCGAATACGGGCGATCGCGGCCGGTATCTCGGTTGCGATCATCACGGTGGTTCAGGGTCTCGGCACGAGCCTGACCAACACGTTCGGCAGCGTGAAGAACGCTCTGAACTGAGGCTCCCGGCCCGCACACGGCGCTTTGGCAAGGCCGCCTACGGGCGGCCTTGTCATATTCGCCCCGACAGCCGAATTGCTAGCCGCCGCACGGCGATCTACAATCCTCGATGCTGCAAGGGGCGACGCTTTCCACCATATGGAGGGCTCAAGATGGCCAGGCTATCGATCCTCGCTGCTACCGCACTTTTCATCCTGACTCTGTCTCTGCTGACCGCGCAGGCGCAGGCCGTGCACGGAACAGCGATCCCGAACGCGGCGCAGAACTTCACCCCGGTTCATCCAGCGGCGTGCCGCGGCTGGGGCCCGTGGTGCGGGCCGGGATTTGTCCGGCGCTGCGGCCCGTGGGGCTGCCGCTGCCGTCCTTGCTGGTGAACATCCCGACCTCCGAGCATGTCCGAGGCCGCCTCCGGGCGGCCTCGTTGTTTGACGCGGGACGCAACATCCGACCCGCATTTCGCAGCTTGAAAAATCGATGCCTGCTCTGCGTGCATGCGCGCAGCGAATAGGCGCGCGCGTCGTAAGCTACAAGAAGTGCCCGTGAAATGGGAGCTTTTGCAACATCTGCTTAACCAGGAACCATGGAACAATTTGCATTACACGCTTCATAAAAACCTCACCCCTTAGTGTGGACGCGTGACTTCGACCGAGGATGTGTTGTGTCCGCCGCCACGTTTCTTGAGAGCAACGCCTTCGATCTCCGCCTCGGCGGGCGCTACAGCCTCGCCAACCGGCGCGATCTAAACGGCAACCGGCGCGAATTCGCCTGCCGCACGAGCCGCGTCTCGCCGACACAGATGATGATCGCAGTGCCGGTGATGGGGGCGGTCGGCGAGCGCGTGATTTCCTACTTCGGCGAGTTCGGCAAGCTCGACGGCTGGATCAGCGACGTCGTCAAGGACGGCTTCCTGATCGATCTCGCGGTGAACCGGTCGCGGCGCGAACAGCTCGCCAGCAAGCTCACCTGGCTCGATCAGCAGCAGAAGCACGCGGTCTACGATGTGCGCGAGCAGGAGCGCATCATCCCGGAAGATCCGCATTCGAGCCTCCTGTTCGCGGACGGCAACAGCGCAAGCTGCTTCGTGATCGACATGTCGGTCTCCGGCGCCGCAGTCTCGGCCGAGATTCAGCCCGAGATCGGCACGCCGCTCGCGGTCGGCCGCGCGGTCGGCCGGGTCGTGCGCCACTTCACCGAAGGCTTCGCGGTGAAGTTCATCAAGCTCCAGCAGCCCGAGACCCTCGAGCGGCTCGTCATCCGCAGGTCCTGAACCGTGCCGGCGCGGCTCAATCGGAATCTCAGCGCGCGCTCGGTCCGGTGCAGCAACCGGCCGCAAGCGATTCATCCGATTCAGATTTTTCTGCTCTGGCGGCGGAACCAGAACATCAAGCGCACCGCGCTATCGCTTGCAGCTCTGCTGCATCTGTTTGGTGACGTCCGCGATCGTTGAGCGCACCTGCGCGGCGTTCTTGCCCTTGTCGGCGCCTTTGTCGCAGCGCGCGAATACGTCGCGCACCTGCGTCAACGCGGCGATGTGCCGGCGGTAGGCCGCGCACTTGGCGGCTGCCGCCGCGTCCTTCAGCTCGGCACGCGTGCGCTCGACGGTCTGGCTCACGGTCACGAGATCATCGTGACAGGCAGCAACCGCAGGCGATGTGGTCAACGCGATAATGGCGATCGCGGCAGCCTTGCAGGCCGATCTCGGTGTCATGGATTGTCCTTGAGAATCGCCGATGCGATCCGCTCCTGATCGTAGGCCAATCGCCACGACCGCGCCATCACGACTGGTCGCGCTGCGCCGCGCGGCGTATCGTGCGGTTCCGGAGGTGTTGCCCATGAGCTACGACTTCACGCTGAGCGCCGTCATTCCGGCGACGCCCAAGGCTATCTACGACGCCTGGCTCGACAGCCGCGGCCACACCGCCATGACCGGCAGCAAGGCAAAGCAATCAGCGAAGCTCGGCGCCGCCGTGACCGCCTGGGGCGACTACATCAGCGGCAAGAACCTCGCACTGACGCCGGGCAAGCGCATCGTGCAGTCCTGGCGCACGACCCAATTCACCGACCCGCACGCGGATTCCAAGATCACCGTCACGCTGACGCCAGTCAAAACCGGCACCCGCCTCACGCTCAAGCACTCAAACGTCCCGGACGGCCAGACCAGCTACGAGAAGGGCGGCTGGCAGGACCACTACTTCGCACCGATGACAACATACTTCGCCAAGCTCGGCGCAAAGCCCGCGGCCAAGACAAAGAAGAAGGCGAAGGCCGCAAAGCGTGCGACGAAGAAGCAGTCGAAGCCGGCAAAGAAGAGAGTGTGATGAAACCAACCGCATCCATACTGGCAGCCGCCGCGCTCTTAGGCGTGGCGTCTATCGCGTCCGCTGAAGGGCCGACGAGCCAATACACCTCGACCAAGGAGAAGGACTGCCGCACCGCGGAGAAGAGCAAGCCCAAGGAGCAGATGCCGTGGGTGGCGCAGTCCTGCAAAGGCGTCGGCGGCTTCGTGGTGCGCATCTTCGACGTCGACGAGCGCCAGACGCTCTCATTCGGCAAGACCCTCAAGGCCGCCGCCAAGGAGCCGGCCGCGAACGAAGGCTTCGGGCCGTTCAACCACGTCGGCGACACGCTCGAATGGCGCCTGCGCGACGGCAAGCCGTTCGCAACGGTCATGCGCTGGTTCGTCGCCGACAATGACGACACGACGACCGATGGCCGTCCGAAGGACAAGCCGATCCTGGTGGTGAGCCGCCTGTCGCCGGCCTGCCGGGTCGCCTACATCGACGCAGGCGCCAATCCGGATGCGAACGAACTCGCGCGCAAGGCGGCCGACGAGAAGACCGCGACCTTCACCTGCGGCAAGGACGAGGCGACGATCGTCGGAAAACCGGGACGCGGGACGGAGTTGGCGAAGCCGTGAGGCTCTGTCCCGGGCGTGGTGCAGCATAAGCGAAGCGAAATGATGCGCCGCAGACCCGGGATCCCGGTTTGGGGCTTGAGGTAACCGGGGTCCCGCATCTGCGATGCACCACTTCGTGCTGCATCGCGTGCGGGACACGCGCTACCCCAAATTCAACGCCTTGAAGAAATCGTTCCCCTTGTCATCGATCACGATGAAGGCCGGGAAATCGACCACCTCGATGCGCCAGATCGCCTCCATGCCGAGCTCGGGATATTCCAGCACTTCCACCTTCTTGATGCAGTGCTCGGCGAGATTCGCGGCCGCGCCGCCGATCGAGGCCAGATAAAACCCGCCGTGCGCCTTGCAGGCCTCGCGCACGACCGGGGCGCGGTTGCCCTTCGCCACCATCACCATCGAGCCGCCGGCCGCCTGGAACGCATCGACGAATGAATCCATCCGCCCCGCCGTCGTCGGACCGAACGCGCCGGACGCGTAGCCCTCCGGCGTCTTCGCAGGGCCGGCGTAATAGACCGGATGGTTCTTGATGTAGTCGGGCAGCCCCTGCCCGGCCTCCAGCCGCTCGCGCAGCTTGGCGTGTGCGAGATCGCGCGCCACGATCATCGGGCCCGAGAGCGACAGCCGCGTCTTGATCGGGTAGGCGCTGAGCTGCGCCAGAATGTCCTTCATCGGCTTGTTGAGGTCGATCTGCACGACGTCGCCGCCGAGTCTGTCGGTCGCGACATCGGGCAGGTACTTCGCGGGATTATGCTCCAGCTCCTCCAGGAACACGCCGTCGCGCGTGATCTTGCCCAAGGCCTGCCGATCCGCCGAGCACGACACGCCGAGGCCTATGGGAAGCGAAGCCCCGTGCCGCGGAAGCCTGATCACCCGCACGTCGTGGCAGAAATATTTGCCGCCGAACTGCGCGCCGACGCCGAGGCTCTGCGTCATCGCCAGAACTTCGGCTTCCATCGCGAGATCGCGGAAGGCGTGGCCGTCCTCCGACCCCTGCGTCGGCAAGCTGTCGAGGTATTTGGTCGAGGCGAGCTTCACGGTCTTCATCGTCATCTCGGCTGACGTGCCGCCGATGACGATCGCCAAATGATAGGGCGGGCACGCCGCGGTGCCGAGCGTGAGCACCTTCTCCTTCAGGAACGCCACCATGCGGTCATGCGTCAGGATCGAGGGCGTCGCCTGGAACAGGAACGCCTTGTTGGCCGAGCCGCCGCCCTTGGCGATGAACAGAAGCTTGTAGGCGTCCTCGCCCTCCGCGTAGATCTCGACCTGCGCCGGCATGTTGGAGCGCGTGTTCTTCTCCTCGAACATGCTGATCGGCGCGAGCTGCGAATAGCGCAGGTTCTTCTTCAGGTACGCGTCGCGCGCGCCCTCGGCGAGCGCGGCCTCGTCGTCGCCCTCGGTCCACACGAGCCGCCCCTTCTTGCCCATGATGATCGCCGTGCCGGTGTCCTGGCACATCGGCAGCACGCCGCCGGCCGCGATGTTGGCGTTCTTCAAAAAGTCGAAGGCCACGAACTTGTCGTTGTCGGAGGCTTCCGGGTCCTCGACGATGTGCTTCAGGCTCGCGAGATGCGCGGGCCGCAGCAGATGATTGATGTCGCTGAACGCGGCCTCCGACAGCGCCCGCATCGCCTCATGCGAGACGACCAGCACCTCGCGGCCGAGGATGGTTTCGACGCGGACGCCATCGGCGGTGAGCTTGCGGTAGGTGGTGTGGTCCGCGCCGAGCGGGAACAGCGGGGTGTGCTTGTAGGGAGGGAGAGGATGGGGAGAAAGGGGGGCGTTCATGGAATTGCCTGCTGACAACTCTAAAGCTCCGGCGGAGCATCAGGCCGCTTCCGCACTTTTGCACCAATACGCTCCTCCATCCAATACCGTATTGCGTTTATTGGCATTAGTGCGGTCAGACCCGGCAGCGTTGTCTGATCATCAATCCTGTTTGGCCGATAGGCACAGACAAGTCCTATCACGTGGGCTCGATTGTCGAATGCGGGCCCTCCGCTGACTCCGTTGATCGCTACTCCATCCACCAAATACGTTGGCGGATCATTCAAATAGCCGGAAACATAGCCGTGAAAGAAGCACAGTTCTGGCTCAACGATTCCGGGAAAGCCGAGCCAGCCGATTTCAGCGCCACGAGCCAAGATCGAATCGTGAGGAAACAACGGTAGAAGATCTTTCTCTTCGACGAGTGGATCACCCGTCTTCACCACGATCAACGCCGTGTCATATCGAGGATCGCCCAGCGGGTAGAAGCCAATAAGATTGGCCGCGCTGGTAAACGTTTTCGCCTGATTTACCGAAACGACTTCTAACTCTTCTGATGTCCCCACCAAGGGTTCCACCACGTGCCATGCAGTTGCGATCTGCGCAAAGTAGGCACCGCCGCTGCGATCGCGTCCCAAGCTTATCAAGAAGCCCGTCCCTGCGGAGCTTCCGGCGTAAAGGCGGAAAACGCATTTTGAGACCTTGTCTACGACCTGATCCCAAGGAAGCTCAGGCCATACGCCAGAAGAAGCGTTCATCCCCGCATACCTCAGAGCCTGACCGAAAATGAAACT
>PLJS01000325.1 GCA_003140315.1 Hyphomicrobiales bacterium
TGGTGTGCCACCATCTCGATCCCTCGATCGCCGAGGATCTGGCCTTCGCGGAAAGCCGCATCCGCAAGGAGACGATCGCGGCGGAAGACATCCTGCACGACCTCGGCGCGCTTTCGATGATGTCGTCGGACAGCCAGGCCATGGGGCGGCTCGGCGAAGTCATCATCCGCACCTGGCAGACCGCGGACAAGATGAAGAAGCAGCGGGGACGGATGAAGGAAGAGAAGGGCGACAACGACAATGTCCGGGTGAAGCGCTACGTGGCGAAATACACGATCAATCCGGCGATCGCGCATGGCGTCTCCAAGATTATCGGCTCGATCGAGAAGGGCAAGATGGCTGACCTCGTACTGTGGAGCCCTGCGTTCTTCGGCGTGAAGCCCGACTGCATCATCAAGGGCGGCTCGATCGTCGCGGCGCAGATGGGCGATCCGAATGCCTCGATCCCGACGCCGCAGCCGGTTCACTATCGGCCGATGTTCGGCGCGTTCGGTAAGGCGCTCACCGCCTCGTCGGTGGTGTTCGCCTCGAAGGCCGCGGTGCAGGCCGGCTTGGGCAAGAAGCTCGGCATCGCCAAGGAGCTGGTCGCGGTCTCGAACACGCGCAAGATCGGCAAGAAGAGCATGATCCATAACAGCGCGACGCCGGACATTCAGATCGATGCCGAGACCTACGAGGTGCGCGCCGACGGCGAGCTGTTGACGTGCGAGCCGGCCGACGTGCTGCCGATGGCGCAGCGCTACTTCCTATTTTGAGCGCGGACGCCGCGGGTCCCGCCACGTTGAAGCTGCGCTCGGCCGGCGTGATCGTGCGGCGCGGCGATGAGTAGTGCGATGCGGCAGGTCGGCGGGATTGCGGACGCAGGGACGTGGGACGCGCACCGCGCGGTCGATCGTGTCGTGCTCGACGCTGACGACCGCTTGCGGCGCCGGATCGTGCTGACGACGGAAAAAGGCGCGAAGCTGATGCTCGATTTCGCCGAGCCGATGATGCTGCGCGATGGCGACGGGCTTGTGCTGGAGGACGGGTCGATTGTGGTCGTTGCCGGTCAGGCTGAAGCGCTGCTCGAACTGACCGCGAAGACGCCATTGGACGTCGTCCGGCTCGCCTGGCACATCGGCAACCGCCACACCGACGTGCAGTTCGCGGGTGGCGCCTTGCGCATCCGCCATGACCATGTGCTCGAAGAGATGGCCAAAGGGCTCGGCGCGACGGTGATGCCGGTCGAGGCGCCGTTCGATCCGGAGCCGGGCGCGCCGCATGGGCGCGATCACGATCATGGCGCGTAAAAAAGCTGCCCCTCACCCGGCTCGCTCCGTTCGCCACCCTCTCCCCGCAAGCGGGGAGAGGGAAGAAGCAAGCGGCTCGGCCACTCTCTACCGCCTCATGGCTTGGCTGTCGCCGGCCTATCCGGTCGGTGCGTTCTCGTATTCGAGCGGCATCGAATGGGCGGTCGAGACCGCCGACATCAAGGATGCCGAGACGCTGAAGCGCTGGCTCGCGGTCGTGATCGCGGAGGGCGGCGGCTTCTGCGATGCGGTGTTCTTCGTGCACGCGCATCGCGCCATCGCGCAGGGTGACGACAAGGCGTTGCGCACGGTCGCGGAGCTTGCGGCGGCCTTCGCGCCCTCGAAGGAGCGCCTGCTGGAGACGACGGCGCAGGGTCGTGCGTTCATCGAGGCGACCCGCGCGGTGTGGCCCTGCGCGGGCCTCGATGCGCTCGGCGCCGCTTGGGACGGCCTCGTCGCCTATCCGGTCGCGGTCGGCGTCACGGCGGCCGGCCACGGCATTGCGGTCGAGCCCGCGCTCAATGCCTATCTCCACGCCGTCACGGCGAACCTCATCTCGGCGGGCGTGCGTCTCATTCCGCTCGGCCAGACCGATGGCCAGCGCCTGCTCGCCGCGCTTGAGCCCGTGGTTGCGGCGACCGCTGCGCGCGCGCTCGCGACGGGGCTCGACGACATCGGCTCCGCCACCTTCCTTGCCGACATCGCAAGCATGCGCCACGAGACCCAGTACACGCGGCTGTTCCGATCGTGATAAGAGGCTGCATGAAGCACGTGAACGGTCCCCTTCGCGTCGGCATCGGCGGTCCGGTCGGTTCGGGCAAGACCGCATTGATGGACGCGCTGTGCAAGCGCCTGCGCGGCTCTTTCGAGATCGCCGCCATCACCAACGACATCTATACGAAGTGGGACGCCGAATATCTGGTGCGCTCCTGCGCGCTCGCGCCCGAGCGCATCGCGGGCGTCGAGACCGGCGGCTGTCCGCACACGGCGATCCGCGAGGATGCCTCGATCAACCTCGCGGCGGTCGCCGAGATGCGGGCGAAATTCCCCGACCTCGACCTGGTGCTGATCGAGTCGGGCGGCGACAATCTCGCGGCGACGTTCTCGCCGGAGCTCGCCGATCTCACCGTCTACGTGATCGACGTCGCGGCCGGCGACAAAATCCCCTCGAAAGGCGGCCCCGGCATCACGCGCTCCGACCTCCTCGTCATCAACAAGGTCGATCTTGCGCCTTATGTCGGGGCGTCGCTCGAGGTGATGGAGCGGGACGCAAAGAAGATGCGCGGAACGCGGCCCTTCGTGTTCACCAACCTCAAGACCGGGCAGGGCGTCGACACGGTGGTGAGTTTCATCACCGATAGAGGCGGGCTCGGCGCCTAAGATGCTGAGCTTCACGCGGCATGCCAAAGACAAGTCCGACCGCATCACCGTCGAGCCGGCTGCGCTCATCGTTGCCGGCTGGACCGGGCGCGATGAAGCGGCGTTGCGTCCTCACATCGAGGAACTGGCCGCGATCGGCGTGACGCGGCCCTCGTCGGTACCGGTGTTCTATCGCAACGCCGTCTCCAACATCGTGCAGACCGAGCGGCTCGAAGTGCTCGGCCCCGATACGTCGGGCGAGGTCGAGCCGGTGATCGTCGCGCTTGGCGACGGCCTCTGGGTCGGGCTCGGCTCGGACCACACCGACCGTAAGGCCGAAACCTCAGGCATCGCGCTGTCGAAACAGCTCTGCGGCAAGGTGCTCGGGTCGGAGCTATGGCGGTTCGAAGAGATCGCGGATCATTGGGACGACATTGTCATCCGGGCGTTCGCCACGATTGGCGGCGAGCGTGTGCTCTACCAGGAAGGCGCGCTCGCCGCGATGCGTCATCCGCACGATCTGATCGCGCGCCATGGCACGGCGCTTGCTCCCAACACCGTCATGTTCTGCGGTACGCTCGGTGCGAAGGGCGGCATCAGGCCGGCTGCGCGCTTCGAGATGGAGCTCGAAGATCCGATCCTCAAGCGCCGCATGGCGCATGCCTATGACATAGTCGACCTCCCGGTGATCACATGAACGCACGCGACCGTCTCGAACAGGCTCTTTCCCGCATTGCCGATCCGGCAGGCGAGGGCGCCCGCACCTGCCTCACGGTCTATGCGGACGCCGCGCGCATCGCGGCCGATGCGTCCGACGCGCGGGCCAAGGCCGGCATGCCGCTCGGGCCGCTCGACGGCCTCACTGTCAGCATCAAGGACCTGTTCGACGTCAAGGGCGAGCCGACGCGCGCCGGTGCAAAAATCCTGGCCGACGCGCCACCCGCCGCGGTCGACGCGCCGATCGTGCGGCGGCTGCGTGCCGCCGGCGCCGTGATCCTCGCCAAGACGAATATGAGCGAATTCGCGTTCTCCGGCATCGGCGCGAACCCGCATTACGGCACGCCGGGCAATCCGGCCGACCGCGCGCGCGTTCCCGGCGGCTCGTCGTCGGGCGCGGCGGTCGCGGCGGCGGACGAGATGTGCGACATCGCGATCGGCACCGACACCGGCGGTTCGACGCGTATTCCGGCGGCGTTCTGCGGCGTCGTCGGCTTCAAGCCGAGCAAGCAACGCATCCCGACTGAGGGCGCGTTCCCGCTCTCCTACACGCTCGATTCGATCGGGCCGCTGGCGCGCTCGGTCGCCGACTGTGCGCTGGCCGATGCCGTGATGGCCGGCGAGGAGCCGGGCGCTCTCGAGCCGATGTCACTGTCCGGTCTGCGGCTCGGCATCCCGCAAGGCCTACCGCTGAAAGAACTCGACGCGACGGTGATCAAAGGCTTCGCGGACGCAATCGGCCGGCTCGGCAAAGCCGGCGTGCGCGTCACCGACGAGCCGCTCTCCCTCATCGACGACATGATCGGCGTGAACGCGCGGGGCGGCTTCGCGCCGACCGAAGCCTTCGCGGTTCACCGCGAGCACTTGAAGCACCGCGCCGCCGATTTCGACCCGAACGTGCGCGCGCGCATCGCGCGCGGCGAGGCGGTATCGGCTGCCGACTACGTCGAGATGGTACGCGCGCGGGCGCGGCTCTTGCGCGCCATGGATGCGCGGCTCGCCGATCTCGATGCGCTGGTGCTGCCGACGACGCCGATCGTCGCGCCGACGCTTGCCGAAGTCGCGATGGCCGACGCCTTCAATGCGAAGAACATGATGGCTCTGCGCAATACCTCGATCATCAATTTCTTCGACCTCACGGCGATCTCGCTGCCCCTGCCGCGCGACGGTTTGCCCGTGGGCCTGATGCTGGTCGCCCGCAATGGCCACGATCACCGGCTGTTCCGCATCGCCGCCGCGGTGGAGCGGATGCTGGCCTAACCGTCACCCTGAGGCGCCCGTGCGTAACACGGGCCTCGAAGGGCGACGGCTTGCAAGTCATCCTTCGAGGCTTGCCCTGCGGGCTCGCACCTCAGGATGACGGATCGGCCATGCCGCTTGCGTCGCGCGCCGCCAAGCCTTAATCCCGCGCCAACCGTTCAAGGGAGGGATTCATGTCGCTGTCGTTTCGTTTCGGATTGAGCCGGCGCCACCTGCTGGCGAGCGCCGCCGCCACCGTCTTCGCGCCGGCGATCGTGCGCGCGCAAGGCGCAGCCTTGAAAGTCGGCGTGCTGCTGCCGCGCTCCGGCGCGCAGGCCGGCATCGGACAGGACTGCTTCCGCGGTGTCGAAGTCACCAACCCGATCCTGAAGGACCTCGGGCTCGGCGAACTGCAATTCCTGAACGCCGACACCGAAACGAACGTCGAGGTCGCCCGCAGCCGCGCCGAGAAGCTGATCGCGGACGGTGCGCAGCTCCTGATGGGCGCGTTCGACTCCGGTCAGAGCAGCGCGATCGCGCAGGTCGCCGAGCAGAAGGGCATTCCCTACGTCATCAACATCGCGGCGGCGCCCGACATCACCGAACAGGGCTACAAGTTCGTGTTCCGCAATTTCCCGACCGCCGGAATGATCCTCGGCGACGCCTTTGCCAACCAGAAGGAGATTTTCGCGGAGGCAGGCAGCGCGCCGAAGTCGGTCGTGTTCATGCATGTCAACGACACCTTCGGCACCGCGATGCAGAAGGGCATCGGCGCCGTGATGCCGAAGTTCAACATGCCCTACGAGATCAAGGAGACGATCGCCTACGATCCGACCGCGCGTGATCTCTCGGTCGAGATCGCCAAGGCGAAGGCGACCGGCGCCGAAGCGCTGCTCGTGGTCAGCCGCCTCAATGACGCGATCCTGCTCACGCGCGAGATGGTCAAGCAGCGCTGGACGCCGATGGGCGTGCTCTCGATGGGCCCGGGCTGGTACGAGGACCAGTATCTCAAGACGCTGGGCAAGCTCGGCGATGGGCCCTTGAGCTTCGTGCCGTGGTACGACCCAAACAAGAAGCTCTCCAAGGCGCTCGAAGCCGCGGTCGCGAAGAAATATCCGGAGATCAACCTCAACACCAACCACATCTACACGTTCGAGGCGCTGCTGATCGCGGCGGATGCCTACAAGCGCGCAGGCTCGGCCGACCCGAAGGCGCTCGCCGACGCGATCCGCGCGACCGACATCAAGGACAATGTCTCCACCGGGCCGGGCATCTCGTTCAACGCCAAGGGGCAGAACGACAAGCTCAAGAACGCAGGCATCCAGAATCGCGGCGGCAAGCTGGTGACGGTTGCGCCCAAGGGCGCCACAAACGCCAAGGCCGAGTTTCCGATGACGCCTTACGACAAGCGGGGGTGAGGCTGCTCTTCACCTCTCTCATCGGGAGAGGTCGGATCGCGAAAGCGATCCGGGTGAGGGGTTGCGGACTATCAACGGAGCGATGCCCCCTCACCCCCGCCCTCTCCCCAACGGGGAGAGGGAGCAAGCCGTCCGCGCGGCTTCTTCAGTTCATTCTCGCTGGCGCCGATCTCGGGTAAACCGGATCGGACCGACGACTGCGCGAAGGCCCGTACCGTGTCAGCCGACATCTATCTCAACGTCGCCGTCAGCGGCCTCCTGACCGGGCTTGTCTACGGGCTGATGGCGCTCGGGCTGTCCGTCATCTTCGGCGTGGTGCGCGTCGTCAATTTCGCGCACGGCGAGATGATGACCATCGCGATGTATCTCGCGATCGTGCTGTTCCAGTCGTTCGGGCTCGACCCGCTGGTGATGATGGTGCCGATCGCGGGTGTGCTGTTCTGTTTCGGCTATGCGATGCAGGCAGGCCTCATCAATCCGTTCATCAACCGGCCTGAGCACAGCCAGTTCATCCTGCTGGTCGCGCTCGCGATCATCCTGGTCAATGTATTGCTCATGATCTTCGGGCCGGACGCGCGCAGCGTGCAGACGTCCTATTCCTACGACAGCTTCGCGTTCGGCCGCCTGATCGTGGATGCCACCAAGCTCTATGCGGGCGGTGCGGCGATCGTGGTTGCGGCTGCGCTGTTCGCCTTCTTCAAGTTCGCCGACATCGGCAAGGCGATCCGCGCTTGCGCGGACAATTACACCGGCGCGCTCGTGGTCGGGCTCAACGTGAAGCACCTCTATGCGCTCACCTTCGGGCTGGGAGCGGCCTGCGTCGGCGCGGCAGGATCGATGCTCACCCTCATCATCGACGTGACACCGCCGCTTGGGCCGCAGTACACGCTGCTCGCCTTCGTGATCGTCATCACGGGCGGGCTCGGCTCGATGCCGGGCGCGCTGCTCGGCGGCGTGCTGATCGGGATGACCGAGGCGCTCGCGGGGCTCCTGTTCACGCCGTCGGCGAAAAGCATGTTCGCCTTCGCGATCCTGGTGCTCGTGCTGCTGTTCCGCCCGCAGGGCATCCTCGGCAAGAGGGCGTCATGAGGCGGCTTGCCGGCGGCATTTCGCCGCGCGCCGCGGGGCTGCTCGTGGCGTTGCTCGTTGCGCTGATCGCCGCGCCCTATTTCGCCAACGACTATCTGCTCACGGTGCTGATCCTCATTCTCTACTTTGCTTACACGGGGCAGGCCTGGAATATCATGATGGGCTTTGCGGGCCAGCTTTCGCTCGGCCACGCGCTCTATGTCGGGCTCGGCGCCTATACGGCGGCGGCGCTCTACGTGCATTTCGGCATCGGGCCATGGATCGGGTTGCTGGCAGCGGTGCCGGTCGCAATGGTCGCCGGCGCGATCATCGGATTTTTGGCATTTCGCTTCGGCGTCGCGGGCGTCTATTTCGCGATCCTGACGATCGCGTTTTGCGAGTTCGCACGCATCGGCTTCGATCACGTCGCCTACACCGGCGGCTCGGCCGGATATTTCCTGCCCGTCGCGCAATACGGGCATGACGATCTGTGGAACCTGCGCGGGCGGCCGGTGATGTTCTATTACGTCATCCTCGCGCTCACGGCGGTAGCGTTTCTCGCCTGCCATCTCATGCTGCGCAGCCGCGTCGGCTATTTCTGGCGGGCGATCCGCGAGGACGAGGAGGCGGCGCGGGCGCTCGGCATCGATACGTTCCGCTACAAGATGATCGCGGTCGTTATCTCGGCCGGCATGACGGCGGTCGCGGGCGTGTTCTTCGCGTTCTATTACAACAACCTGTTTCCCGAGCAGGTCTTCGGCATCTCACGATCGATCGAATTGATCCTCGCGCCGATCATCGGCGGCATCGGCACGCTGTTCGGTCCGGTGCTCGGGGCCTTCGTGCTCACCGGCCTGTCCGAGGGCATGACCGAGCTCTTGCACGCGCTTGGCTTCGATGTGCCGGGCGCGAAGCAAGTGTTCTATGGCATCTGCCTGCTTGTCGTGATCGTCGTGCTGCCGGACGGGATATGGCCGTGGCTGTCGCGCCGCCTTGGGCTGGAGCGGCGCCCATGACCGCGCTCCTGTCGATTGCCGGCGTCTCGAAGCGCTTCCGCGGCCTTGTCGCGGTCGATCGCGTATCCTGCGAGGTTGCCGAGGGTGAGATTTTCGCCGTGATCGGGCCGAACGGGGCGGGCAAGACCACGCTGTTCTCGGCGATCGCCGGTGCGCTCAAGCCGGACGAGGGCGAAATTCGCTTTCTCGATAGCCGCATCGACGGCCTGCGGCCGGACCAAATCTGCCGGCGCGGTATCGCGCGCACGTTCCAGATCGTGCGGCCGTTCCCGGCGCTCACGGTCGAGGACAACGTGATGGTCGGCGCGCTCTTGCGCACCGCCGATACGGCGCGCGCGGCCTCCATCGCCGACGACGTGATGCGCCGGCTCGACCTCACCGACAAACGCGCGCGGCTCGCAAAGTCGCTGACGCTGCCGGATCGCAAACGACTCGAAGTCGCGCGCGCGCTCGCCACGAACCCGAAGCTCTTGCTGCTCGACGAGGTGATGGCGGGCCTGCGCCCAACCGAGACCGACCGCATGGTCGCGATCCTGCGCGAGCTCAATGCGCAAGGTCTCACCATCCTGCTGATCGAGCATGTGATGCGCGCCGTGCTGGCGCTCGCCTCGCGCGTGCTGGTGCTGCATCACGGCGCCCAGATCGCGCTCGGCCGGCCGGGCGACGTCGTGCGCGACCCGGCGGTGATCTCCTCCTATCTTGGCGCGGAGGCGCTCTGATGCTCTCGGTCGCTGCGCTCGATGTGTTCTACGGCGACGCGCAGGCGCTCGACGGCGTCTCGCTCGACGTGGAGCAGGGCGCAATCGTCGCGATCGTTGGCGCGAACGGCGCCGGCAAGACCTCGCTCATCCGCACCATCGCCGGGATGCTGCGCCCCTCGCGCGGCGCGATCCGCTATCGCGGGCGGGACATCGCCGGCTGGCCGAGCCATCGCGTCTGCGATCTCGGCATCGGGCAGGTCGCCGAAGGGCGGCAGGTCTTCCCGACGCTCACGGTCGCCGAGAACCTCGACATGGGCGCGATGCTGGCGCGCGCGCGTTCGCGACGCGAGCGAAATCGCGAGCGTGTCTTCGCGCTGTTTCCGAAATTGCAGGAGCGGCTGCGCCAGCCGGCCGGAACGCTGTCGGGCGGCGAGCAGCAGATGCTGGCAATCGCGCGCTGCCTGATGGGCGAACCGGAGCTCGTGATGTTCGATGAGCCCTCGCTCGGTCTCGCGCCGACGGTGGTGCAGGACGTGCTCAAGGCAATCCGCGATCTCAATCGCGAGGGGCTCACCTGCGTGCTGGTCGAGCAGAACGTCGCGGTCTCGCTCAAGCTCGCGAGTAGCGCTTACGTGCTGGAGAACGGCCGGGTCACGCTATCGGGGTCGAGCGAGGCGCTGCTCGCCGACGACCGTGTCCGGCAGGCGTATTTGGGGATGTGATGTGCGGCGTCTTATCGTCGCATCAGCGCCGCAAGCGCGGCGACGCGTAGCGTCAGCGGCGACTCCGGGAAGGCACGCCGCAGCGCCCGCAGGGCCTCGGCGCCGGAACCGGGCCGTGCGGCGCGCAGGTGCGCTGCCATGGCAGAGGCGAGGTCGGCCTTTCCCAAGGACGTCAACGCGAACGGGATTTCGCCTGGAAATTCAGGCGTTAGCGGCGGCGACGGGCTGAATGCGAGCCCCATGGGCATCTCCTCGAGGGTCAATGCCTGAGCCCGGCGGCAGGCGCACCATGGTCGGACCATGGCGTTAACGCCGTCTTAACGCGGCGGCCGCTCGGCGGTTCCATCGGACGGAACAAAAAGAGAAGGGTCAGGCCGCTGCGGTTTCACGCGCCGCAATGGCCACCGCGTCGGGGTTGCGGCCGGCGAAGCCGACAAGCTCGGTCATCACCGCGTCGAGATGGGTTTCCATCGCGCGTCGCGCCGCGTCGGCATCACGCTTCTTGAGCGCAGCGACGATCGCGCGGTGCTCGTCGAGCGTCGCGACCTGGCGCTGCGGCGTGCACATGAACAGCCGCGCGCGGTCGAGGCTTCCGCGCGCCGCCTCCACGGCATGTTTCACGCGGTCGAAGCCGAGGACATCGAGGAGGAGCTCATGCAGCGCGAGATCGAGCGTATGGAAACGCCCGCCGTGCTCGGCGCCAAGTGCCGCTTCCTGGTCGCGCAGATTGCGGTCGAGCGCGGCAAGGAGGGCCGCGTCGGCGCGCGGCGCAATCGCCAGCATGGTCTGCGCTTCGAGCGCGCGGCGGATGAACATGGCTTGTCGACAATCGTCGAGGTCGATGCGCGCGACCCGCGTGCCGCGCTGGGGCAGAACCTCGACGAAGCCTTCGGCGGCGAGCCGGCCGAGCGCCTCGGACACGGGAAAGCGCGACACGCCAAGCCGCGCGCACAGCGCCGCCTTGTCGATGAGGGTTCCGGGCGGCAGGTCGAGCCGCACGATCGCGTCGCGCACCACGTCCTGCACGCGCTGCACGGACCCGCCGCGACTGTTGCGCGCAAGGGGAGCGAGAAAAGGATAGAGACGCTTTGCTGGCTGCCCGGCCATCCTAACATGTTAGGCATGCGGCACCACCGGCACAAGCCGGGGAGGGCGTACCGGTCGATTGCCGCCGCGCCGGATTGGCGCGTGGACTGTGACGCAAAGGCGCAACCGCAAAGGCTGTGCGGAGCACGCGAAAGCTGGGCTCCCGCAATCTGCCGGTGTATGATCCGGGATCGTCGAAGAGAAAAAAAGGGAACCACGACGATACCGAGAGCCAATCGAAAGGGAGGAGTTCGATGCGCTCGCACATCACCCGCCGCGCCGCGGTCAAGAGCGCCGCACTCGCCACTACAGCATTGATCGCCGCGCCCTATGTCCGTGGTGCTCACGCCGCCGGCAGGCTCTCGATCGGCTTCTGGGATCACTGGGTCCCGGGCGCCAACAGCGCCAGCAAGACGCTGGTCGAGGAATGGGCCGCGAAGGAAAAAGTCGACGTCACGATCGACTACATCCCCTCGCAGGGCATGAAGAACCTGATCACCATCGCGGCGGAATCGCAGGCGCGCTCCGGCCACGACGTCTTTGCGTTTCCCAGTTGGCAACCGCAGGGCCACGCCGAGAATCTCGAGCCGGTCAACGACATCATGGATGAGTTGATCAAGCAGAACGGCGCCGTGAACGAGACCGTGACCTACCTCGGCAAGGCGGGCGACACGTGGCTCGCGGTGCCGGCGACCGTCGGCTCGCAGATCAAGGGACCGTGCTCGCGTATCGATCTGTTCAAGCAGCACGCCGGTATCGATCTGCAGGCGATGTATCCGGCCGGCGCGCCGCCGAAGGCTGATGGCTGGACATTGGCGACGTTTCTCAAGGCCGCCGAAGCTTGCCACAAGGCCGGCTTCCCATTCGGCATCGGGCTCGGCACCACGGCCGACTCCGTCGACAGCGCGGGCGCGTTCTTCCACGCGCACGGCGCGGCGCTGGTCGACGCCAAGGGCAACATCACCGCCAAGTCCGACCCGGTGCGTCAGTCGCTTGACTTCTACAAGCAACTCGCCTCTTTCATGCCGCCCGACATTCCCGCCTGGGACGATGCGTCGAACAACAAGTGGCTCGTCTCCGGCAGAGGCGCCCACATCATGAATCCGCCGAGCGCCTGGGCGGTCGCCAAGCGCGACGCACCCCAGATCGCCGAGCAATTGTGGACGCACGGATTCCCGGTCGGGCCGAAGGGACGGTACGCGCCGTTCCTCCCGTACTTCTGGGGTATCTGGAACTTCTCGAAGAACATACCGGCGGCCAAGAGCCTGCTGGTGCACCTGTCCTCGCGCTCGTCCGCCGAGAAGATGGTGGCGGCGAGCGGCGGCTACGACCTGCCGTCGTTTGCGAGCTTCACCAATTTCAAGACCTGGGCCGAGGAAGGGCCGCCGAAGGGCACGCTCTACCACTACCCGAACCCGCACAATCATCAGGTCCTGTCGATCGCGGCCGCGCCGGCGCCGCCCAAGATCGCCTACCAGATCTACACCGAGGGTCTACAGACCAAGATGATCGTCCGCTACATGCAGGGCGAACCAATGGAGAAGACGCTCGCCTGGGCCGAAAGCGAGCTCGAAGGCTTCATGCGCACCTGACGTGCGGCGATCTGCATCGGTCGGTCCCGTCGCGGAGGCCGGCTGATCAAATAAAAGGCATTCGAATACGGATGCTTACGACGTTCGTCTAAGAAATCCGGCGGCCGCACCGCCGGGAAAAACCCAAAGGAGACATCGGGTCGCACTTAATGGGCGGCTAGGCCGCGCTAACATGTTGGTGTATGGTTTCTTATCGTCGAAGAACAAAAAGAACGGATGCGACGGTACGAACCAGGCATTCGAAGGGAGAGAAAATTCGATGCATTCCGCCATAACACGGCGATCCGCGCTGAAGACTGCGGCGCTCGCCACCACGGCACTTATCGCTGCACCCTACGTCCGCGGCGCTCATGCCGCCGGTTCGCTCGCGATCGGCTTCTGGGACCACTGGGTGCCGGGCGCCAACGAGGCTACCAAGACGATCGTCAACACGTGGGCCGAGAAGGAAAAAGTCCAAGTCACAATGGACTTCATCCCCTCCCAGGGCGACAAAAACCTGATCACCATCGCGGCGGAAGCGCAGGCGCGCTCCGGCCACGACGTTTTCGCGTTCCCGACCTGGTATCCGCACGCCTATTCGGACAGCTTGGTGCCGTTGAACGACATTATGGAGCCGCTGATCAAGCAGAACGGCGCCGTGAACGACACCGTCAGCTATCTCGGCAGGGCCGACGGCAAGTGGCTCGCCGTGCCGGCGACGATCGGCTCGCAGATCAAGGGTCCGTGCTCGCGCATCGACCTGATGAAGAAGCTGGCGGGCATCGACGTGCAGGCGCTCTATCCGGCGGGCGAAAAGCCGAAGGCGGATAGCTGGACGTTCGACGCCTTCCTGAAGGCTGCCGAAGCCTGCTTCAAGGGCGGCTCCCCGATCGGTATCGGTCTTGGTGGAACGACAGACTCCGTCGACACAGCCGGCGCTTGGTTCAATGGCTTCGACGCGCATCTGGTCAATGCGAAAGGCGACATCACGGTCAAGTCGGACCCGGTGCGCCAGGCGCTCGAGTTCAGCGTCAAGCTCGCGAAGTTCTTCCCGGCCGACGCGCCGGCCTGGGACGACGCGTCCAACAACAAGTGGCTCGTCTCGGGCCGCGGCGCGATGATCATGAATCCGCCGAGCGCCTGGGCGGTCGCCAAGCGCGACGCGCCGCAGGTTGCTGAGCAATGCTGGACGCATGGCTTCCCGATCGGTCCGAAAGGGCGCTTCGCGCCGTTCCTGCCCTACTTCTGGGGCATCTGGAACTTCTCGAAGAACATCCCGGCGGCCAAGAGTCTGCTGGTCGAGCTCTCGCAGCAGGCCTCGGCCGAGAAGATGGTGGCGGCGAGCGGCGGCTATGACCTGCCGTCCTTCGCCAACTTCACCACCTTCAAGACCTGGGCCGAGGAAGGGCCGCCGAAGGGCACGCTCTATCACTACCCGAACCCGTACAACCACCAGACCCTGTCGGTGACGGCGGCTCCGGCTCCGCCCAAGATCGCCCACCAGATCTACACGCAGGCGATTCACACCAAGATGATCGTCCGCCACTTGCAGGGCGAGACGATGGAAAAGACGCTCGCCTGGGCCGAGAGCGAGGTCGAAGGCTTCATGCGGACGTAAAGTCCGCAACGTCTTCCAACACTGTCGCGGGAGCACATGTCGTGCGCCCGCGAGACTTGATGCAAGAGCCGCGCCGCGCTGGACAAGTCCCGGCGCCGGGAAGCGGCCGATAGCTGGCAGCAGTTCAGCGAAGCCTCAGAGGGAACACGATGGTCGACGCCGTCATCAGTGACGTCCGCGAATTGAGCGCGCCTCGCCGAAAGTCCGGCATGCGCCGGATGCTCCA
This sequence comes from Hyphomicrobiales bacterium, assembly GCA_003140315.1. Lineage (GTDB taxonomy): Bacteria > Pseudomonadota > Alphaproteobacteria > Rhizobiales > Xanthobacteraceae > PALSA-894. The sequence continues at coordinate 14,031 of PLJS01000325.1, forward strand.
GCGCAAATCCACGATCGCCTTCTTCATGGCGCTGCCGCTGCTGCTGCTGATCAGCCTCCTGGTGCTCTATCCGGCGTTCTACGCGGTGCATCTCGCGACGCTGAACAAGTCGATGCAGCGTTTCGTCGGCCTCTCCAATTTCACCTTCCTGTTCAAGCGCGAAACCTTCTGGATGGTGGTGCGGCAGTCCTGCTTGTTCGCGCTTTCGGCCGTGTTCTTCAAAGCGCTGATCGGATTTATCGTCGCGCATTTCGTGCACAACATCCCCGCCAAGGGGCAGCGCAAATGGCGCGGCATGCTGCTGATCCCGTGGGTGATCCCGCCCGCCATGAGCACGCTCGCCTGGCTGTGGCTGTTCGATCCCTCCTACAGCGCGTTCAACTGGATTCTCGCGCTTTTCGGCTTTGGGCCGGTCGCCTGGACCGGCGATGCCTATTGGGCACGCTTCTCGGTGATCCTGATCAACGTGTGGTACGGTGCGCCATTCTTCCTGATCATGTATCTGGCGGCGCTCAAGTCCGTTCCGGAGCAGCTTTACGAGGCGGCCGCGATCGACGGCGCCAGCTGGTGGCAGCGCATCTGGTACGTGACGCTGCCGATGATGCGCAACATCATCGCCATCACGGTGTTGTTCTCCACCATCGTGACCTTCGCGAACTTTGACATCGTGCAGGTGCTGACCGCCGGTGGCCCGATCGACAAGACCCATGTCTTCGCCACCTGGGCGTTCCGGCTCGGCATCCAGGGCGGCGACATCCCGCTCGGCGCGAGCGTGTCGCTGTTCATGTTCCCGATCCTGGCGTTCTGCGCGATCTTCATCCTGCGCGACATCCATCGCCGGGGGAATGAAGCATCATGACGGCGGCCGAGGCGACCATCGATCACGGCGCGCCGACGCGCGCGCGATACGGCAGCATGAGCCGCGACCGGCGCTGGGCGCTGCGCTGGTCCTATTTCTTCCTCGTGTTGTTCGCGATCTTCTTTCTCACTCCGCCGCTTTACATGTTCATCACGTCGCTGAAGACCAGCCATGAGATATCGGCGGCGACAAATCCGTGGTGGGTGTTCCATCCGACGCTGTCGAACTACATCGAGCTCTTGACCTCGAGCACCTACATCACGTTCTTCCGGAACTCGGCGATCGTGTCGATTTTCGTGGTGTGCATCACGATGCTCATCAGCGTTCCGGCCGCGTTCGCGCTCGCTCGCATGCGGTTCTGGGGCTCGGCGATGCTCGCGACCGGCGTGTTCCTCACCTACCTGGTCCCGGATTCGCTGCTGTTCATCCCGCTGTTCAAGATGTTCGCGGTGTTCAACGAATGGACCGGCATCCAGCTCATCAACAAATGGTGGGTGCTGCTGATCGTCTATCCGACGCTGACGGTCCCCTTCGCGACCTGGATCATGATCGGCTATTTCGCCTCTATCCCCAAGGAGTTGGACGAAGCGGCCCTGATGGACGGCGCGAACTATCGCCAGATCCTGATGAAGATCTTCATTCCCGTGGCTCTCCCGGGCCTGATCGCAGCGACGATCTTCGCCTTCACGGTCTCCTGGGCGCAGTTCCTCTACCCGCTCGCCTTCCTGACGTCGCCCGACCAGCTCGTGCTGCCGGTCGGCATCATCACCACGCTGATCAAGGGTGACGTCTACAACTGGGGTCAGATCATGACCGGCGCGCTGCTCGGCGCGGCGCCGCCGCTCATCATCTACGCCTTCCTGATGGACTATTACATTGCCGGTCTCACCGCCGGCGCGACGAAGGGCTGAAGTCAAAATGGCTCAAGTGACACTGCGTAAGATCGTCAAGATGTACGACGACACCGAGGCCGTGCGCGGCATCGACCTCGACATCGCGGATAAGGAATTCGTGGTGCTGGTCGGACCGTCCGGCTGCGGCAAGTCGACGACGCTGCGCATGATCGCGGGGCTCGAGGAAATCTCCGGCGGCGAGATCGCGGTCGACGGCGAGATCGTCAACGACGTGCCGCCGAAAGACCGCGACATGGCGATGGTGTTCCAGAACTACGCGCTCTATCCGCACATGTCGGTCTACCAGAACATGTCGTTCGGGCTTCGGCTGAAGAAATATCCGAAGGAAGAGATCGACAAGCGCGTGCAGGAAGCCGCCCGCATCCTCGACATCAAGGACCTGCTCGAGAGGAAGCCGCGCCAACTGTCCGGCGGCCAGCGCCAGCGCGTCGCCATGGGCCGCGCGATCGTGCGCAATCCGAAGGTGTTCCTGTTCGATGAGCCGCTCTCCAACCTCGACGCCAAGCTGCGCGTGCAGATGCGCACCGAGATCAAGCGCGTGCACCAGAAGGTGCGCACCACCACGGTCTACGTGACGCACGATCAGGTCGAGGCGATGACGCTCGCGGACCGCGTGGTGGTGATGAACAAGGGCAAGATCGAGCAGATCGGCGCGCCGAATTTCCTCTACCATTCGCCGGCGACCCGCTTCGTCGCGGGCTTCATCGGCTCTCCGGCGATGAACTTCCTTCCTTGCAAGCTGGAGCAGGCGGGCGACGGCCTCAACGTGCGCCTGTCCGACACGATCGCCTTCGCGGTGCCGGCCGAGCGCGTGCAGCGCTACCGCCCGCATGTGGGGCAGGACCTCACCTTCGGCATCCGCCCCGAGCACGTGACCGAGGCCCAGCCCAACGGCTCGAAGAACCTCGCCATGTTCGACGCGGGGATCGAGGTGGTCGAGCCGATGGGCAACGAGACGATGGTGTTTTTCTCGATCAACGGCACCGAGGTCTGCGGACGCACCGATCCGAACGCCGGCGCGAAGGTCGGCGCGACGGCCAAGATGGCCGCGCATCTCGACCACATGCACCTGATCGACAATGCGTCCGGCCGGGTGCTGTAGCCGGCTGTGCCTGATCTTTCGGGAAAAGTCGCCTGGGTCACAGGCGCGGGCAGCGGCATCGGCGAGGCCGCCGCACTGGCGCTTGCGCGCGAAGGCGCGGCCGTCGCGCTGTCGGGGCGCCGCCGCGAGCCGCTGCAGGCGGTGGCGGACCGGATCACCGAAGCGGGCGGCAAGGCGCTGGTCGCGCCGGGCGACCTCGGCGAGCCGGAGGCAGCGGCCAAGATCGCAGCCCGCATCGCGAAGGAATTCGGGCGGCTCGATATCCTGGTGAACAACGCGGGCGCGAACCTGGTCGAACGGAGCTGGGCGAAGCTCACCCCCGAGCGCATCAAGTTCATGATCGACGCCAATCTCAACAGCGCCTTCTATTGCGCGGCCGCCGCGCTCGATATCATGCGGCCGCAGAAGGATGGGCTGTTGATCCACACGGCCTCCTGGGCCGGCCGCTTCGTCGGGATCGTGCCGGGACCGGCTTACATCGCCGCTAAGCACGGCGTGGTCGCGATGAGCTATTCGATCAACATGGAGGAGTTCCAGCACGGCATCCGGTCGACCGCGCTCTGCCCCGCCGAGGTCGCGACCCCGATCCTGAATCTACGTCCCAAGCCGGTTTCGGCCGAGGAGCGCGCACAGATGATCCAGCCCGAACATATGGCGGACCTGATCCTCTATGTGGCAAAGCTTCCCGCGACGGTCTGCTTGAACGAGATCGTCATCAGCCCGACCTGGAACCGCGGTTACGCGCACCTTGCGGGCCTCGGCCCGAGCCGAACCTGAAAGAGTGACCAGATGAGCACGCCGCGCACCGTCCGCCTGTCGCCGAACGACAACGTCGTCGTTGCGGTCGATCCGATCCCCGAGGGCGCGGAGGCTGCCGGCGTCACGGCGCGCGCACGCATCATGCGCGGACACAAGATGGCGGTCGCGCCGATCGCGCAGGGCGAGCCGGTGCGCAAATACGATCAGATCATCGGGTTTGCGACGGCGCCGGTCGCGCCGGGCGACTGGATGCATACCCATAACGTCGAGATGCACGACTTCGCGCGCGATTATCAATTTGCCGAAGGCGCTCGCAACGACGAGGTGCTGCCGCCCGAGTTGCGGGCCACCTTCGAGGGCTATGCGCGGCCCGGCGGCAAGACCGGCACGCGCAACTACATCGGCATCCTCACGTCGGTGAACTGCTCGGCGTCGGCTGCGCGCTTCATCGCGCGCGAGGTGGAGCGTTCCGGCGTGCTCGCCGACCATCCGGAGATCGACGGCGTCGTCGCCTTCGTGCATGGCACGGGCTGCGGCCTGGCGGCCTATGGCGAGGGCTTCGATGTGTTGCGCCGGACCCAATGGGGCTACGCGACGCACGCCAATCTCGGCGGCGCCTTGATGGTCGGGCTCGGCTGCGAAGTGTTCCAGATCGACCGCATGAAGGACGAGTACGGCCTGGTCGAGGGCGACCACTTCCAGACCATGACGATCCAGGCGACCGGCGGCACCAAGAAGACGGTCGCCGAGGGTGTCGAGCGGATCAAGGCGATGATCCCGATCGCGGCGCGCGCCAAGCGCGAGACGCGGCCGGCATCCGAAGTGACGCTTGCGCTCCAATGTGGCGGCTCGGACGGCTATTCAGGCATCACGGCGAACCCCGCCTTGGGAGCCGCCGTCGACGAACTCGTGCGCCATGGCGGCACCGCGATCCTCTCCGAGACGCCGGAGATCTACGGCGCCGAGCATCTGCTGACACGCCGCGCCGTCAACCGTGCGGTCGGCGAGAAACTGGTCGAACGCATCAAGTGGTGGGAAGCGTACTGCGAAAGAAATGGCGGCGAGATGAACAATAATCCGTCGCCCGGCAACAAGGCCGGCGGGTTGACCACCATCCTGGAGAAATCGCTCGGCGCCGCCGCGAAGGGGGGCACCACCACGATGCGCGCCGTTTACGAATATGCCGAGCCGGTGAAGGAGAAAGGCTTCGTGTTCATGGACACGCCGGGCTACGACCCGGTGGGCGCGACCGGCCAGGTCGCGGGCGGCGCCAACGTGATGTGTTTCACGACGGGGCGCGGCTCGGCCTTCGGCTGCAAGCCCACGCCCTCGGTCAAGCTTGCGACCAACTCACAAGTCTATGCCAGCATGATCGACGACATGGACATCAATTGCGGCGACATCCTCGACGGTGTGCCGGTGGCGGCCAAGGGCGAGGAGATTTTCAAGAAGGTTCTCAGCGTCGCTTCCGGTGAAGCCACGAAGTCGGAGGATTTGGGTTACGGTGACGCGGAATTCGTGCCGTGGCAGATCGGCGCGGTGATGTAGCGTTCACCCGAACGCCAGTTGCACCTTCATCGCCTTCGAGCGATCCGCCGCGAGCGCGAAGGCATCGTTCGCCTGGGCGAGCGGAACGGTGGCGGTCAGCAGCGGCATGACGTCCACGAGGCCGCCGCCGATCAGCGCGACCGCGAGCGCGAACTCCGCGTGGAAGCGAAACGTGCCGCGCAACTCGATCTCCTTGGCGACCAGCATGTTGACCGGCAGGCTCATCTCGGCGCCCGCGATGCCGATCTGGACGATCACGCCGCCGGGGCGCACGGCAGCGAAGCCGCCGGCGAGCGCCCGCGCATTGCCCGAAGCTTCGAACATCACGTCGAACGTGCCCTTGTCGGCTTCGTAGCGCGCGAGCGTATCCTTCTCGGAGACATTCACGACCGTATCGGCGCCGACCCGCTTCGCGGCCGCGAGCGGGGCGTCCACCACGTCGGTCGCGACGATCTCGAGCGCGCCCGCGCGCCGCGCCGCGATCACGGTGAGCGCGCCGATCGGGCCGGCGCCGGTGACGAGCACGCGCTTGCCGAGCAAGGGCCCTGCGCGATTGACTGCATGCAGGCACACGGCGAACGGCTCCGCGAAGGCCGCTTGCGCCGCCGACATCGCGGGAGGCACAGCTACGGCTTGCGCTTCGCCGCAGACGAGCACGTCGCGGAAGCCGCCTTGCACGTGTGGGAACGGCATGGCGCTGCCGTAGAAGCGCATGTTGAGGCAATGCTGCTGCTTGCCTTCCTGGCAGTAGCGACAGCGCCCACAGGGCCGGCTCGGGTTCACAGCGACGCGCTGTCCGGCCTTGATGCCGATGACGTCGGCGCCGACGCGCGCGAAGGTACCGGCGATCTCGTGGCCGAGGATCATCGGCTCGCGCAGCCGCACGGTGCCGAAGCCGCCGTCGAAATAATAGTGCAGGTCGGAGCCGCAGATGCCGCCGGCCTCGATGCGCACCTCGACTTCGCCGGGTCCGAGCGGTGCTGCCGGCACGGGCTCGATGCGAAGGTCCTTTGCCGCGTAGAGCACGGCCGCGCGCATCACCATCCTCTTCGGTTCTTATCCGAACCTTACACCTCTATAGTCTCCCGCACCCGCCGAAAAACATTTTTGGGAAACGCCATGAACAAGCTGTTCGATCTGTCAGGCCGTCTCGCGCTCGTGACCGGCTCCAGCCGCGGCATCGGGCGCGCCATCGCCGAAGGCTACATCGCGGCGGGGGCACGCGTCGTCATCAACGGCCGCGACGCGCAGGCGGTCGCGGCGGCCGCGAAGGAATTGGGCGCAAATGCCGTGCCGATGCCGTTCGACGTGACCGACAGCGCGGCCATCGAGGCGGGAATCGAGAAGATCGAGAAGGACGTCGGGCCGATCGATATCCTGGTCAACAATGCCGGCATGACCAAGCGCTTCCCCTTCGTCGATTTCCCCGAAGCCGACTGGCGGCAGATCATCGCCACCAATCTCGACTCGGTGTTCTTCGTCACGCAGTCGGTCGCGCGCCGCATGCTGCCGCGCGGACGCGGCAAAATCGTCAACATCTGCTCGGTGATGTCGGAGCTCGGCCGGCCGACGATCGCGCCCTATGTCGCCAGCAAGGGCGCGGTGAAGATGCTCACCAAATCGATGTGCTCGGAGTTCGCCAAGCATGGCATCACGGCGAACGGCATCGCGCCCGGCTATTTCGCGACCGAGCTCAACATGACGCTGATGAACGAAGAGAAATTCTCGTCCTGGGTCTGTGCGCGCACGCCGGCGGGACGCTGGGGCAGGGTCGAGGAATTGCAGGGCGCCGCGATCTTCCTCGCCTGCGACGCGTCATCCTATGTCAACGGGCACGTGCTGTTCGTCGACGGCGGCATGACGGCCGTGGTGTAGTCGACCTCACCCTGACGTGGCACGCGAAGCGTGGCCCTCGAAGGGAGAGGGCGACGATTGTGGCTCATCCTTCGAGGCTCGGGCTTCGCCCTCGCACCTTGGATGACGGATCAGAGCTTCGGCCCGATCGTCACGCTGACCTTACCGACGCCCTCGACCTCGCATTCGAGCTTGTAGCCCGGCTGAAGTGCGCTGACGCCTGCGGGCGTGCCGGTCATGATGATGTCTCCGGCTGAGAGCGCGACCATTTCGGACAGTTTCCAAATGATCTCAGGCACGTTCCAGATCATCTGCGCGAGATCGCCGTCCTGCTTCACCTCGCCGTTGACCTTCAGCCAGATGCGGCCCTTGCTCGGATGGCCGATCTCGGACGCGGGCCTGAGCGGCCCGCACGGCGCCGAGCCGTCGAACGCCTTGCCGATCTCCCATGGCCGCTTGATGTTGCGCGAGGCGATCTGCAGGTCGCGGCGCGTCAGATCGATACCGACGCCGTAGCCCCAGACGCAATCGAGCGCCTTGTCCTTCGGGATGTTGCGGCCGCCGCTCTTGAGCGCGACGACGAGCTCGACCTCGTGATGCAGGTCGTTGGTGAGCGGCGGGTAAGGCACCGTGCCGCCGTTATCCACGATTGCATCCGCGGGTTTGGCGAAGAAGAACGGCGGCTCGCGCTCGTCCTGGCCCATCTCCTTGATGTGTTCAAGATAATTGCGTCCGACGCACCAGATGCGCCGCACCGGAAAAGTCTTGCTGCTGCCCGCGACCTTCACGGCGGCCTGGGACGGGGCGGGGATAACGTAGTTGTCGTTGCTCATCATGGATCCGATTGAGGTTGGATGGTGGGGTTTCGGCAAAAAGGTTTCATTCCGCCGCAGCCGGCGCCTGTTCGCGCAATTGCAGGCGATAGAACGAGGCATAGCGGCCGCCTGTGCGCAGCAGTTCGTCGTGTCGGCCGGATTCGACCACGGTACCGTTCTCGATCACCAGGATGCGGTCGGAATGCATGATGGTGGAAAGCCGATGCGCGATGACGAGCGTGGTGCGGTCTTTGCAGAGTTCCGCGATCGCGTCCTGCACGTAGCGCTCGGACTCGGAATCGAGCGAGGCGGTCGCCTCGTCGAGCAGGATGATCGGCGCGTTCTTGATGAGCGCGCGTGCGATCGCGATGCGCTGGCGCTGGCCGCCGGAGAGCTGATGTCCTTGCTCGCCGACCGGCGTGTCGTAGCCGGCCGGAAACCCCGTGATGAAGTCGTGGGCATGCGCGGCCTTGGCGGCACCAAGAATCTCGGCGTCGGTCGCCTCGAGCTTGCCGTAGCGGATGTTGTCGCGCACCGTACCGCGGAACAGGTGTGCGTCCTGCCCCACATAACCGATCTGACGGCGCAGCGAGTTGCGCGAAATCGCCGCGATATTCTGGCCATCGATGATGATCGCGCCGCCCCCGGCTTCATAGAAGCGCAGCAGCAGATTGAACACGGTCGATTTGCCGCCACCCGACGGGCCGACCAGCGCCGTCACCTTGCCGGGATCGGCGACGAACGACATGCCGCGCAGCACGGGATCGTCCGTCCGGTAAGCGAAACGCACATCGGCGAACTCCGTGCGCGCGGTCGTCAGCTTCAGCGCCGGCTTGTCGTCGTCGAGAGGCTCGGTCGCCGGGCTGTCCATCACCTCGAAAAGGATGCGCACGCCGACCAGATGGTTGTTGAGTTCCAGGTTGAGGCGCGCGAGGCGTTTCGCCGGCTCATAGGCGAGCAGGAAGGCTGCAAGAAACGAGATCAGCCCGCCGGGCGCAGCGCCCCTCTCGATGACCAGATAGCCGCTGTAGATGATGGCGAGCGCGATCGCGAAGCCGCCGAGCGTCTCCATCAGCGGACTCGCGCGATTGGAGACGCGCGCCCACTTGTCCGCCTCGTGCCGCACGGCCGACACGCTGAGATCGAGCCGGTGGCGCATCTCGTCTTCGAGCGTGAACGCCTTGACGACCCGCAGGCCCTGCAAGGTTTCCTGCAAGGTCTCGATCGTGCGCGTTCCGCCTGTGAACTGCATCCTGGCGATCGCGCGTACGCGGCGGATCAGCGAACGCAGCACGATCATCGCGGGTGGCGCAACCACGATGCCGGCGAGCGACAGGACCGGATCCTGAATCACCATGACGATCAGCAGGCCCACGAGGGTCAGCGCGTCGCGGCCGAACGACGTGATGAGCAGCCATAAGACCATGTTGGCGGCGGTCGCACCGGTCGTGAGCCGTGCGATGAACTCGGAGGAATGGCGGTCGGAGAAGAAGCCGATACTCTCGGTCAGCAGCTTGTCGAACATGCGCCGCTGGTTGTCGGCAACGATGCGGTTACCGATCTGCATCATAGTGACCTGCTGACCGTAGGTCGCCGCGCCCTTCACGGCGAACAGCGTGAAAGCTGCGATGCCGATCCACACGACCGCATGAAAATTCTTGGCCACATAGGCCTGGTTGACGACGTCGCCGAGCAGATAGGCGGTGGCGGCCGTGCAGGCGGCGGTGACGCCCATCAGGGCGAACGCCATCGCGTAGCTCCAACGATGGCGGTAGGCCTGCTCGGACAGCAGCCGGTAGATCAGCGAAGCCGCACCGTGCGGGTCCGCGAACAGGGACTGAAAGCGCTGTGCGATCATGCGGCTGCGGTCATACCATTCGGGCGCCGACCGGGCCACGAATGCGGTCTCCAGTCGGGCGGTGCGCAGCCGTTCCTTGCCCGCCCAAGCGCCGATTTTCAAGCGAAATCAGCGGCCTCGCGCCGGGCCGCCAACGTCACGAATTGCGCGTCATAAGCTTGCGCTCCCAGCCGAGCGCATCGCGGACGATGACCGCGATGTCGTCGCGCTGCGGGCGCCAGCCGATCAATGCGCGGGCACGCTCCGATGACGCAACGATCTGCGCCGGATCGCCGGGACGTCGCGGCGCGAAGTCGACGTGGAAGTCGGTTCCCGAGACGCGCTTGACCGTCTCGATCACGTCGAGCACCGAGAAGCCGCGGCCATAGCCGCAGTTGAGCGTCGCAGAAGAGCCGCCGCCGCGCAGGTGGCGCAGCGCGTCGAGATGCGCCTGCACGAGATCGCTCACGTGGATGTAGTCGCGCACGCAGGTGCCGTCCGGTGTCGGATAGTCGGTGCCGAACACGTCCATCTTCGGCCGCCGGCCGAGCGCGGTCTCGACTGCGACCTTGATCAGGTGCGTCGCGCCCTTTGTCGATTGCCCGGTGCGCAGTTCCGGGTCCGCGCCGGCCACGTTGAAGTACCGCAGGATCACATGCTTCAAGCCATGCGCGGTGCTGGTATCGCGCAGCATGATCTCCGTCATCAGCTTGGAGGAGCCGTAAGGCGACATCGGATGAAGCGCGTCGTCTTCGGTCACCGGCACATTTGCCGGATTGCCGTAAACCGCGGCGGTCGAGGAGAAGATGAAATGCTTCACGCCGCCCTTGACGGCGCATTCCATCAGCGCGCGCGAATTGACGGTGTTGTTCTTGTAGTAGCCGAGCGGATCCGCGACCGAGTCCGGTACGACGATCGAGGCCGCGAAGTGGATGATCGATTGAACGCCGTGCTCCTTGATCGCCTTCGTGGCGAGATCCTGATCGCCGGTCTCACCGACGACGAGCGGCACGCCGCCGGCGATCGCCCAGTCGAATCCGGTCGACAGGTTATCGAGCACGACGACGGTCTCGCCGGCCGCGACCAGCGCATAGACCATATGGCTGCCGATATAGCCGGCGCCGCCGGTGACGAGGACGGTCATGACGTTACCTGTACAGCGTCTAGTCGGCCAATCTGTTACGCCCAGTCCAATGAAGAAGCGGTTATGAGGCGTAGTCGTGCTGGTTAACGGGCGGTGACAAGGCGGAGCGCCAGCGTATAACAGCACCGGATGCCCGAGATTCTGTTCATCAAAACCTCCTCGCTCGGCGACGTGATCCATCACATGCCGGCGGTGACCGAGGCGCGCCGTCACGTTCCGGCAGCGCGCTTTGCCTGGGTGGTCGAGGAAGCGTTCGCGCCGCTCGTCGCATTGCACCCCGCGATCGAGACCGTCATTCCGGTGGCGTCGCGTCGCTGGCGCCAAACCCTCTTTGCCCCATCGACCTGGTCGCAGATGCGCACATTCGGACGCGACATGCGGGCCCGCACCTACGATGCGGTCATCGACACGCAGGGCCTGTTCCGCTCGGCCGTGATCGCGCGCGCCGCGCGCGGGCAACGGCACGGCTACGACGCGGCAAGCATCAAGGAGCGGCTTGCCGCGCCTTTCTACGATGTTCGCCACCGCGTCGATCGCTCGCGGCACGCGATTGCGCGCAATCGGCTGTTGACCGGGCTTGCGCTCGGTTATGCGCCGGAGGGCGCGATCGATTTCGGTCTCGACCGCGCGAGGCTCTCCGGCGCGTCGGACGGCCGGCATTCGGTGCTGCTGCATGCGACGGCGCGACCCGAAAAGGAATGGCCGGTGGAGAACTGGATCGCGCTTGGCGCGACGCTGGCGGCGCGGGGCTATGACCTCGTGATCCCGTGGGGAAGCGAGGCCGAACGCGCGAACAGCGAGGCGATCGCTGCGCGCGTTCCGCGGGCGCAGGTCCCCGAACGGCGTCCGCTCGATGAGGTGGCGCGGTTGATCGCAGGAGCGCGCCTAGTGGTCGGCGTCGACACCGGGCTTGCGCATCTTGCGGCCGCGCTGGGCGTGCCGCTGGTTGCGGTATTCGTCGGCACCGAGCCCGGATTGTACGGGCCGATGGGAGCCGGGCCGATCACGATCGTCGGCGGCAACAGTGCTTCCCCCGCGGTCGCGGAGGTCGTGGCGGCGGTCGAGAAAGTCGCCGGTTAGCTCGGGGCTTTCGCTACTGCGAGCGCGCGCTGCGTGACGGCGAGGACCTGCTGTGGGCTGATATCGCGCATGCAGCGATGATGCACCACGCGGCAGACCGGCTTGTGGCAGGGCCGGCATGCCAGCTCGATCTGAGCCTCGACCGTGGCAGCGAGCGGATTGAGCGGGGCCCAATGCCACGGGCTGGTCGGCCCGAAGATCCCGATCGAGGCCGTGCCGAGCGCGGCCGCGACGTGCAGCAGCCCGGAGTCGTTCGAGACCGCGACGTCGGCTGCCGCGAGCGCCAGGATCGCGTTGCGCAGGTCGCTGCCGGTCAGGTCGCGTACGCCGGGTCCGACCTCCGCGATGATGCGGGCGAGCGGCGCTTCGCCGGGCCCGCCGAGCACCCAGACGGTGACGCCCTGGTCCACGAGGCGGCGCGCGAGCTCCGCGAAGGCGGCGGCTGGCCAGCGCTTCGACGGGCCGACCGCGCCGGGCGCAAGTGCGACCGCCGGTCCGATGCCCAGACCAAGGCGCTCGCGCCAGCCCGCGATCTCGGTCGCCGGCACGCGCAGCTCCGGAAGCGGCCAGTTGGCGGGCGGCTTCTCGTCCTTGGCCAGCGCGAGCGCGGCGCAGCGGTCGACCATGCGCGGCAGGCCGTGCTCGCCGTGGCGCAGGTCATTGAGGAGGCCGAACCGCCACTCGCCGAACCATCCGGTGCGCTCCGGGATGCCGGCGAGAAACGGCGCGAGTGCGGATTTCCAGGTGCGCGGCATCACGAAGGCGCTGCCGTAGTTTTCGCGCTTGAGACGGCCGGCAAGCGCCCGGTGCTCGCCAAGCGCAAGCTGCTTGCGCGGGAGATCGACCACGATCACCTGGCGCAGCTCGGGCATGTAATCGGCGAGCGGTGCGCACAGGGTCGTCGCCAAAAAGTCGATGGGACGTGCCGGGAAGCGTGCCTTGAGCACCTTGGCGACCGACTGGCAGCGGATGAAGTCGCCGATCCACATGTAGGGCACGACCAGGATCGGGCGGCGGTCCATCGAAGGGCTCCGCATACCCTGGCTCGGAGAGGAATTTAATGAAATGGAATTCATTTCTTCATAGAAGTAAATTATAACTCATTTTTATGGACGTAACTGCGGAAGTGAGGATTGGCCTTTCGAGCGCCGGGCGCCAACGACTTCGTTTTCCCGTCGGCTGGCCATGTTGCACCCTTTGGCGGAGTGGGGCAAAGGGAGGGCGCGGCTTTGAGGGCACGGCCTCGGTGCTGCGGGCGCCGGAGCGGCTGCGGCATCGATCGGGACGATGATGTTCGATTTCGAAAAGCGCCTGCAGGATATCGGCCAGCAGACCATCCTCTGCGTCGGCGACCTCATGCTCGATGAGTTCGTCTATGGCGAGGTCGCGCGCATCTCGCCGGAGGCGCCGGCGCCGGTGCTCGCGGTCAAGCGCAGCGACGTCACGATCGGCGGCGCCGGCAACGTGGCGCGCAACGTCGCCTCGCTCGGCGCGCGCTGTATCTTCGTCGGCATGGTCGGCGACGACGACGCCGGCCGCACGGTGATTTCGGCGCTGCAGGCCGACACGCGCATCGAGCCTTCGCTGGTCGTCGACCGCGCTCGGCCGACGACGCGCAAGGTGCGTTTCGTGTCCGAGCATTTCTCAACCCATCTGCTGCGCGCCGACTGGGAGGATGCCGCAGCCGCCGATGCGGACCGCGAGGGCGAGTTGATCGCGCGTGCGCTCGCGGCGCTGCCGCGCGTCACGGTGGTGGTGCTCTCCGACTATGCCAAGGGCGTACTCACGCCGCGCGTCGTCGGCGCGATCATCGAGGCCGCGACGCGCGCGCAAATTCCGGTGATCGTCGATCCCAAGGCGGCCGACTATGCGATCTATTGCGGCGCGACGCTGATCACGCCCAACCGGCGCGAACTCGCGACCGCGACGCGGCGCGAGGCGATCGGTGATGCGGCGATCTCGGAAGCCGCCGCCGAGCTTGCCCGCATGGTCGCGGCGCGCGCCGTGCTGGTGACGCGCAGCGAGGAGGGGATGACCCTCTATGTCGAAGGGCAAGACCCCGTGCACGTGCCGGCCTATGCGGTGCGGGTGCGCGACGTGTCGGGGCCGGGCGATACGGTCGTTGCCATCCTTGCCGTGATGCTCGCGCTCGGCGCCGATTATGAGAGCGCGATGCGTGCCGCCAATGCGGGCGCTGCCGTCGTCGTCGGCAAGCCCGGTACCGCGACGGTCAGCGTCAGCGAGCTGCGCCACCGCCTGCTGCCGGCCGCTGCGACCACAACGGAAGACAAGATCGTCTATGACCGCGCGATGCTCGATGAACGCCTCGGCGAGTGGCGGCGCCAGCGGCTGCGCATCGGTTTCACCAATGGCTGCTTCGATCTCCTGCATCGCGGACACGTGAAGCTGATGGCGGAGGCGCGCGCAGCCTGCGACCGGCTCGTGGTCGGCCTCAACAGCGATGCCTCGGTCTCGCGACTGAAGGGCGATGGCCGGCCGATCCAGCCGATCGGTTCGCGCGCCGAGGTGCTGGCCGCGCTCGAGGCGGTCGATCTCGTGGCGGTGTTCGAGGAAGACACGCCGCTCGAACTGATCCTTCAGGTGCGGCCGTCGGTGCTCGTGAAAGGCGGCGACTACACGCGCGAAAAGGTGGTCGGCCGCGAGGTGGTCGAGGCCGCGGGCGGCGAAGTGATCCTCGTCGATCTCGTGCCCGGCCAGAGCACAACGAATATCGTTGCGCAATCGCGATCCCGGAAGCCATGAGACGTCATGCGCACCGTCTTTCCGGATCACGCTGAGGATCGGCTGAAGGTCGAATTCTTCGGCAACAAGCGCGACGGATTCTTCGTTGAGGTCGGCGCCAACGATCCGCAACGTGGGTCGCAGACCTGGGGCTTCGAGCAAAACGGCTGGAGCGGAGTGTTGGTCGAGCCGCAACCGGATCTCGCCGAGAACCTTCGCCACGGCCGTCGTGCGCGCGTCGTGGCGGCGGCCTGTTCGTCGCCGGATCGAGCGGGAAGCACGATGACGCTCTATCTGTCAGGTCCTCATTCATCGCTCCACGGCGATCTCGCGGTCACCGGGATAGAGCCGCATGGCGCAGTCGATGTGCCGGTGCGTACCTTGGATGATATCCTGGGAGAAGCGAACGCGCCGCGCGCGATCGATTTCGTGTCGATCGACGTCGAAGGCCATGAAGTTTCGGTGCTGCGCGGATTCGATCTCGCCCGTTGGCGCCCGCGACTGATCCTGATCGAGGACCATCTGGCGAGCCTTGCCATCCACCGGCACCTCACGGGTGCCGGATACCGGCTGATCCGCCGGACCGGCCTGAACGGCTGGTATGTCCCGCGGCTCGATGCGCCGGAGCTCGGTCTAGGGTCATTGCAGCTCGTGCGCAAATATCATCTGGCGCAACCCGTGCGCATGCTGCGCGACCGCAAGCGGCGGCTGCGCGATCGGTGGTGGCGCTGGATCGGGGCGCTCCCGAATGGCGGCTCGTGATCCGCTTGCAGATTTGAGGATGTCTTGCCGCGGCTGAGCGCGATCATCATCACCAAGGACGAGGCCGCCAATATCGGCGATTGCCTCGACAGCGTCGCGTTCTGTGACGAGCGGATCGTGGTCGATAGCGGCAGCAGCGACGGCACCGTCCTGATCGCCAAGGAGAAGGGCGCGCGCATCGGCTTCCACGATTGGCAAGGCTTCGGCGCGCAGAAGGGCTATGCGCTCTCGCTCGCGCGCGGCGACTGGGTGCTGTCGATCGATGCCGACGAGCGCGTCACGCCGGAGCTCAAGGACGCGATTCTCAAGGCGATCGATAATGAGAAGATCAGCGGCTACGAATTCCCGCGCAATTCGAGCTTCTGCGGCCGCATGATGCGCCATTCGGGCTGGTTTCCCGATCGGGCGCTGCGGCTGTTCCGGCGTGGCAAGGCGCGTTTCTCCGACGATGTGGTGCACGAGCGGGTGATCTGCGACGGCCCGGTTGCACGCCTGAAGGCGCCGCTGACGCACTATCCGGTGCTCAAGCTGGAAGACGCGATCCGCCGCATGGACAGTTATTCGACGCTCGGTGCCAAGAAGCTCGTCGCGTCCGGCAAGCGTGTGTCGGTGTTCAAAGGTGTCATGCACGGTGCGTTCGCGTTCCTGCGTACTTACGTATTGCGTCTCGGCTTCCTCGACGGGGCGGCAGGTTTCATGCTTGCGGTCGCCAATGCCGAAGGCACTTATTACCGCTACGTCAAGGCGTGGCTCGCGGGCAGTCGCCGTGAATGAGCTGATCTTGGTTGCGGCGCCCCGCGGTCACGCCATGCGTTAACAGTCGCCTTCGAGAATGCGCGCGACGCTCATGCTCAATGGCGGATGCCAGTGCTGAATCTCGATGCCGTGAACGCGCGCGATCTTGCTGCAATCGAGCCGCGCATTGAGCGGGCGACGGACGCGCGATTTGAACTCCTGGCTCGTGATCGGAACGACGCGCGCTGACGGACCGCCGAGTGCGGCCGACATCGCGAGCAGCGTGGTCGCGAACTCGGCGGGTGTCGCAGTCTCGCGTGTCGCCAGATGGAACATCCCATAATGTTCAGACTTCCGCGGCCTCTCGATGAGGTTGCGGGCGACGGTCAGGATTCCGTCCGCAAGATCCGCTGCCGCCGTCGGATTGACGGTTTGATCGGCGACGACATGGATTTCGTCCTGCTGCTCGGCACGCCTAAGCATGTTGGTCAGCGAGTTCCGGCCGAACGGGCTGAACACCAGCGAGGTCCGCAAGATGACGTAATCGGCTTGCGCGGCAATTACTGCTGCTTCGCCGAGCGCCTTGGTCCGCCCGTATGCGCTCACAGGCGCGACCGCGTCGTCCTCGCGATAGGCCTCCCGGTTCAGGCCGTCGAACACATACGAGCTCGATACGTGGATGAGCGGCACGCCGAGCTTGCGCGCCACGGCGGCGACCGCGCGGGTGCCATCCACGTTGATCGCGTGCGCAATATCCGGTTCGACTTCGGAGCCTTCGGTGTCGGTGTAGCCGGCGGCACTGACGAGTACCTGAGGAGCAAGCACGGAGATCGCGCTGTCGATCGAGCCGATGTCGGTCAGTTCGAGCGTGGGCCGCCCGACCGCCAGAACCTCCGCGCCGCGGGCCGGCCCGATCTCCAACATCGACCGGACCAGTTGCCCGTGCCGGCCGGTTACGACTACGCGCGGCGGCATCACGGCAGGCGAGCGCCGATGCGCGGGTTTTTATGGGCCGTCCGCGAGAGTTTCGTGCCCCGGCGAGCCCCAAATAGGCCGATTGCAACCCGTCTAGCGCCGGCGGATCGAACGTGATTGAAAGAACGCCAATCGGCGCCCCCGCGGGTCTGTGAAAGAGAGAAAATGCCGACAATCACGTCCATCACCACACCAGAGAACGAGCTCGGAGCCGCCGCCAACGGTTTCGACACGCCCGGATATCGCGACCAGCGTCTTGTCTCCGACTTTCCCGGCGCGGACTATGATGTCGAGACCGTATGCCGGCGGGCAGCGCAAGCAATATATCACGGGCCGTTCAACTTTGGACATCCTGGCGCTGAGCGGCGGACGGCTGGTGGGGCGACGTAGTGACTGAACTCATTTCCGTTCTGATCACGACCTACGATCGGCCGGATGCGCTCGACGCGGTGCTGCGTGGGCTGTCGGATCAGACCGACCGCAATTTCGAGGTGATCGTCGCGGATGACGGCTCGCCTCCGACGACGGCCGCCGTCGTCGACGCGTGGCGCCATCGCGTCGGCGTACCGCTGGCGCATGTCTGGCAGGAGCATGACGGTTTTCGCGCGCCCGAGATCTCCAACAAGGCGATCGCGAAGAGCCGCGGCACCTATTGCGTCTTCCTTGACGGCGACTGCATTCCGCGTCCGAATTTCATCGCGCGCCATCGCAGCCTCGCCGAGCCGGGCTGGTTCGTGTTCGGCAACCGCGTGCTGATGTCGCGCGAACTCAGTACAGCCGTTCTGCTGGACCAAGCCGATCCTGAGGCGTGGCCGCTGTCCCGTTTCGTCGGATTGCGTGCGCGCGGAGAGGTGAATCGCGTCACGCCGCTTTTGACGCTTCCCCTCGGTCCGCTGCGCAAGCGCGGATCGCACAATTGGCACAGCGTGCGCACCTGCAATCTCGCGATCTGGCGCGCCGATCTCGATCGGGTCGACGGTCAGGAAGAACTTTATCGTGGGTGGGGTCCGCACGATTCGGACCTCGCCATCCGGCTCCTGCGAAGCGGCGTATCGCGCAAGGACGGCCGCTTCGCGACCGGCGTGCTCCACCTTTGGCATAAGGACGCGGATCGCTCGGGGCTGGAGGCAAATCAGGCACTGCTTGATGATTTGCTGAAGTCGGATCGGGTGCGTGCGTTGCGAGGCCTTTCGACGCTCCCAATGCAGCCTGCGGCAAGCGATAGACCGCATGAGCGGGCCTAACACATTCTTCGCGACTTTCGATCCTTCGTCCTGGGGCATGCGGGCGCCGCGCGGACTCGACCGCCTGATTCTCGCGGTCACGCGCAGCATGCCGGACAACTGGCTCGGACTTCGCATTGCGATGATCTTTCGCCGCATCGTGATGTCAAAGATCGGTGAAGGCTGCTTCGATATTATGCTCTGGGGCATGCGGCTGCGGCTCTATCCGCGCCGCAACGGCTGCGAAAAGAACGCCCTGTTCACGCCGCAGATGTTCGACGTGTTCGAACGCGATGTGCTGGCGCAGGCCATCGAGCGCCGCCGCGTCGCGGGCGGGGCCTTCACCTTTGTCGACATCGGCGCCAATGTCGGGCTCTATTCGCTCTTCGTCGCGGCGCGCGCCGGAAGCGACGCGCGCATCCTCGCGATCGAACCACAGCCCGGTATCCTCGAACGGCTGCGCTTTAACCTTGCGGCAAATCCCGGCGCTGCGGTCGAGGTCCTGCCGATCGCGGTCGCGGATCGGGAGGGTGCGGTCGAACTTCTGATCGACGGGCGCGACAGCGGCGGGACGCACATCGACAAGAACGCGATGACGTCCGGGGGCGTGGAGCAGGTTTCGGTGCCGTGCCGCCCGCTCGCCGCGATCCTTGCAGACGCCGGCGTCACGGCGATCGACGCGCTGAAGATCGACGTGGAGGGTGCCGAGGATCTGGCGCTCGTGCCATTTCTGCCGGCGGCACCCGATCACCTCCTGCCAGGGATCGTGCTGATCGAAGACACCCGCGGCCAGTGGCGGACCGACGTGTTCGCATTGCTGGAGAGTCGCGGCTACACTGCGTTCGCGCGCAACCGTCAAAACGTGGCGTTCCGGCGCGCATAGAGCAAAGTGTTGGGCGAGAATGACAGATGCCGTGAACGGCAAGTTCCTCGACCGAGCGGCCCTGGAGCGCCTGGCCGACTGGCTCGTGGTCGCCGTCGCGGTCACGCTGCCGTGGTCAACCTCGGCGACCGGTGTGTGCCTTGTGCTGTGGCTGCTTGCGCTCGCCCCGACGCTCGATGTCGCCGCGCTGCGGCGCGAGCTTTCGAGCGCGGCCGGCGGATTGCCGGTGCTGTTGTGGGTGTTTGCGATCCTCGGGCTTGCGTGGGGGCAGGTGGGCTTTGCGGAGCGTCTGGCCGGCGTCGGCGGCTACAACAAGCTCCTCATCATTCCGCTCCTGCTTATTCAGTTCCGTCGTTCGGATCGCGGGCTGCCGGTATTGTACGGATTTCTCGCCTCGTGCCTGCTGCTGCTGACCGTGTCATGGGTGCTCCAGATTCTCTGGATTCTCGTGCCCGAGAAGAAGCTGTTCGTTCCCGGCAAACTTCCGGGCGTGCCGGTCAAGGACTATGTGGCGCAGAGCACGGAGTTCCTGGTCTGCGGCTTCGCGCTGTTGGCGATCGCGATGGGTCAGGTGCGGGTGCGCCGTTTCGCACGCGCGGCCGGCCTCGTGCTGCTCGCCGTTCTGTTCTTCGTCAACATCCTCTATGCGGCGACGGGGCGCACCGCGCTCGTCGTGGTCCCGGTGCTGCTCCTCATCTTCGGGCTGCGCGAGCTTGGCTGGAAGGGAACACTAGGCGCGTTCATCGCTGGGGCGATCCTCGTTGCGGCCGCATGGGCCTCTTCGCCGTTTCTGCGTCTGCGCGTGCTGAAAAGCATCAACGATGTCTCCACTTATCGCACCGATAACACAGTCAGCTCATCGTCGCTGCGGATCGAGTTCTGGAAGAAGTCGCTCGCCTTCATCGCTGCGGCGCCGGTCATCGGTCACGGCACCGGCATGATGCCGAAGTTGTTCCGCGATGCCGCCGTGAATGAAATCGGGCCGGGCGCGTTCGCGGCGGTCAATCCGCACAATCAGTATTTTGCCGTGGCGATCGAGCTCGGCCTCGTGGGGCTTACGATCCTGATCGCCATGTGGGTCGCACATCTCGCTCTGTTTCGCGGCGGCGGTATCGTCGCCTGGATCGGCCTCGTCATCGTGTTGCAGAACGTCGTCTCATCGCTGTTCAATTCGCACCTGTTCGATTTCTTCCACGGCTGGTTCTACGTAATAGGGGTCGGCGTTCTTGGTGGAATGGCGCTGCGCGCGCGTGCATCGCCGGCAGCCGCGACGCTTGAGGCGCGATGACGATCGAGCTTCCCATCAATGCCCGCATCCTGGTCGTCGCGCTGCGCCGGCTCGGCGATGTGCTGCTCACGACGCCGCTGATCCGCAGCCTGAAGCAAGCCTATCCGGACGCCACGATCGAAGCCCTCGTGTTCGCCGGGACCGAAGGAATCCTCGTCGGCAATCCCGATCTTGCCGGAACCATCGTGATAGCGGCGCGGCCGACGAAACGCGAAAGCCTTACACTCATCCGCCGCCTGTGGCGGCACTATGATCTCGCGATCTCCACACAGACCGGCGACCGTCCGACCGGGTTCGCATGGGCCGCCGGGCGTACGCGCATCGGCATGGTTGAGGGCGCTGGCTTCATGGCGAGGCTGAAGCAGCGCATGCTCGCGCACTCGGTCGTGACCGACCCGGAACTGCATCGCGTCGCCGATCTGTTGCGGATTGCCGACGCGCTCGGCATTCCGCAGGCCGAGGAGCTTGTGCCTCCGGCCGGTGCGGTGCGCCCCGACCTGCGTCCCGATCGTCCCTATGCGGTCATCCATGCGGTGCCGATGTTCCGCTACAAGCGCTGGACCGATGACGGCTGGCGCGCGCTCGCCGCGGGACTGACCGCGCGGGGCCTTGCGGTCGTCGCGACCGGGGGACCGTCGGAGGGGGACCGGCAGTATCTCGACAAGCTCTGGGGCGCGGGGCCCGAGGTCCGGCGGCTCGATGGCGTGTTGACGTGGCCGGAACTTGCCGCGCTGATCGGCGGCGCACAGGTCTATGTCGGCCCCGACACCTCGGTCACCCACCTCGCGGCGGCGGCGGGCGCGCCGACCGTCGCGCTCTATGGCCCGACCGACCCGCGACTGTTCGGCCCGTGGCCGATCGGCGGTCTCGTCGATCCGTGGGTCGCGGCCGGCACGATCCAGCGGCGCGGCAATGTCTGGCTGGTGCAGAATCCACTGCCGTGCCTGCCCTGCCAGCAGGAGGGCTGCGAGCGCCATCGCGAGAGCTACAGCCAGTGCCTCGACGAGCTGTCCGCCGCACAGGTGCTCGGCGCCGTCGACCAGGCGCTCGCGCGCGCCGTGGCGCGCGCCAGTAGCGCGCAGGGCTGAACGCAGCTATTGAGGGCGCATGAGCGAGCGGCCGCCCCCGCCATGACCAGGCTTTCGCTGACGCCGCGCCAGATCCTGATCATGGCGCACGATCTCGTCGCGACCGCGGCGGCGATCGTGGCGAGCTTCTTCATGCGGTTCGAGCTGGTCGGGCTCGCATCGCGCCTCGACGGGCTCCTCCCGATCCTGCCCGGCTTCGTGGTCTATGCGGGCTTCGTGTACTACGTGTTCGGCCTGCACGAGGCGAAGTGGCGCTTCACGTCGCTGCCCGATCTCGGCAACATCGTGCGCGCCGCGACCGTGCTGGCGATCTCGCTGCTCGCGCTCGACTACATCCTGGTCGCACCGCAGCTCTACGGCACGTATTTCTTCGGCAAGATTACGATCCTGCTCTACTGGTTCCTGCAGATCGCGTTCCTGTCCGGCTCGCGCGTCGCCTACCGCCAGTTCCGCTACGTGCGCGCGCAGCAGCACGCGCGCGAGGGCCAGACCATTCCGACGCTGGTGCTCGGGCGTGCGGCCGATGCCGAGGTGCTGCTGCGCGCGATCGAGAGTGGCGCGGTCAGCAAGGTGCGTCCGATCGGCATCCTGTCGCCGTCCGCGGCGGATCGCGGGCAGAGCATTCGCGGTATTCCGGTGATCGGCACCCTCGACGATCTCGAACAGGTCGTGCGCGACGTCGAGGGGCGCGGCATGCGCGTCACGCGGCTGATCTTCACGCCGTCCGCGCTCGTCCCCGAGGTGACGCCCGAGACGACGCTGATGCAGGCGCGCCGGCTCGGGCTGCAGACGAGCCGTCTGCCGAGCCTTACGGAAGGCGGCGATGCACTCCAGCTCGCACCGATCGCGGTCGAAGACCTGCTGCTGCGTCCGAGCGTGATGATCGACTATCAGCGGCTCGAGCAGTTCATCCGCGGCAAGTCCATCATCGTCACCGGTGGCGGCGGCTCGATCGGCGCGGAGATCTGCGATCGCGTCATCACCTTCGGTGCGGCGCGGCTCCTCGTCGTCGAGCATTCCGAGGTCGCGTTGTACGCCGTGACCGAGGCGCTCGCCGCCAAGGGCGCGCAGGCGCGGATCGAAGGCAAGATCGCCGACGTGCGCGACCGCGAGCGCATCACGCGCGTGTTCGCCGAGTTCAAACCGGACATCGTGTTCCACGCGGCCGCGCTGAAACACGTGCCGCTCCTGGAGCGCGACTGGGGCGAGGGCGTCAAGACCAACGTGTTCGGCTCGATCAACGCTGCCGACGCCGCGGTCGCGGCAGGCGCCACCGCGATGGTGATGATCTCGACCGACAAGGCGATCGAGCCCGTGTCGGTGCTGGGCGCGACCAAGCGCTTCGCCGAAATGTATTGCCAGGCTCTCGATGCCGATTTCGCGCGCCGCGCCGCGGGGCGGGCCCCGATGCGGCTGATCGCGGTGCGCTTCGGCAACGTGCTCGCCTCGAACGGCTCGGTGGTGCCGAAGTTCAAGGCGCAGATCGAGGCGGGCGGTCCCGTGACCGTCACGCACCGGGACATGGTCCGCTACTTCATGACCATCCGCGAAGCCTGCGACCTCGTCGTCACGGCCGCAAGCCACGCTCTCGGGCCCGATCGCCATGACGTCTCCGTCTATGTGCTCAACATGGGGCAGCCCGTGAAGATCGCGGATCTCGCCGAGCGGATGATCCGGCTCTCAGGGCTGGAGCCCGGCCGCGACATCGCGATCACTTACACCGGCATTCGTCCGGGCGAGCGGCTCAACGAGATCCTGTTCGCCCGCAACGAACCGATCGTCGAGATCGGCATCGCCGGCATTGTCGCCGCCAAGCCGAGCAATCCGTCGGTCGAGGCGATGCGCGGCTGGCTTGCGGCGTTGGAGCAGGGGCTCGCGCGTGACGACCGCTCGGTCATCTACGGCGTGCTGCGCGACGCGGTGCCCGACTTCGACGGCGAGGCGGCGTGAGCATGATCCCGAAAAGTGGGAACCGGTTTTCGGACAAGATCATGCTCGAATAGGTCTACCGCTTGCCGCGCGCGAAGGTGACGAGCAGCCAGCCGACGAAGGCCGCTCCGAGGACGACGAGCGGCAGATCCGCGAGCGGGTCCGGCTCGACCACGCTGATGACCGCGAGCGCGACCAGCGCGCAATTGACGAGGAAGACGCGCACGATGACGTCGGGGACCGTGAAGCCGCGTTTCGTCGCGATCTGGTAGAAGTGGGAGCGGTGCGCCTCCCAGATGCGCTCGCCATGGGCGATGCGGCGCACAAGGGTGATCGTCGCGTCGGCGAGGTAATAGAGCGGCAGCAGGAAGGCCGCCGCCACATAGCCCTGGCCCGCGAGCATCAGCATCAGCCACCCAAACAAGAGCCCGATCGGCAGGCTGCCGACATCGCCGAGGAATAGTTTGGCGACCGGGCGGTTGAACGGCGCGAAGCCGAGCATCGCGCCGAGCAGCGCGACCGCGACCAGCATTGCCGGCAGCCAGTCCACGCCGTTGAAGCCGAGCACGATGAAACCACAGGTGATCGGCACCACCTCGGCGACGGTCATCAGGTCGAGGCCGTCCATGAAGTTGACGATGTTGATGAAGTAGACCCCGCCGAGGATCAGGAGCGCGCGCTCGACCGCGACGGGGAGCAGCGGCACGATGTGGAAATCGGCCGGCAGCGTCGCGATCACCATGGCGACGGCAAGGATATGCATCAGCAGCCGCGGCAGCGGGCCGAGCGTGCGGATATCGTCGACCGCGCCGATCAGCGCCAGCAGCACGGTCGCGATGCTGAGCACGGTCAGGCGATTGAGGCCGACCGGCATCAGCGAGGCCGTGAGCGCGACGCCGATCCAGCTCGCGACAAGGGTTGCGGCGACGACCGCGATGCCGCCGCCCTGCGGCGTCGGCGCGGTGTGCGACGAGCGCGCGTTAGGGCGCGCCAGCGCGTAACGCACCAGCAGCGGCCGCAATGCCACGATCAGCCCGGCGCTTCCCGCCCAGGCGATGACGAGCACCGCGCCGAACACAGCCCATAGGGCGGTGGACTCAGCGAACTCCCCCAATCGGCCCTCCAGTCGCCACAAGGGGATTTTTAAGCTAAAGCGGGGCGCCTCGTCGATCCGCTGAGCGCAGATGCCCAAGCTTCTTTATCTCATCACCGAGGACTGGTTTTTCGTCTCCCACTTCCTGCCTATGGCGCGCGCGGCCCGTGCGGCCGGATTTCAGGTCGTGGTGGCGACGCGCGTGCGCGACCACGCGGACCGTATAACGGCGGAAGGGTGCCGCGTCGTGCCGCTGGAAAATGAGCGGCGCAGCTTCGGCCCGTTCGCGGCGCTTGCCGCTTTCGCCCGCATGGTGCGGATCGTGCGCGAGGAACGGCCGGACATCGTCCATTGCATTGCTCTGCGCATGGTCGTGCTCGGAGGCCTTGCGGCCCGATTTGCCGGTGTGGAGCGGCTGGTGCTGGCACCCACGGGGCTCGGGCATCTCTGGATCGATGATGGCCTCAAGGAGCGGCTCGCGAGCCTGTTCGCGCGCCTCGTGGTCGGGCGATGGCTGCGCCGGCCGGGCACGCGCTATCTGTTCGAGAACTTCGACGATCCGGCCGAATTCGGCCTCGCGGCGGATGCGCCGGTGACGATCGTGCCGGGTGCCGGCGTCGATTCGGCTGAATTTCCGCCTGCGCCGGAGCCACCTGCGCCGCCGCTGAAAGTCGCCGTGGTCGCGCGCATGATCTGGCCGAAAGGTATCGCGGAGGCCGTCGAGGCCGTGAAGCGTGCGCGTGCGTTGGGCGCCGCCGTCGAGCTCGATCTCTACGGCTCGCCCGACCCTTCGAACCGGCGCACCTGCACGGAAGCAGAGCTTCAGGTTCTTTCCGCTGCGTCCGGTATCCGCTGGCAGGGACGCACCACTGACGTTGCCCGCGTCTGGCGCGAGCATCACGTCGCGATGCTGCTCACCTGGTACCGCGAGGGCGTGCCGCGCAGCCTGATCGAGGCCGCCGCGGCCGGCCGGCCGGTCGTCACCACCAACGTGCCCGGGTGCCGCGATCTCGTACACGATGGCGTGGAAGGTTTTCTGGTGCCTCCGCACGACATCGAGGTGGCGGCGCAGGCTTTGGTCCGGCTTGCTGGCGATGCGGCGCTGCGCCAGCGCCTCGGGCGCGCAGCGCATGCGCGGTTCGAAGAGCGGTTCACCGAAGAGGCCGTGCGGCGCACCGTCACCGCGCTCTACGCCTCGTTCGGCGTGGACAAGGCCGCGCCCGGCGCGCAAACCTGAGCAGGGGACAAAAATGCCGGACGGTCCGATCCTGGTCACGGGCGCCGCGGGTTTCATCGGCTATCACGTGGCGCGGCGCCTTGCCGAGCAGGGCCGCGCGGTCGTCGGGCTCGACAATCTCAATGCCTATTACAATCCGGCGCTGAAGCAGGCGCGGCTCACCGAGCTTGCGACGTTTCCTTCGTTCCGGTTCGAGCGCGCCGATCTCGCGGACCGGGACCGCATGGCCGCGCTGTTCGCGGCGCACCGTTTTCCGGTGGTGATCCATCTGGCGGCGCAAGCCGGCGTGCGTCATTCGCTGACCGAGCCCCACGCCTATGCGGACGCCAACCTCACAGGCTTCCTGAACGTGCTCGAAGGCTGCCGCCATCACGGCTGTGGCAACCTGATCTACGCGTCGTCGTCGTCGGTCTACGGCGGCAATACGCGCGTGCCTTTCCGCACGTCGGACAATGTCGATCATCCGGTGAGCCTTTATGGTGCGACCAAGAAGGCGAACGAACTGATGGCGCATGCCTATGCGCATCTCTTCGCCCTGCCGGCAACGGGCCTGCGCTTCTTCACCGTCTACGGTCCGTGGGGGCGGCCCGACATGGCGGTGTGGCTGTTCACCGAGGCGATCCTCGGCGGCCGGCCGGTGCGGCTGTTCAATCAGGGCCGGATGCGGCGCGATTTCACCTACGTGGACGACGTGACGGAAGCCGTGGTGCGGTTGATCGACAAGCCGGCGACGCCTGATCCGGCCTGGTCCGGCGAGGCGCCGAACCCCGCAACGAGCTTTGCCCCCTGGCGCGTCTATAACATCGGCAACAGCCAGCCGGTCGTCGTGACCGAATTGGTCGACCTGATCGAACGCGCGACCGGCAAGCGCCCGGTGCGCGAGCTGAGCCCCATGCAGCCGGGCGACGTGACCGACACCTGCGCCGATACCTCCGATCTGGAGCAAGCCGTCGGCTTCCGCCCCGCTACCCCGTTGGCCGAGGGCGTCGGGCGCTTCGTGGACTGGTATCGCGGCTACCGCCGAGCCTGACGTCCGCCTCCGGATTGCCCTACCGGCACGACTGCTGCGCCCTGTAATTTGTTGATTCAAAACGTGTTCGTGCCCGACCTGCGGGTGGTCGCCACGTCCGCGGGGGCGTGCTAGGGAAGCGGAGATATCGGGGCGTTTTGGGGGCGTGTCCCCCGGGGATTGAGCGTCGCATGGGCGGTACCGCGAAGGACAGCGCGGACAAGACGGTGCGCGTCGGCGTCGTCGGCGTCGGCATCATGGGCAGCAATCATGCCCGGGTGCTGGCCGACCTGCCGGGCGTCGAACTGGTTGGGGTCGCCGATCCAGGCGCCGGGCACCGTGCCCTGCTGGCGCAGGTCCTGCACTGCGAGGCCTGCGACGATGTCGAGGCGCTGCTCGAACTCGGCATCGATGCCGCCGTCATCGCGGCCCCGACCCACCTGCATCACGACCTCGCGCTCACCTGCATCAAGCGCGGCGTCCATGTGCTGGTGGAAAAGCCGATCGCCTCGAATATCGAGGAGGGCCGCGCCATCACGGCCGCCGCCAAGCGCGCCGGCGTGACCTTGATGGTCGGCCATGTCGAGCGCTTCAATCCGGCGGTGCAGGCGATCAAGGAGGCGATCCGCGGCGAGGACATCCTCTCGATCGCGATCACCCGGGTCGGCCCGTTCCCGCCGCGCATGTCGAATGTCGGCGTGGTGATCGACCTCGCGGTGCATGACATCGACCTGATCCGCTGGTTCACGGATAGCGAGATCATCGAGGTGCAGCCGCAGCTCAAAAGCGCGATCGCCGAGCGCGAGGATATCGCGCTGCTGCAGTTCCGCACGGCGTCGGGCGTGCTCGCGCACATCAACACGAACTGGCTGACGCCGTTCAAGGCGCGCACCGTGTACATCGCGACGCGCAAGAAATACCTGATGGCCGACCTGCTGACGCGTCAGGTCAGCGAATGCTTCGGCTTCCAGGCCGACGGCAGCTATTCGATGCGCCATCTGTCGGTCGGGCATGCCGAGCCGCTGCGCGCCGAGCTCATCGACTTCATCAAGGCGGTCGGCGCCCGGCAGGCACCGGCAGTGACCGGCGAAGAGGGCGTTGCCAGCCTCGAAATCGCGATGCGCTGCCTTAACGGTGGCGCGGTCGCCGAACCCGCGCCCCGCAAGCCGCGCCGCGTCGCCGGCTGAACAGTCGTTTCGCTTCTGGAATGCCCATGAACCAGCACGCACGACTCGATCCCGCGCCGATCCCGTTCATCGACGTTGCGGCGCAGCGCCGCCGGCTCGGATCGCGCATCGACGACGCGATCAAACGCGTGACCGACCACTGCCAGTTCATCAACGGGCCGGAGGTGTTTGCGCTCGAGAAGGACCTCGCGGGCTTTTGTGGAGCGCGGCACGCGATCGGCGTCGCAAGCGGGACCGACGCGCTCGTGCTGGTGCTGATGGCCAAGGGCATTGGCGCGGGCGATGCGGTGATCTGTCCGTCCTTCACCTACGCGGCGACACCGGAATCGATCGCGCTCGTCGGCGCGACGCCGGTGTTCTCGGACGTGAACGAGACGACGTTCAATATCGACCCTGCTGGCATCGAGAAAGCCGTCGCGACGGCCAAGCGCGCCGGCCTCAAACCGAAGGCGCTGATGACTGTCGACCTGTTCGGACTGCCGGCCGACTACGACGCGATCAACCCGGTCGCGCAGCGCCTCGGTCTTTACGTGATCGACGACGCCGCGCAGTCCTTCGGCGCGGACACCAAGGGCAGCAAGATCGGAACGCTCGCGCCCGTCACCACGACCAGTTTCTTTCCGGCCAAGCCGCTCGGCTGCTACGGCGACGGGGGCGCGGTGTTCACCGACGACGACACGCTCGCGGACATGATCAGGAGCTTGCGCAATCACGGGCAGGGCACCGATCGCTATGACAATGTGCGCGTCGGCATGACCGGGCGGCTCGATACCATCCAGGCGGCGGTGCTGATCGAGAAGCTGAAGATCTTCCCCGAGGAGATCGTGGCGCGTGAGCGCATCGCGCGGCGCTATAACGCCAAGCTCGCTGATGTCGTTAAGGTCCCGCACATCGCGAACGAGCATTCCTGCGTCTGGGCGCAATATACGGTCCGCGTGTCGGGCGGCCGGCGCGACGCGCTTGCCACGGCGCTCCGCGCGCAGGGCATTCCGACCGCGATGTACTACCCGAAACCCTGCCACGCCCAAGGCGCCTATCGCGACCGGCCGGTCGCGGACGGCGGGCTTGCGGTCACCGAGCGGCTCGCGACTGACGTGATCAGTCTGCCGATGCACGCCTATCTCGACGAAGCGACCCAGGATCGCATCGTCGCGGCGGTGCGCGGGGCGATGCTATAAGGGCATCGCAGCAGGCGATTCCGCGCTGCTGTCGGGCCTTTTGAATGATCAACCGCATCCTTGCCGTCGGAGGCCTGACGCTCTTATCGCGCGTCACGGGCTTTGCGCGCGACATCGTCATGGCGGCCGTGCTCGGCGCAGGCCCCGTCGCGGATGCGTTCCTGGTCGCGTTCCGCCTGCCGAATCATTTCCGTGCGATCTTCGCGGAGGGTGCGTTCGCGGCGGCCTTCGTGCCCGCCTATTCGCGCATCCGGATCGCAGGCGGAGCCGACGCCGCCAAGCTGTTCAGCGATCGCATCTTCACGCTCCTGTTCGCGAGCCAGGTCGTGCTGCTCGCCCTTGCTCTGGTGTTTACGCCGGGCGTGATCGCGCTGCTCGCACCCGGTTTCGAGCATGACTGGGGGCGTTTCGATCTTGCGGTCGCGCTCACGCGGATCACCTTCCCGTATTTGCTGCTGATGACGCTGGTGACGTTGTTCTCCGGCATTCTCAATTCGATCGGGCGGTTCGCCACCGCCTCCGCGGCGCCGATCCTGCTCAACCTCACCATGATGGTGGCGCTGCTGGTGGCGGCCTTCTTCCCGACTCCCGGCCACGCTGCCGCGTGGGGCGTGTTGATCGCGGGCGTGCTTGAAGTGCTGCTGGTCGGCGGCGATGCGCTGCGCAACGACGTGCTGACGGCATTTCGCTGGCCGCGCTGGGACGAAGACGTCAAACGCTTCTTCAAGGCGCTCATCCCGGCGACCATCGGCTCGGCCGGCGTGCAGCTTGCGCTGTTCGCCGACACCATCATTGGAAGCCTGCTCGCGGCCGGCGCGCTCTCGGCGCTCTACTATGCCGACCGCCTCTATCAGCTTCCCGGCGGCGTGATCGGGATCGCGGTCGGCACCGTGCTGCTGCCCGAAATGGCGCGCCGCATCGCTTCGGGCGACGAGGCGGGCGCGCGGGCCGCGCAGGCGCGTGCCATCGAGTTCACGCTGCTGTTGGCTGTTCCGTGCGTTGCGGCATTTCTTGTGGTGCCGGACTTGATCATGCGCGCGCTGTTCATGCGCGGCAAATTCACCGCGGACGACGCCCATGCCGCCGCCATGACGCTTGCGGCCTATTCGATCGGGCTCGTGCCGTTCGTGCTGATGCGCAGCGCGGTCGCGACCTTCCTGGCACGCGGCGACACGGCGACGCCGGTCAAAGCGGCGCTGAGCGCCGCCGCGGTCAACATCGCGTTCAAGGTCGCGTTCCTCTATTTCACGGCGCTCGCCCAGGTGGGCCTGGCGCTCGCGACCTCGTTCGGCACCTGGATCAATTTCACCCTGATCGTGTGGTTTGCAACGCGCGCGGGCCGGATGGCGGCGGATCACGAGCTTGCGCGGGCGCTGGCAAGGCTCGCGGTGGCGGGGCTGATCCTTACGGTCGCGCTGTGGCTTGCCCACGCGGCGATGTCCGGGCTGCGTGATGAGATCGCGCTCGTCGCGCTCGCGGCGCTCGGGGCGCTTGTTTATGCCGCCACGATCTTCGCGCTGTTCGGCAAGTCGTGGCTTGCGGGGCTTTGGCGCGGACCGGGCGGCGTCACGCCGCCCGTTTCCGTTCCTCCGGAACAAGCGTGAAGCTGCGCGGCTTGCCGAGCCGCAGCACGTCGATCGTCACCGACCGCCCGATGCGCTCGCCGGTGAGCAGGCGGATGAGATCGTCGGCGCCGGTGACCGGCTCGCCGTCGAGCCGGACGATCATGTCGCCGGTCAGCAGGCCCGCGCGGTTTGCGGGGCTTCCGGGCTCGGACGCCGAGATGGTCGCGGCCGAAGTCTGAGAGAGGGCGGCCGCAAGCTGCCAACGGCGCGGGATCGCGGTCTGCTGCGCTCCGATCCCGATGAAGGCGCGGCGCACGCGGCCATGGCGCACAAGCTCGCCAAGCACGAAGTTCGCGGTGTTCGCCGCAACCGCAAAGCAGATGCCCTGCGCGCCCTGGATGATGGCGGTGTTGATGCCGATCACCTCGCCGCGCGAGGAGACGAGCGGCCCGCCGGAATTGCCCGGATTGAGCGCGGCGTCGGTCTGGATCACGTCGTCGATCAGCCGGCCGGTGCGGGCGCGCAGCGAGCGGCCGAGCGCCGAGATGACGCCCGCCGTCACGGTCGATTCGAACCCGAGCGGATTACCGATCGCGACGGCTACCTGTCCGCGCTTAAGGCGCTTGGAATCGCCCAACGTGGCTGCGGGCAGGGTGACCGGAGCATCGGCCCGCAGCAGCGCGATGTCGGTATCCGGGTCGTCGCCGATGACCCGGGCGGTGAGGTTGCGGCCATCGACGGTCATCAGCTCGACCCGGGTGGCGCCGTTGACCACGTGACTATTGGTCAGGACGAGGCCATCGGGCGCCACGATCACGCCCGAGCCGGAACCGGCGCGCGCCGCATCGCCTTTGTGACGCACGTCGATGCGCACGACAGCGGGACCGACGCGGTCGACCACGTCCGTGATCGTGCGCGAGTAGACGTCCAGGAGGGTATCATCATCCGTTGGCGGCGCGGTCGCGGCGCCGGCGGCGGGCAGGGTCGACAGTTCAGGACTCTCGTCCAAAACCTGGTCGGTCAAGACGAGATCGGCGGTGAAATCGAGCATGGGGTTCCGGGGGGATGGACTTGCAATTCGTTCGCAGATATGGGGAGCGGGTCGCCACCAGGGAAGACCGGGCTACCGCGGCTCAGGTCTGCCACGTTTGCGTGATCACGGTCCGCCGTGGACGCGGTCGTTTATGGTAGACGACAGACCCCGGGCTTTTGACGGTGAATCTATGCCGAAGCGGCTAGCCGCACGCGTAACGCTCCTTTGCCTCGGCCTTGCGCCGCTGTTGGCGGGTTGCGGGCAGGGTGCGCCCCAGCAGGCCGCGCCGCCGCCTCCTGCCGTGACGGTCGCCAAGCCAACCCAGCAGTCCGTGACCGACTTTGACGAATATGTCGGGCGCTTCGTTTCGGTCGACATGGTCGAAATACGCGCGCGCGTCCCCGGCTATCTGGACAAGGTGCACTTCGAGGACGGGCAGATCGTCAAGCAGGGCGACCTGTTGTTCAGCATCGACCGCCGGCCGTTCGAGACCACGCTGGCGCAGACCAAGGCCAATCTGACGCAGGCGCGGGCAAATCTGTCATTCGCCGAAAGCGATCTCGCGCGCGGCCAGCAGCTTGTGCGCGACAAGACCATCACCGAGCAGACCTTCGATCAACGCACGCAGGCCAAGCGCGTGGCGGAGGCCTCCGTTGCCGCGCAGGAGGCCGCCGTCCGTCAGGCCGAACTCGACCTTCAGTTCACCGAGCTCAGGGCGCCGGTCGCGGGACGCATCGGTGATCGGCGCGTATCGCCCGGCAACCTGGTCACCGGCGGCACCGGCGGCAATACGACGCTGCTCGCCACCATCGTGTCGATCGATCCGATCCGGTTCGAGTTCACGTTCGACGAGGCGTCCTATCTGCGCTACGAGCGGCTCGCCACCGGTGGCCCCGATGCTGCCAGCCGCGGCAAGGGCGTGAAGGTCTTGCTTAAGCTGATCGATGAGCCGGACTTTACCCACGAGGGCACGGTCGATTTCGTCGACAACGTCATCGACCGTTCGAGCGGCACCATTCGTGGGCGCGCGCAGATGCCGAACCCGAAGGGGCTGTTCACGCCCGGCATGTTCGCGCGCGTGCGCGTTCCGGCCTCAATCCCATACGATGCGCTGCTCGTGCCGGACGTCGCGGTCGGCAGCGAGCAAGTGCGCAAATACGTGATGGTCGTCGGGACAGATAACACCGCCACGCAGAAATACGTGACGTTGGGCCAGCTCGTCGGCGGCTTGCGCGTCGTCAACACCGGGCTTTCGCCCGACGACAGCGTCGTCGTCAACGGGCTCGCCCGCATCCGCCCGGGCATCAAGGTCGCGCCGCAGCCGGCAAAGCCGCCCGAGGCCGCGCCGCAAGCAAACCGCAACTAAGACGGTATCATGCGACTTTCGCACTTCTTCATCGACAGGCCGATTTTCGCCTCGGTGATCGCGATCGTGATCATCATCCTGGGGGGCGTCGCCTATTCGCGCCTGCCGGTCGCGCAGTATCCCGAAATCGCGCCGCCCGTCATCAACGTCGTCGGACAGTACCCGGGCGCGAGCGCCGAGACCGTCGCCGAAACCGTGGTCGCGCCGATCGAGCAGCAGATCAACGGCGTCGAGGGAATGCTCTACATCTCCTCGAACTCGACTGCCGACGGACGCTTCTCCATCGCGGTGACCTTCGACCTCGGGACCAATCTCGATACCGCGCAGGTGCAGGTACAGAATCGTGTTGCCATCGCGCAGCCGCGCCTGCCCTTGCAGGTGCAGCAGATCGGTGTGACGGTCACCAAGAGCTCGCCCGACATCCTGATGGTGGTGAGCCTCTACTCGCCCGACAAGTCGCGCGACGCGCTGTACATTTCGAACTACGCCAATATCCAGATCAAGGACGTGCTCACGCGCGTCGACGGCGTCGGCTCCATCACGGTGTTCGGCAGCCGGGATTACGCGATGCAGGTCTGGCTCGACCCCACCCGTCTGCAATCTCTCAATCTGACGGCAACCGACGTCACCGCGGCGCTCGCGACACAGAACATCCAGGTCGCCTCAGGCGTGCTCAACCAGCCGCCGGTGCCGAACCAGCTTGCCTTCCAAGTCGCGGTGCAAACGCTCGGACGGCTCACCAATCCGGAAGAATTCGGCGATATCGTCGTCAAGCAGACCGCGAATGCCGTGGTGAAGCTGCGCGATGTCGCGCGCATCGAGCTGATCGCGCAGGACTATTCCTCGAATTCCTATCTCGACCGCTATGAGTCCGTCGCGCTCGCGGTGTTCCAGCGGCCAGGATCGAACGCGCTCACGACAGGCGACAACATCGTCAAGACGATGCTGGAGATCTCGAAGGGGTTTCCGACCGGCATCGAATACGGGATCTTCTACAATCCGACGCTGTTTATCAAGCAGTCGGTGAATGCCGTCGTGGAGACGATCTTCGAGGCGGTTCTCCTCGTCGTGATCGTCATCATCCTGTTCCTACAGACTTGGCGTGCTGCCGTCATCCCGCTGCTGGCGATCCCGATCTCGCTGATCGGCACGTTCTTCACGATGAGCCTGTTCGGCTTCTCGCTCAACAATCTGTCGCTGTTCGGCCTGGTGCTGGCGATCGGTATCGTGGTCGACGATGCGATCGTCGTGGTCGAGAACGTCGAGCGCAATATCGCGGCCGGGCTCTCGCCGCGCGACGCGGCATACCGCACCATGGACGAAGTCGGCACGGCGTTGATTTCGATCGCGCTCGTGCTCTGCGCGGTGTTCATTCCCTCGACCTTCATTACCGGTATCACGGGGCAGTTCTACCGCCAGTTCGCGCTGACGATCGCGAGCGCGACCGTCATCTCGCTGATCGTTTCGCTGACGCTGTCGCCGGCCATGTGCGCGCTGCTGCTCAAAGCGCACGATCCCGAACACCGGGATCGCTGGTGGGAAAAGCCGATCCACGGCTTCTTCCGACTGTTCAACCGCGGCTTCGACGGGTTCGGCAAAGGCCTGGGCTGGGCCGTCAGCAAGGTCGTGCGCCATGCGCTCGTGATGCTGCTGCTCTATGCGGCCATTCTGGGGCTCGGGTTGACCGAATTCCGCCGGACGCCACAGGGCTTCATTCCGCAGATCGATCGCGGCATCCTGATTCTCGCCTCGCAGCTGCCTCCGGGTGCGTCCCTGCAACGAACCGACGAGGTGATGCGGCGCGCCGCCGAGGTCGTGCTCGCGACGCCCGGCGTCGCGCACGCGGTGAACATCGTCGGATTCTCCGGCGCGACCTTCACCAACGCGTCAAACGCCGGCGCGATGTTCATCGTGCTCGATCCTTTCGAGGAACGCGCGAAGGATCCCACGAAGTCTGGGCCGGCGATCCAGCGAACGCTGATCCAGAAGCTGTCGTCGATCCAGGACGCTTTCCTGATCGTAGTCATGCCGCCGCCGGTTTCCGGCATCGGCAACGCCGGCGGCTTCCGCATGATGGTGGAGGATCGCGGCGGCCTCGGCCTGCAGGCGCTGCAGCAGGCGGTCGGCGCCATGATGGGCCGCGCGGCGCAGACCATCGGCCTGCAACAGGTGTTCTCGTTGTTCGAGACCGCGACGCCGCAGCTTTATCTTGATATCGACCGCAACAAGGCACAGCTCCTCGGCATCAACGTCGCCGACGTGTTCAACGCGTTGCAGATCTATCTCGGTTCGGCCTACGTCAACGACTTCAACCTGTTCGGCCGGACGTTCCGTGTGCAGGCGCAGGCGGACGCGAATTACCGCCTCGAGCCCAAGGACGTGCTGCAACTGCGCGTGCGCAACTCGGCCGGCGATACCGTGCCGCTCGGCTCGTTCACGACCGTGCGCGACATCTCAGGGCCGTTCCGGGTCCCGCGCTACAACATCTATCCGGCGGCCGAGCTCGACGGCAACGCGGCGCCCGGCTACAGCCAGGGCCAGGCGATCGAGATCATGCAGAAGCTCGCGGCCGAAACGTTGCCGCCCGGCTTCTCCTACGAGTGGACCACGCTTGCCTTCCAGCAGATCCGGGCCGGCGACACGGCGATTTTCGCGTTCACGCTCGGCGTGGTGTTCGTGTTCCTGGTGCTGGCGGCGCAGTATGAGAGTCTCACCTTGCCGCTCGCCGTCATCCTCATCGTGCCGATGTGTCTGGTCGCGGCGATCCTCGGCGTAATCCTGCGCGGTCAGGACAACAACATCCTGACGCAGGTAGGCTTCATCGTGCTGATCGCGCTCGCTGCGAAGAACGCGATCCTGATCGTGGAATTCGCAAAGCAGCTTGAGGATCAGGGACGCGATCGCTTCGAAGCAGCCGTCGAGGCCGCGCGATTGCGGTTGCGGCCGATCATCATGACGTCGCTCGCCTTCGTCCTCGGCGTCTTTCCGCTCGTGACCGCGATCGGCGCGGGCGCCGAATTGCGCCAGGCCCTCGGCACCGCGGTGTTCTCCGGCATGATCGGCGTCACGGCGTTCGGCCTCATCTTCACGCCGGTGTTCTATGTCGTGTGCCGCTGGCTCGCTGGTCTCGGCGCGCGCCTCTCAAAACATCCCGAGCCGGCGCCGCATCCGGCCGAGTAGCGCTGCGGCAAACGATCGCGGCGTGAATGTGCGGCTGCGGCACGCGATTTCACGGGATCGTGATCCCGCGACCTGCGGCCCCCATGGTCTGTTCGGCGGAATAACAAACAGCAGTCGGGGTTGTCCGGAAGCCGGGCTTCGGCTGGTTTAACCTGGGGGAGAGAGACGATTCGTACCGTGCTCGCCGTTGTGGCGATTGCTATTGGCGTAACCGCCGTTGTTGCCCAGTCCGACCCGATCGCGACGCGCAAGCAGATCATGAAGAACGTGGGCGCGGCGGCCAAGACCGGCGGCGGCATGGCGAAGGGCGAGGCGCCCTATGACCAGGCCAAGGCGCTTGAGATCTTTGCGACCTTTGCGGATGCGGGCGCCAAGATGCCGGGACTGTTCCCAGAGGATTCCAAGACCGGCGGTGACACCGCGGCGCTGCCGGCGATTTGGCAGAACATGGCCGACTTCAAGGGCAAGTTCGACAAGTTCGCCGCCGACGCCAAGGCGGCGCAAGCCTCGGTCAAGGATCTCGACAGCTTCAAGTCGGCGTTCGGCGGCATCACTAAGAACTGCGGCGCCTGTCACGAGACCTACCGCGCGAAGAAGAGCTGAGCGGCGAATTCCGCTTTATGATGAGCGGCGGCCGTCGATATGACGCGCCGCCCTTCTGATTCTCGGGCTGGGCGGAACAAACGAATGCGTCGCGTGCTCATCGCACTCGTGGTCCTCGTTGCGGCGCTTGGCCTCGGGGTGTTCTGGATCGTGACCTTGCCGGCGACCGTGCCGGCAAGCGCGCTCGGCGCCTACACGCCGAATCCCGCCAATGGCCGGGAGATGTTCTATCTCGGCGGCTGCATCTCCTGTCATGCGACGCCCGGGCAGGACGACAAGACGAAGCTCGGCGGCGGGCTCGGACTGAAGTCGCCGTTCGGTACGTTCTACGTGCCCAACATCTCGCCCGATCCGGACGACGGCATCGGCCGATGGAGCGAGGTGGATTTCGTTACCGCGATGACCAAGGGCACATCACCGGACGGGCGGCATTATTTTCCGGCGTTCCCCTATCCGTCGTATCAGCGCATGCGCATCGAGGATGTGCGCGACTTGTTCGTGCATTTGAAGACGCTGCCGCCGGTGAAAGGCAAGGCGCGCGATCACGACATGGCATTCCCCTTCAACATTCGCCGCGTTGTCGGGGTTTGGAAGCTTCTTTTCTTCGATGGGAAGCCGTTCATGTTGGATGCTTCCAAATCGGCGGCATGGAATCGCGGCGCCTATCTGGTCAACGGGCCCGGTCACTGCGCCGAATGCCACTCACCGCGCAACCTCATGGGCGGCATCGTCGCGGCGCAACGCTTCGCCGGCGGGCCGAACCCGGAAGGCGAGGGCTGGATCCCGAACATCACGCAAAAGGCGCTCAACGATTATTCCGAGAAGGACATCGCCTATCTGCTCGAGACCGGCAGCACGCCGGAGGGCGACTCGGTCGGCGGCTCGATGGCGGCGGTCGTGCGCAACACCGCGCAATTGACGCCTGAGGATCGCGCCGCGATGGCGACCTACATCAAGTCGCTGCCGCCGGTCGAGGGACCAAAGCCGCCGCCGAAGAAATAGGCACTTGGCTCGCGCTTGCGTTAGCATGCCGGCCTCCCGGGCCGACTCAGCGATGAATATCCTCAAAGCCGTCCTGCTTAAGCTCACGTCGGCCCTCATGTTTTCCGTGATGGCGGCGTTCGTGCGCTATGTCAGCGACGTGACGCCGCTCGGCGAAGTCGTGTTCTGCCGCTCGTTCTTCGCGATCATTCCGGTGATGGTCATTTACGCGTTGCGCGGCGAGCTCGCGGCCGCGTTCCGCACGGCTCGGCCGTTCGGCCATCTGGCGCGCGGGATGATCAGCGTCGCCGGTATGTTCTTCAACTTCGCCGCGCTTGCGCGCCTGCCGATCGTGGACGTGACCACGATCACGTTCGCCTCGCCGCTCATCACCGTGGCGCTGTCCGCGTGGATCCTCAAGGAGCGCGTGCGCATCTATCGCTGGAGCGCGGTCGGCGTCGGCTTCGTCGGCGTCCTCGTGATGCTGTGGCCGCACCTCGATGTCGCGCGCTATACGACCGGCGCCACGTCGGCGGCGACGCTCGGCGCGCTGTTCGCGCTGGTCAGCGCCTTCACCAATGCCGGCTCGGTCGTGCAGACGCGGCGGCTGACCGATACCGAGACGACCTCATCCATCGTGCTCTATTTCTCGCTGTTCTGCGCGCTCGGCGGCCTGCTGACGCTGCCGTTCGGCTGGATCGTGCCGAACCTGCCGCAGCTTGGCGCGCTGGTTGGCCTCGGCGTATTCGGCGGGCTTTCGCACATTCTGCTGACCGAGAGCTATCGCTACGCGCCCGCCTCGCTGGTTGCGCCGCTCGACTAT
This sequence comes from Hyphomicrobiales bacterium, assembly GCA_003140315.1. GTDB lineage: Bacteria > Pseudomonadota > Alphaproteobacteria > Rhizobiales > Xanthobacteraceae > PALSA-894. The sequence goes on from PLJS01000325.1 coordinate 52,823, forward strand.
ACGGCGCTCCTGTGGGCCTTCATCATCGGTTACTGGTTTTTCGGCGAGCTGCCGACCACGACTGTCTATGTCGGCTCCGCGATCGTTGCGTCCTCCGGCCTGTTTGTGATCTGGCGCGAACGCCAGCTCGGCCTTAAGCGCGCCCGGGCCCGCGCCGCCGCGGGGCCGNNCGTAGGCTATCCGTTGCGCATGATCTTTCCCGAAAACCGGTTCCCACTTTTCGGGATCATGCGCTATCCGAACGCCTTGAACGTGATGATCGTGCGGGTGTCCTGGATGAAGGGGATGACCTGCACCTTCTCGTTCACGAAATGGCCGATGTCGGTCTTCTCATCGACGTAGAACTTGACCAGCAGGTCGAAGTCGCCGGCGGTGGAGTAGATTTCCGAGGCGATCTCGGCGTCGGCAAGCGCGTTCGCCACCTGATACGACTTGCCGAGATTGCACTTGATCTGGACGAAGAAGGGGATCATCGGCGCCTCCACTCTGCTTCGGCAATCCAGCAAAAACACAGCGTCATGGCAAGCGTCGGAGCGGTTTGACCGCATGGATTCGGAGCGGTTTCGACTTCGACGTATCGCATGGCGCTCTCGCGAAAGTGTCGGGGGCGTCCCCGTTGCAAGGGTACCCGAATTGCACAGCGTCCACTATCATCGGTGCGAGCCGGACGGATTCGGCCTCATAGAGGAATTGATGCTGCGTAAGCTGGACGCGTCGAGCCTTCTCGACTTCATCGCCGGCCAGATCGCCGATACCGACGCGCAGTGGAGCCTCGGCACCTTCGGCGCCATCGCCGAGTTCATGCGCGATCCGGACGAGCCGGCCGCGGTGGAGCGCAGCGAAGCCGCGGTCTCCGCCGTGACCGCGCGCGGCGGGATTCGCCTGCATGTGCCCGCGGGATTGCGGCCAATCGCGTTCGAGACCGTGACGACGCAAGCCTGGAGCCAGCGCGTCGCGTTCTGCCTGCCCGAGCGGGACAGCGCGATGGGGCAGCGCGCGGTCTTGACCGAGCTTGGCCCCGACACCCAGGCGCTGCGCGCCGAGGACCGCGGCGCGACCGTGTTCGATCTCGGCCTCGACGTATTGCAGGTCGACGCCTGCATCCGCACGGCCCACAAGGCACATGCGGCCAAGCTGCGCGAGTGCGTGGGACGCTCGCTGTTCGAGCCGGGCAATCCCGCGATGGGACTGGTTCTGAGCTTCAGCCCGCACCGGGTCTTCGCCACGCGCTGCGGGCGGGTCGAAGTCTACCAGCCCATTCCAGAGCCCGGCGCCACGAGCCCGATGGGGCCGCACACGCACGTGCTGCCGAAGCTCTTGGCTCATCGGCGCACCCATGCGGCGACCGAGCCGATCCCGCGCGGCTGGGTATCTTGCGCGCTTCTCTATCCGGCGCACCCGTTGCGCGACGGCCTCGGTCGGGGCCGGCCGTTCGATATGGTCCGCTATTCGACGTTCCAGCGGCTGCTGTCGCGCTACGGCGACATCGAGCACCTGAAGCTCAAGCGCAATGTCGCAAAAGCGATTGCTGCCGGCGTCGGACCTTCGGCGATCGCGATGCCGGACAATCGCTATGCGCAGGCTTCCATTCGCATCGCGTTGCGGCAGCTCAAGGCCTCGGACGGTCCCTCGGAGAACTTGACCCATTGGTTTGCGGCGCACGATCGCGCCTCGGATTCCGATGAGGCGGATGCGGGCATGCGCGAAGCGTGATGCGCCCGTGGCAGGAGCGCGCCCGGCGGGCCGGCGAACGCCCTTGAATGCCGCAGCGCGCGGCGCTACGTATTGCCGAGCAATCTCAATGGGGTGTCCGGCGCAGTCTGCACCGGGCTGAGAGGCATCTGCCAACCCATCGAACCTGATCCGGGTCATGCCGGCGGAGGGAGCTTGAGATGCACGCGCCGCTGAGCGAACTTGCCTCCGTCACCGCCGATATTCTGGCGCGCCTGCGCGTACGCGCGCCGCGGGTCCATTGCATCACCAACAGCGTCGCGCAGGCTTTCACCGCCAACACGCTGCTCGCGGCCGGGGCCATCCCGTCGATGACGCTGTCGGCCGACGAGATCGGCGGCTTCGTCGCGGGCGCCGATGCGTTGCTGATCAATCTCGGCACCTTCGATGCGGAGCGGCGCGAGGCCGCGGCCGCAGCGCTCGAGGTTGCGGCCGATGAGGGCATGCCCTGGGTGCTCGACCCGGTGTTCATCGACCGCTCGGCGCCGCGCGCCATCTATGCCAAGTCCCTGGTGGCGCAGAAGCCGCGCGCGATCCGCCTCAATCGCGCTGAATTCACGGCGCTCGCGGATGCCGAGCCGGACGGCGGCACGCTGATCCACTATGCGCTCGACACGCTCGCCGTGATCGCGCTGACCGGCGAGATCGATCTCGTCGCCGATGGCGCGCGGCACGTCTCGCTCGAAAACGGCCATCCGCTGATGGCGCGCGTCACCGCCATGGGTTGCGCCGCATCCGCGCTGACGGCCGCGTTCCTCGCGGTCGAAGTCGATCCGCTGACCGCGACCGCCGCGGCGCTTTTGGCCTTCGGCGTCGCCGGCGAGGTGGCGGGCGCGCGCGCGAGCGGGCCGGGAAGTCTTGCGAGCGGAATCATCGATGCGCTGTACGCGCTTGACCACGACACGCTGGTGCAGACCGCGAGGGTCCGCTGAATGATCGACCTGCGCCTCAACGCCATCGTCGATCCCGAACGCGCCAACGGGCGCGCGCTCGCCGACCTCGCCCGCGCGGTCGTGGCGGGCGGCGCGACGCTGATCCAGTTGCGTGACAAGCACGGCAGCACGCGGCGGATGATCGAGGAGGCATGCGCCATCAAAGCCGCGCTCGCCGGAACCGGCGTGCCGCTCGTCATCAATGATCGCGTCGACGTTGCGCTGGTTGCGGAAGCGGACGGCGTGCATGTCGGACAGGACGACATGCGCGTGGAAGACGCGCGTCGGCTGCTCGGTCCCAAGGCGATCATTGGCCTTTCGATCAAGACCGTCGCGCTGGCGCAGGCGGCGCCGATCAGGGAGCTCGATTACGTCGGCGTCGGCGGCGTCTACGCGACGACCTCGAAGGACAATCCCAATGCGCCGATCGGCGTCGCGGGCCTCGCCGCGATCGTCAAGGCGTTCCGCGCACGCAAGCGCGATCTGCCGATTTGTGGCATCGCCGGGATCGATGCGACCAATGCGCGCGATGTGATCGCGGCCGGCGCCGACGGCATCGCGGTGATCTCGGCACTGTCGATGCAGGCCGATCCGGAAAGCGCGGCGCGCGAACTGCGCGACATTGTCGATGCCGCGCTTCAGGCGAGGTGAGCGATGACCGCGATCGCCGTCACCATCGCGGGCTCGGATTCGGGCGGCGGAGCCGGTATCCAGGCCGACCTGAAGACATTCTCGGCGCTCGGCGTCTACGGCGCGTCCGTGATCACCGCGCTGACGGCGCAGAACACGCGCGGCGTTGTGGCGATCCATGACGTGCCGGCGGAGTTCATCACGGCGCAGATCGACGCGGTGTTCTCCGATCTCAAGGTCGCTGCGGTCAAGATCGGGATGCTGTCGCGGCCGGCGGCAATCGAAGCGGTCGCCGCCGGGCTCGAACGCTGGAGCCAAGTCAACGTGGTGCTCGATCCCGTGATGGTCGCGGCCTCGGGCGACCGGTTGCTCGCCCCGGCCGCAATCGACGTGCTCAAGCGCATACTGATCCCGCGTGCGCTGGTGCTCACGCCCAATCTTCCAGAGGCGGCCGCATTGCTCGATGCGCCGCTGGCTGAGACCGAATCCGAGATGCGCGCGCAGGCCGAGAAGCTGCTCGCGCTTGGGCCGCGAACGGTGCTGATCAAGGGCGGGCACGCAAGCGGGCCGGAGAGCGTCGACCTCTTGGTGTCGCCGAGCGCGACCGCGCGGCTCATCGCCGAGCGGATCGCCACCACCAACACGCACGGAACCGGCTGCACGCTCTCCGCCGCAATCGCCGCCGGCCTTGCCAAGGGACAGCGCCTCGCCGAGGCGGTGAGCGACGCCAAGGCCTATGTGACCGAGGCGATCCGCGCCGCCGACGAGTTGACGATCAGTGCGGGTCACGGGCCGGTGCATCATTTCCATGCGTGGTGGTAGGAGCGAGCCATGGGCAAGCTGACACGCCGCAATCTGGTGTCCGCGGGAGCGACCGGCGCACTCGGCGTTGCGCTGCCCTCCGTGGCGCGCGCGCAAGGCAAGCGCTGGCGCATGGTGACCTCGTGGCCGAAGCGCCTGCCGGGCCCCGGCATGTCGGCCGAGCGCGTCGCCGAGCGCATCGCCGCGATGTCGGGTGGGCGCCTGCAGATCAGCGTGTCGGCGGCCGGCGAGGTCGTGCCGGCATTCGAGGTGCTCGACGCGGTCGGCGGCAATGTGGTCGAGATGGGCCACACGGCGTCGTTCTTCTGGCAGGGCAAGGAGCCGGCCGCGGTGTTCTACACGACCGTGCCGTTCGGCCTGACGCCGACCGAGCACGTCGCCTGGGTCGATGCCGGCGGCGGACAGGCGCTGTGGGACGAGATTTACAAGCCGTTCGGCGTGAAGCCGTTCATGGGCGGCAACACCGGCGTGTGCATGGGCGGCTGGTTTCGCCGCGAGATCAAAAGCCGCGATGACGTGAAGGGCTTGAAGATCCGCTCGCTCGGTCTCGGCGGCGAGGTTTATCGGCGGCTTGGAGCGACGCCGCAGACGACACCGCCCGGCGAAATCCTCACGAGCCTGCAATCCGGCGTGCTCGATGCGGCGGAATTCGTCGGGCCCGGCTCCGACATCGCGCTCGGGCTCTATCGCGTCGCGCCCGGCTATTACGGGCCGGGCTTCAACAAGCCGAACGGCACCGGCGAGTGCATCGTCTCGCTGCGCGCCTGGGACGCGCTCGACGCCGAGCTCAAGGCGATCGTCGCGCATGCCTGCGCGGCTGAAGCCTCCTTCGCGCTCTCCGAGATGGAGCGCCTCAATGCCGAGGCGCTGGCCGCGATGATCGAGCGGCATGGCGTGCAGCTCCGCACGTTTCCGGCCGACGTCGTCGGCGCGGCGCGCAAGGTCGCGGCCGACGTGCTCGCCGACCTGGCGGCGCGGAGCGAAGCGGCGCGCAAGGTCCATGACAGCTACGTGGCGTTCCGCGACCGCACCGCGGCCTGGTCGCGCATCTCCATCAAGGCCGTGCTGGAGGCGCGGGAGGGGTGAAATCCGTCCCCGAAGGGGGAGGGTGGACGCTGCGCAGCGGCGGCCGGGTGGGGCCATGGGCCCATTGTTAATTCAATCAAAAATTGTTATTTTGTAAGACTACAACAGGCCGCACCATGCGCGGCCGACCGAAAGAACAAAGGTTCGTCGCACGGAGTCTGGTCACTTAGCTGCCCTCGGCTCACGTGGCACCACGGTGGTAGAAAATTTCACTCGATTGGGGGAGGCAAAGCATGTTTCGGGCGATTGTTGCGACCATCGGCATGTTTGCATCGGCGGTACTGAGTTCAGGCGCATCGGCCGCACCGCCGACCTGTTGCCAATACAAGCAGGGGTGCGCTCCAGCAGGTGCCGGAGGGTGTCAGGCGGGCGGCACACTGCGGCTCGGTGTCTGCGTTGTCAGCCCCGGATCGTCCCGTTGCCGTATCGGTCCGCCGCCGCCACCCATAACAACCTGCTGCCAACTTCCCGGCGGGTGCCTGGAAAACTTTGATCCGAGTGTGTGCGCAGGATGGAACGGCACGACTTCGGTCGCGGCCTGTCACCCAATTAGGCCTTGGGTCCAAGGTCCTTCCGGCTTTTGCCGGTGAGACGACGGGCGCGCGATCGCACCGCGGCTTGGTCGCGGGTGTCGAGCCGGGCGGAGCTTGAGGTAAGGGAGGGGTGAGGGGCCCTTTCCTTCTCCCCGCACTTGCGGGGAGAAGGTGGTGCGCATAAAGCGAAGAGCAATGCGCGACGGATGAGGGGCAAATCGCCATAGCCCCTCACCCGCCTCGGACCTTCGGTCCTCTGCACCCTCTCCCCGTTTCACGGGGAGAGGGAAGAAAAACCCTCAATTCTTAAACCGCACGATCTTCTGCTTCTGCTCGCCCAAGCCCTCGATGCCCAGCGTCACCACGTCGCCGGCCTTGAGCCACACCGGCTCGGGCTTCATGCCGAGCGCAACGCCCGGCGGCGTGCCGGTGGTGATGACGTCGCCCGGCTCCATCACGAAGAACTGCGAGCAGTACCAGACGATGTGCGCGACGCTGAAGATCATGGTCTTGGTGTTGCCGCGCTGGCGCTTCTCGCCGTTCACGTCGGTCCACATGTCGAGCTTCTGGACGTTGGCGATCTCGTCCTTGGTAACGAGCCACGGGCCCAGCGGACCGAAGGTTTCGCAGCCCTTGCCCTTGGTCCACTGGCCGCCGCGCTCGATCTGGAATTGGCGCTCGGATACGTCGTTGCAGATGCAGTAGCCCGCGACCACGTCGAGCGCGTCCTTCTTCGAGAGGTAGCGCGCGCGCGAGCCGATCACGATCGCGATCTCGCATTCCCAATCGAGCTTGGTCGAGCCCTTCGGGATCATGGTGTCGTCGTCCGGTCCGACAATGCAATTTGGCGCCTTCTGGAAGATGATCGGCTCCTTCGGGATCGGCGCGCCGGTCTCGGCGGCGTGGTCGGCGTAGTTGAGCCCGATCGCGATGAAATGCCGCGTGCCGCCGACGCAGGGGCCAAGGCGCGTGCCCGCCTTCACGGCCGGGAGCTTGGACAGATCCGTCTTGGCGATTTTGGCGAGGCTCTTGGGCGAGAGCGCCTCGCCGGCGATGTCCGGTACGACCTTGGAGAGATCGCGGATACGGCCGGTCTTGTCGATGATGCCGGGCTTTTCGCGGCCGGGCGCGCCGAAGCGGACGAGCTTCATCTAGTCTTTCCCCCTGATGATGTTGATTGGTCGAGCGGCGGTCTGGATTTCGGGCCGGACTATGGCGCATCAAGCCGCTTGATGAAAGCGAGATTTTGTTTTCATGAGCGCCGTGCGGAAGTCCGGTGCATGATAGGGCAAGCGGTATGCCTGACGGGGGAGACGGCCCGATAATGAAATTCTTCTACGCACCCGCCACCTGCGCGCTCGCCTCGCGCATCGCGCTGGAGGAGGCGGGCGCCCCTTACGAGGCGGTCAAGCTCAGCTTCCGCGACGGCGATCAGCGCAAGCCCGAATACCTCGCCGTCAACCCCAAGGGCCGCGTGCCGGCGCTCGTGACCGAGCGCGGCGTGCTGACCGAGACACCCGCGATCCTTCTTTACGTGGCGCAGACATTCCCCGGCGCGAACCTCGCCCCGCTCGACGATCCCTTCGCGCTGGCGCAGGCTCAGGCCTTCAACAGCTACCTGTGCTCGACCGTGCACGTGGCGCATGCCCACCGCATGCGCGGCAAGCGCTGGGTGGACGACGAAGCCGCGATCGCCGCAATGCAGAAGAAGGTGCCGCAGTCGGTCGGCGAATGCTTCGCGCTGATCGAGCGCGACATGTTGGCGGGACCCTGGGTGATTGGCGAGCGCTATTCGATCTGCGACCCTTACCTGTTCACGCTGTCGCAATGGCTCGAGGGGGACGGCGTCGACCGCACGCGTTTTCCCAAGCTCGCCGAGCATACGCGCCGCATCAAGGAGCGGCCCGCGGTGCAAAGGGCGCTCGCCGGCGAGGTCTAGCGGCGCGCAAGGCCGGTTTGCATCCGCGTGTCTGTCGCGCCCCGTCGCCATGCGGTATCATGCGTGGGCGCCGGGTTAGGGGAGACACGTGTCATGTTCGAAAGCTTTACGCCGTTCACCTGGTTTCACACCATTCTCAGTCTGATCATGCTGGTCGTCGGGATCATCGTCACGCTCGAGATGATCGGCCGGCGTCACGGCGATAGCTGGACCGTGCTGTATCTCATCGCCGCGATACTCACCTGCGTGACCGGCTTCGGCTTCCCGTTCACCAAGCTGCTGCCGTCGCATGATGTCGGCATCATCTCGCTGGTGCTGCTCGCGATCGCGCTGCTGGCGCGCTATGCGTTCCACCTGCGCAGCGCCTGGCGCTGGATCTTCGCGATATGCGTCGTGGTCACGGTCTGGTTCGACGCCTTCGTGTTCGTGACGCAGCTCTTCCTCAAGGTGCCGTCGATCCATGCGTTGGCGCCGCACGCGCCGGATGTGCCCGAGCCGCCCTTCCTGATCGCGCAGGGCGCGGTGCTGGTGGTGTTCGTGATCCTGACGATCGCGGCGGCGATCAAGTTCCGGCCGCAGACGGTATGAGAGCGCAATAAATCGCCGCACCCATCGCCGTCACCTTAAGGTGCGCGCCGCAGGCGCGCCTCAGGATGACGGATCGCGCTAAAACGCGCCGGGAAACACGCCGCCGTCGATCAAGAGGTTCTGCCCGGTGATGTAGCCGGCATGTGCCGAGCACAGGAACGCGCAGGCGGCGCCGAACTCGTCCGCCTCGCCGAAGCGCTTGGCCGGCACGGTCGCCATGCGAGCCTTGCTCGCCTGTTCGACGCTGATGCCTTGCTTCTCGGCGACCGCCTTCATGTTCGACATCAGGCGATCGGTCGCGAAGGTGCCGGGCAGCAGGAAGTTGATCGTCACGCCGTCCGCCGCGACCTGGCGCGCGACGCCGGCAAGGAACGCCGTGAGGCCGGCGCGCGCACCCGACGAGAGGTCGAGCCCCCCGAGCGGCATCCGCACCGAGCCCGACGTGATGTTGACGATGCGGCCGAATTTCTTGGCCTTCATCGGATCGATCACCCTCTGGATCAGTTCGATCGCGACGATCATGTTGGCGGTGACGCCTTCGAGCATCTTTTCCCGGTCGAGCTCGCGGAAATCCCTGAACGGAGGCCCGGCGTTGTTGTTCACCAGGATGTCCGGCTCCGGCATCGCGGCAAACAGCGCGGCCTGGCCGGCCGCCGTTCCGACGTCGGCCGCGACCGGGATCACCTTGGCGCCCGTTGCCTTGGCGATCTCGGCGGCGGTACCTTCCGTCCGCGCCTGGTCGCGGCCGTTGACCACGACCTCGCAGCCGGCTTCCGCGAGGCGGAACGCGCAGGCGCGGCCGAGCCCGCGGCTCGACGCACAGACGACAGCCTTGCGGCCCGCAATGCCGAGATCCATGGAAGTCTTCTCCTCACCGAGGGCGAGGGATCATACGCATCGGCGGCGCTCTGTGAAGGTGCTTCAGGCCGCGCCGCCCGCGGGGACTGGCAAAAGACAACATTTCTGTTTATTTACAACACAAATGTTGTATATTTTGTCGCCATGAACAGCGACCAGGCCAAACGCTTTCTCGCCGGCAGGGGTTGCACGTTCGAGAAAGGCAAGGGCGGTCATCTTCTGGTCCGGCGCGCGGGAAGGACATCAGTGCTTCCGCAGCACGGCGGACGTAAGCAGCTCAGCAAGGGCCTGTGGATGAAGATTCTCAAGGATCTCGATCTGAAGGAATGATGCGATGTTGCGATATCCCGTGAAGCTGACCCGCGACGACGACGGGAGCATTCTGGTCACCGCACCCGATCTCCCCGAAGTCACGACCTTCGGCGAGGACGTCGAGGATGCGCTCCTGCGGGCCGGCGACGCCATCGCAACCGCCTTGCAAGGCCGTATTGGCGATCGCAGGGATATTCCGGCCCCGTCCGCGCCGCGGCGCGGTCAGCGCCTTGTCGCGCTTCCAGCCATTGTTGCCGCCAAGCTCGCGCTCCATCGCGCCATGATGGAGACCGGGACGCGCAAAAGCGCGCTTGCGCGCAAGCTCGGCGTGCACGCGCCTCAAGTGGACCGGCTGCTCGATCTCGATCACCATTCGCGGATCGATCAACTGGAGGACGCCGCGCGCGCGATCGGGCGGGAGATGCATATCGAGCTGCGGCCGGCGGCGTAAGTCGCCGGCTCTAGGCCGTCCGGTCCTCGTCGGCGATGCGCATGTGATTGCCGCGCCGGTCGATATCGCGCAGAAGATCGCCGCAAGCCAGATCGCCATCGTCATCGCGGCTGTCTAGTGCGGTGGCGATGACACGCGTGTGATGGGGCGCGGATTGAGAAATATCCCGCCATTAACCGGCCGTTAACCATCGCGTCCTTGTCGGGACGGTTTCGCCGTCACGCAACCGCAACACAAATCAGGCAATTGCCCATCATGTCGCTGCGCACAGGAAAGCCCGCATCGTGACGAGCGGTTTGCGCCAGTTCTGCACGCTGTTCATTTCCGACGTTCATCTCGGCACCCGGGGTTGCCAGGCCGAGCGGTTGCTCGAGTTCCTGCGCTGGCACGAGGCCGATCTCATCTATCTGGTCGGCGACATCGTCGACGGCTGGGCGCTCCGTTCCGGCTGGTACTGGCCGCAGGCGCAGAACGACGTGGTGCAGAAGCTTCTGCGCAAGGCGCGCAAGGGTGCGCGCATCGTCTATGTGCCGGGCAATCACGATGAAGTGCTGCGCGACTATTACGGCACGCATTTCGGCGGCATCGAGGTCGTCGAGAACGCGATCCATCAGGGCGTGGACGGCAAGCGCTATCTCGTCACGCACGGCGACCAGTTCGATCTCGTGGTGCGGCACGCGCGCTGGCTCGCGCTCGCCGGCGACAAGGCCTACGACTTCGCCATCGCGGTCAATTCGGTGTTCAACAGCGTGCGCCGTCGTCTCGGCTTTCCGTACTGGTCGCTGTCGTGCTGGGCGAAGCTGAAGGTGAAGAACGCCGTCAATTACATCGGCGATTTCGAGCGCGCGCTCGCCAACGAGGCGAAACGCAAAGGCGCCGACGGCGTGATCTGCGGCCACATCCATCACCCGGCGATCGATGGGCACTTCGGCGTGCGCTATCTCAATTGCGGCGACTGGGTCGAAAGCTGCACCGCGATCGCCGAGCACGAAGACGGGCGGTTCGAGATCCTTACCTGGACGGACGCGGCGCTTGCCGTCGAGCCGCCCGAGCCGCCGGTGCTGGCTGCAGTCGCCTGAAATTACCGCAGGGAACCTGGATGGTTCCGCTTGCCGCCCGTCCCCCGGCGGCGTTACCGTCCAGCATGTCAAAAAACCCCGAATCCGCGGTCGCGCTGCCGACCTCGGCCGACGTTGACGCGGCCGCGCGGCGGCTCGCCGGCGTCGCTCTGCGCACGCCGCTCATCTCCTCGCCAGTGCTCGATGCCCTGACCGGTGCGCGCGTGTTCCTGAAAGCCGAGACGCTGCAGCGCACCGGCTCGTTCAAGTTCCGCGGCGCATACAACAAGCTCTCCTCGATCCCGGCGGAACGCAAAGCCGACGGGGTCGTGGCATTCTCCTCGGGCAATCACGCGCAGGGCGTGGCGCATGCCGCCAAGCTCCTCGGCATGCCATCCGTCATCGTGATGCCGGTCGATGCGCCAAGGCCGAAGCGCGAGCGCACCAAGGCGTTCGGCGCGGAGGTCGTTCTTTACGATCGCGACACCGAAGACCGCGAGGGCATCGCGCGCGCGCTCGCCGAAAAACGAGGCGCGACGCTGGTGCCGCCCTACGACGACCCCTTCATCATCGCGGGCCAGGGGACGGCGGGCCGCGAGATCATGGAGGACTTGGCCGCGCTTGGGCTCAAGCCTGACGTGGCTGTCATCGGCGCTTCCGGAGGCGGGCTTGCGGCCGGCATTTCGCTCGCGCTCAAGGCGCGCGCGCCCGACGTGAAGATCTACACCGCCGAGCCCGAAGGCTTCGACGACACCGCGCGTTCGTTCCGCTCCGGCAAGCACGAGCACAATGCGCGCATGAGCGGCACGATCTGCGACGCGCTGATGTCGAACACGCCGGGCAACATCACCTTCGCGATCAATCGCGAGCTGATCGGTGAGGGGATCGCGGCGAGCGACGAGGAAGTCGGCCGCGCGGTCGCCTTCGCGTTCCGGGAGTTGAAACTGGTGGTCGAACCTGGCGGAGCCATAGGCCTGGCGGCGCTGCTCGCGGGCCGGCTGGACCTGAAGGGCAAGATCGTGGTCGCGGTGCTCTCCGGCGGCAATGTCGATCCGGAGCTGTTTCATAAGTTGGTAGCTTAGAGCCTGACCGAAAATGAAACTGAGTCATTTCAATGAGTTGCGCGAGCCACCATCAAAGAGAAAACTCGTAACACTATCNNATTTTGAGTCAGACTCTTAGAGTAACGCCGTCGCCCTTCGAGGCTCGCTGCGCTCGCGCTTCAGGGTGACGGCCCTCACGTAAACAGCGCGAGCCTCTCCTCTGCGCTCAACGCCACGATCGGTGCGAGCGGGTCGGGCGCGGCGGGCGCCTCATCGTGCCGCGTCGCGGGTGGCGACACGAGCCTGAGTTCGGTCGCCGGCAGCGGCGGCATGTCGTCCAATTCGAGCATGCAGCCGGTCGCGTCGAGGAACGACGTTTGGTCATAGGCGGCTGCCGGCGCCATGACTTGATCGATGTCGGCCTGCGCGAGCCCTTCGCCGGGCTTGGCCGGACCGTGCAGCGGTAGCACGTTGTCGGCGCGCGCGGACTGCGGTGAGACCACGATGTCGGGCTCCCAGATCCCGATCATCGCGTTGATGCGGTCTTCGAGGTAGCGCAGCGCCTGGATCACCTTGCGGGTGCGCTGACCGGTGAGGTCCTGGAACGAGCAGGCGGTGTAAACTCCGGTCGCCTCGGCGCCGATCAGGTCGCACAACTCGGTCGCCTGGCCCTGTTCGCGCATCGTCCAGGCGAGCTCCTGGATACGTTCGGCACAGGCGAGGATGTCGGAGGTCGCAAGCTCGGTCGCCTGCACGACCGAATCGAGCTCCTCGCCGGCCTCGGTGAATTTCCCCTGCGGTTTTGCCTCCGGCCTGAGCGCCGCGATATCCGCCTTGGTGCGCGCGATCGCCTCCGCCATCTCGGTGAGGTCATGACGGATGCGTCCGACCGCGTCATCCTGACGCTCGCGCGCGACGGCTGCCTCGATGCGGTCGAGCGCCTTGAGCAGCATCGTGGTGTCGGCATGGCGATTGCGGCGCGCGAACTCGGCGAGGAACCAGCGCCCGCGCGAGGTTTCCATCACGGCGGAGCAGATCGACTCGTAGTCGACTTCGCTCAGCGGCGTCTGGGTGGTGAGGTTCGGCATCCTGCAATCCGTAGGCCGGGTCGGCGGGCACGCGTGATACGAGGTGCCTGGAACAATGCCGCGCGAATCGTCACGATCGATTTAATGACCCGACCTGATGCCCTAATCGTTAACGATTCCTTCGCGCTCCGGCTCGCGCTGTTCTACGCGGCGTTCTTCGTCGCCTCCGGGCTGATGCTCCCGTTCTTCCCGCTGTGGCTCGCCGCCAAGGGATTGGACGCGGCCGCGATCGGCGCGGTGCTGGCGGTGGCGCAGGCGTTGCGCCTTGTGGCGATTCCGGCCGGGACGCGGCTCGCCGACCGGCGCGGTACGCTGAAGGGGCCGCTTGTGGCGGCCGCGCTCGCGGCCGTTACCGGCATTGCGCTGCTCGCGTTCGCGGACGGCTTTGCGGCGATCCTTGCGGCTTACGTGGTGGCGACGCTCGTCGCCGCACCGATGCTGCCGCTCGGCGATGCCTACGCGCTGAAAGGTCTTGGCCTGCGCGGCTTGGGCTATGGGCCGGTGCGGTTGTGGGGCTCGGTTGCCTTCATGGCGGCCAATCTCGGCGGCGGGCTGATGCTGGCCTGGCTCGCGCCGGTCGACCTGATCTGGCCGATCCTCGCAGGCTACGGGACGATCGCGGCGGCGGCGCTCGCGCTCGAGCCGCTGCCGGCCGCGCCGCGGCGCGCGGATGGCGAACCCGGCCACGGCCATCTGCGGCAGCCCGCGTTCATCGCCGTGATCGCGGCCGCGAGCCTCGTGCACGCGAGTCACGCGGTCTATTACGGCTTCTCGACGCTCGACTGGAGCGCGCACGGCTTAAGCGGCGGCGCAATCGGCGCGCTGTGGGCGCTCGGCGTTGCTGCCGAGATCGTGCTGTTCGCCGTGTCGAGCCGCATTCCGGCGTTGTCGCCGACGGCGCTGATCGCGCTCGGAGCCGCGGGCGGGACCTTACGCTGGATCGCGATGGCGTTCGATCCGCCGGCGGCCGCGCTGCCGACGCTGCAGGTGTTGCACGCGCTCTCATTCGGCGCGACCCACCTCGGCACCATGGCGTATCTGGCCCGTGCCGCGCCGGAAGGCGGCCGTGCCGCCGCGCAGGGCGATGTTGCGACCGCCAGCGGCGTCGCTATGGTGGCAGCAATGGCGCTGTCAGGCGCGCTCTATCAGCGCTATGGCGATGTCGCGTATGCGGCGATGGCGGTGATGGCTGCGGCGGGTGGCGTGCTGGCGCTTATCGCGGGGCGCGCGCGGCACTCATCCCCATAATTCCTGTGTCGCTGGATGCACGAGGCTCTCCACGTAGCGCAGCCCGTGCTCGCGATCGCGCGCGAGCAGCAGCGGACCGTCGAGATCGACGACGCGCGCGCTCTGCGCGGCCAGCATGGCGGGCGCCATCGACAGCGAGGTCGCGACCATGCAGCCGACCATGATGGAAAAGCCGAGCCGCTGGGCCTCGGCGACCATTGCGAGCGCCTCGGTGAGGCCGCCGGTCTTGTCGAGCTTGACGTTCACGGCATCGTATCTGCCGGCGAGCGACGAGAGCGAGGCACGGTCGTGCGCGCTTTCGTCGGCGCAGATGGGAATGGGCCGCGCGATGCGGGCGAGCGCGTCGTCGTCGGCGGCGGGCAGCGGCTGCTCGATCAGCGTGACGCCGGCTGCCGCGCAGGCGGCGAAATTCTCCGCGAGATTGTTGGCGGTCCAGCCCTCGTTGGCGTCGACGATCAGTTCGGCTTGCGGTGCCGCGCCACGCACGGCACGGATGCGTGCGCCGTCGCCTGCGCCGCCGAGCTTGACCTTCAAGAGCTTGCGCGCAGACGCCTTGCCGGCGGCGTCGGCCATCGCGTCGGGCGTATCGAGCGAAATCGTGTAGGCGGTCGTGAGCGCGCGGGGAGGGGGCAGGCCGGCGAGCGCATAGGCGGGCCGGCCGCCGGTCTTCGCCTCGTAGTCCCAGAGCGCGCAATCGAGCGCATTGCGCGCGGCGCCGGCCGGCATCGCGGTCTGCAGCGCGGCGCGATCGAGGCCGCCGGCGAGCTGCTCGCGCATCGTACGAAGCGCGGCGGCGACGCCCTCGATCGTCTCGCCATAACGCGCATAGGGCACGCACTCGCCGCGGCCGGTGACGCGGCCGTCGCTGAGTTCCGCGACGATGACCGCGGCCTCGGTCTTCGCCCCGCGCGCGATCGCGAAGCGGCCGGCGATCGGCCAGCGCTCGATGCGGACGGCGAGGGAGAGCGGCATGGGGGTATCTATCAAATCAAAAGGGCGCGCCGTGGCGCGCCCTTGATAACGTCGCGGAGCCTGCGCGGCTAGCCGTCGAACCGGCCGGCGGCATGGGCGAGCATGGTGTAGACCTTGCCGGTCTCGGATGTCAGATACGTGCGCGCCACCACCTGGCCGCGGTCGTCGCGCGCGACCTCTTCGAGCAATCGCTCGAACTCGGAGATGTAGCGGTCGACGGTCTGCTTGAACTCGCGGTCGGACGTGTACTTCTTGCGAATGTCGTCAAACGTCTTCTGGCCCTGCATCGTGTAGAGCCGCCGGGTGAACACGTTGCGCTCGCCACGCTTGTAGCGGTCCCATAATTCCGTGGCGGCGTCATGGTCGATCATGCGTGCGATATCGACTGAGAGCGAATCGAGCGACTCGATGGCATGACGGGCGGGACGCTCCTCAGCGCGGGGCGCACGCTCTTCCGTGGGGGACTCCGGCGGCCGTGAAGCGCGCTGCAGCAGATCGGACAGCCAGCCGCTGTTGCGAGCATTGCCGTTGCCGAGGCCGCCGCTGCCACCGCCATTTGGGCTGAGCGCAGGTGCATCCGAACGGCGCGGCGCCGGAACAAAGCTTCCGCCGGAAAGGTCAGGCCGAGAGCTTGGGCGCGGCGCCGGGGTTTCCGTTCGGGTTTCCATGCGGGGGGCCGGACTTGCCATCGGTGCTTCCTCGCGCATCGGACGGCGCGCCGGATCGGCGGCGTCGACGCCGCGGCCGTGGCGGGCGACAATGCGATTGAGCTCGGCCAGCGCATCGATTTGATCGACGATGACGCGGCGCATTTGCGCTGCGGTCTCCGCAGTCTCTCGCGGAAGTTCGAGGATGCCGCGGCGCAGCTCAGCGCGTGTGGTTTCAAGTTCCTGCTGCATCTCCGCCGCCATCTGCTTCATGCTTTGGAGGGTCTCATTGAAGCCCTCGACGGCGTTATTGAAGATGGAGCTGGTCTCGCTGACGGTCTGCTCTTGCAGAGTGTGCAACGTTTCGCTGGCGTGTTCGCGCTGTTCCTTGGCGATGGAGCGCACGATTTCGAATTGCTGGCTGATGGCCTGCGCACCCTCCGAGCTCGTTTCCGAAACCGTACGCGCGATCTCGCGGGCGGTGTCCGAGGCGCTGTGGAGAGATTCGTCGAGCATGCCGGAGAAGCGCCGCAGCCGCTGTTCGAGATCCTCGGTCCTGGTGTCGAGCGCGGTGACCAATGAATCGAGCGCTGCACGCCGGTCGGTGAGCGTGTTTTCGGTGCGGCGGTTGCCTTCATCGATCTGGGCAACGGTGTCGATCAGCGCGCGGCCGTGGGTATCAAACTGCGTCGAGAGTTGCGACAGATCGGTCAGCACCTTGCTGGTCACCGAGTGGAACGATGCGATCCGTTCGTCGATCTGACTGCTCGCAGCTCCGCTGCGGGTGGTCAGCTCGTTCATGGTGACGACGAACTCAGAAACGCGTGCGGCCAGCGTATTCTCGACCGTGCTCATATTCCGGTGCGCGCCGCTCAAGACTTCCTGCAGCAAGGTGTTGGCTTCGCTCAATCGTTCGAACAGCGTGGTGGTGTCGGATCGCAGGATGCTGTTGGTCTCCATGATTTCGGAGATGCTGGCCGAAGCCGCCTGTTTCGACTGTTCGATCGCCGACTGCGTGTTCTGTTGCAGGTCTTTGAGCGTGCGATTGACCGTGCCGGTGGCATTCTCGCTTGCGTCGTTGATGAGGCGCGCGATCTGCTCGCTGTTGTCCATCATGGTGCGGGCGAAGGTGAGACCCTGAGCCTCGATGGCCTTGACCGTGTTGTCGGTGACCCGGCCGACCTCGTTCGTAAGTTCTTTGCTCTTGCTGCTGAGAACGGACAGCAGTCCGGTCGACTTGTCGTCGAGCAGGTGCGTCATTTCTGCCGCGCGCTGGTTTACCGCCGCGGTGATCTCATTGGCTTTGCCCACGAAGTTGCGAGCGACCTCGGTGCTGACACCAACAAGCACGCGGTGGACTTCGCCCGCGCTCTGCTTGAGCGTGTTGTTCACGCCGGCTGCGAGCGCGGTCAGTGCGCGTTCGGCTTCGGCCGAGTTGGACTTGATCGAATGGGTAATCTGATCCGAACGGGTGCCGAGCATGTCGGCAGCCGCCTTGCTATGCGTTTCGATTTGCTTGGTCACGGCCTCGGCGCGGCCGACGAGCAGTTGCTCAAGGCGGCCGATACGCTGGTCGAGGTTGTCGGCGACTTCCGTTGCCCGCGCGCCGAGGGTGTGGTCGATTTCCTCGACCCGGTTGCCGATCGCCGCCGTCAGATTGGTGCTATGGCGGTCGATGGTGGTGGTGACGTCCTCGATACGTTTGTCTAGCGAGAAAATGACTTCCTTGCCACTTTCCGCAAGCGACTTCGCGATCTCCATGACACGGGTCGAAAGCACATCGCTGAAGGTCTGGGTACGGGAATCGAGCGATTCCTGGAAGCGGGAGAGGCGCTGCTCGAGGACTGCGGCGACATCGTTTGTCTTGCCGCCGACATTGGCGTCGAAGCCGTCCAGATAGGTCCGCATCGCGTCACTGACGTCTTGCGTGCGCTGTCCGAGGCGTTCGACCAGTTCGGTGCCATAGGTTTTCACCGTGCGGTCGAACTCAACGAGGTGACGCGTGATGAGGTTGCCCAGTGTCGAGGTGTCGCGTTCGATCCTTTCGGCAAGCTCGGTGCCGTTTTGCGCGAACATTTCGTCGAATGAGTGCAGGCGAGCCGCCAGCATTTCCTTGATCGCGTCACTGCGCAAGTTGACGGCGGTCACGAGATGGTCGGCAGTTTCGCGGAACGTGTCGGTCACTCTGTTGGCGCGCTCATCGATTGTGGTGGTGATATGAGCTCCGGTCTGCGCGATTCTGGAGACGACGTCCTCGCCGCGCAGGCTTAGATCGAGCACAAGCGAATCCCCGGCGGATTTGAGCGTGTTGTTGACCTCGTCGGCGCGCATGACGATGTTTTCCGCAAGCCGGCTCGATGTATCGACGAGCGAGTCGGTCATGTGCTGCGAGCGGCTCTCCATCAACTCGAGGAGCGCCGAAGATTTTTCCGCAAAGCCCTCGGTGACCCCGTCGAGCTGCTTTTGCATCTGCTCGGTCAGATTGGTCGTGAGTTGGGAGAATTCCTGGCTGACGTGGTCGGAGTTGAAGTTCAGGTTCGAGGTCAGGCGGTCGCTGGCGGAGGCGATGGCGTGGGTGGTCTCCTGGCTGGTCCGTTCCAGACGTTCCAAGATGTCGCCACCACGCTCGGAAAGCGTGCCGATCATGGCGTCGCCAGCGCGACCGAGCGCGAGCGTAATATGCTCGCCCTTTTCGGTGAGCGCTTTGGCGATCTGCTGTGTGCTGTCGTTGATGCGTGTGGCCACGAGATCTGTGGTCGAGGTGATGTCGCGGGTGAGATCGAGATGGATGCTCGAGAGCTGCTCGCGAATCTGTTCGGATTGCGCGACCAGATTTTCGCGCTGACGCGAGAGGTGTTCGACAACGCTGCGGATTCGCACTTCGTTGTCGTGATAGGTGCGTTCTAGCTGGGAGACTTCGTTTGCGACGAGCGTTTCGAGTTCGCTGGCGCGTGCAAGCGCGCGTTCGACGCCATCGCCCATGGCGGCGACTTCGCGGCGGATGGCCTGACCTACGCTGACGATCGACTCGCGCGCGACTTCTTCGGGTTCAGCGAGACGCATCGCAACGCTGGCCATGGATTGCGCGATCAAGCGCAATTCCTGCGCGCGCCACACCATGTGGGCGAGCACGAAGAAGAACGCGACCGGTGCTAGCACAATGGCGGCAACTCCGATCAAAGCGGCGCCGCTCGCGCTGCCGCCCAAGGAGGTTTGCAGTTCGGGCAAGAAAATTCCGGTGAGGATCAAGCCGCCAGCGACCCAAGCGAGCGCAAACAGCGTTGCGACTAGATATGACGTTCGCGGCGGGCGGCGTTGAAGGCTCTGAAGAATCTGGCCGATTGACTGACGGTCGTCGTTGGCGGCACGCCGCGCAGGCGGTTCATCGTCGTGGATCGGGATCGGGTTCTCAAAAAGGGTTTCTGGTCGCGGAGGTGCGGGCGCGACAATCGGCGCACGCTGGCGATTTTCCGGTTGGGCAGCGTCGATTTCAGCGGGCACCGCAGTGCGCTCCTCGGCCGGCGGCGTTTCCACCTCACGCATGCTGAGGGCCTCCTGGATGGCTGAGAGTGCCGCTTCCGTCGGGTCCTGAATTTTCTTCGGAGAATTTGCCATGGCAGTTGTCGCCTCACGCTGTCTTTTTGGACCAAGTCCGCAAGTTTGGATTCACAAACTTTGGACTCCGGCGTCGATCAATCCGCCCGGCCGCGCCATGCGTTCGTGCATGGGCGTGAATGTCGTGGTCCCCTGATCCTGTCCCGCGTGGCAGAAGGGCCGATGTTTTAGAGGTCCTCAGGCTGCCAACGGCACATCCTATCGGCTTGGGAGAACGAAGGAAACCGAAACTCGTAAGACTTTCTTAATCATCGTTAATAAGTCCACATTAAGGACGCGGATGAATGGCCGCGAATGAGTTGTGGAGCGCCAATTTGTGTCGATTGGGGACACGAGTTCGAGCGGAATCTGCTCGTGTGACGGTTATCTATTCTGTTCATTGAATTTTCCGCGTCGAACGGCCGCATTTTCCGCGACGCTCTTTGCAACATTGTCGGACCGGCCTAGTGCAGAGTTAACCAGTTGGCGCGGTCGGGCACCGTTTTATGCAACCTTCCGGCCATTCATTTACCCGGTTTTGGTCGTTTCCGGGCCAAACTAAGCCGCCATATAGAGGGGACGATAAGGCCCCCCGGGAGGCTAAGATGATCGCGTTTTCAAGGTTAGATTTGGCTATTGCTTCGCCGTCGCTGGCTCCGCTGGCGGCGCCAATCGATCGCGAGCATCTCGCGCGCATGACGCTGGGCGAGCGTAGCCTCGAGCGTGAAGTGCTCGGGCTGTTCGACCGGCAGGCTGAGATCATGCTCGGGCGTATGAGTAAATCTGCTCCTGCGGTTGCGGCAGCGGCGGCGCATACGCTGAAGGGTTCGGCGCGCGGTATCGGCGCATGGCGCGTCGCCAACGCGGCGGAGGCGGTGGAACTTGCCGCGGCGGGTCCGTCGGGCGAGTACAAGACTGCGCTCGGTACGATCAAAGAAGCCGTGGACGAAGCCAAAACTGCGATCGCGGAAATGCTGCGCTCGAACTGAACTCATTCGTAAGCGCGCAAGGCGACTGGCGGGCGCGGGGCTGTTGCACCGCGCTCTTTGCTGCGCTCTGGCGCTTGCGCAGTTGAGCCGTTAGAACATGCGCGCTTGGCCGTCCGGCCGGCGATCACTCCGGTTCCCGTGCGCATGCCCAAGATCACTTACATCGATTCCGCAGGCGCGGCCCGTACGGTTGACGGCGTCGTCGGTGCGACCGTGATGGAGACTGCAATCAAGAACGACGTTCCGGGCATCGAGGCCGAATGCGGCGGCGCCTGTGCCTGCGCCACCTGTCATGTCTATGTGGATGAGGCCTGGCGCGAGAAAACCGGCGAGCCAACGCCTATGGAAGAGGACATGCTTGATTTCGGCTACGACGTGCGGCCGAACTCGCGGCTGTCGTGCCAAATCAAGGTCACGGAAGAGATCGACGGCCTCGTCGTGCGCACGCCGGAGAGGCAGGCGTAGCCCCGATACTACCCGCCTCGAAATTTCCACTGACCTAAGCGCGCGATCACGTCGTCGGTGAGCGGACGCGGGCGGCGCGTGATCTTGTCGGCGAGCACCATGGTGAAGCGCCCGCTGGCGCAGCAGGCGTCGTCATTGAAGATCACTTGAGCAACCTTGAACGAGGTGCGGCCGAATTCGGCCAAGGCGGTGCCGACCTCGACCGAGCCGGGCCAGCGCAACTCGCGCATGAAATCGATCTCGGCGCGGACCAGGATGAAGGTGCCGTCGGGCACGCCGATGCCGAGATCGGGGTTGCGGAACATCGCCACCCGGCCGGTCTCGAAATAAGTGGCGAACACCGCGTTGTTGACGTGGCCCTGCGGGTCGAGATCGGCGAAACGGATCGTGTCGGTGGCCCGGTGCGGGTAGTCGGCGAGCTGCGGCGCAGGCTTTTTCGGGCGCTCGGACGGCTGATCGGTCACGAAATCTCCTTCGGATGCTGCATTAGCGGGATTTCGTAGCCGGCATCAAGCGTCGCGCGCAGAAAAGCCATGTGAATTATCTCTTTTCGATATCTCTTGCTCCCGGTACACAAGCGCACATGAGCGATCCCATCAAGACTGATGTTCTGATCATTGGCGCGGGGCCGGTCGGGCTGTTTGCGGTATTCGAGCTTGGTCTGCTCGACATCAAGGCGCACCTGGTCGACATCCTCGATAAAATCGGCGGCCAGTGCGCGGAGCTTTATCCCGAGAAGCCGATCTATGACATTCCGGGAATCCCAAAAACCACGGCGCAGGGGTTGGTCGATGCGCTGTTGACGCAGATCAAGCCGTTCGGCCCGCAGTTTCATCTCAACGACATGGTGGAGACGATCGAGCGCATCGGTGAGCCGCTGTTTCGCGTGAAGACCGATGGCGGCAAGCTGTTCGAGGCCAAGGTGGTTGTGATCGCGGCCGGAGGTGGTTCGTTCCAGCCCAAGCGCCCGCCGATGCCGGGCATCGAGGCCTACGAGGGACAGTCGGTACACTATGCGGTGCGTAAGATGGATGCGTTCCGGGGCCAGAAAATATTGATCGTCGGCGGCGGCGATTCCGCGCTCGACTGGACTCTCAACCTCGCGCCGGTCGCGAGGCATCTCACGCTGCTGCACCGGCGAAGCGAATTCCGCGCGTCGCCTGACAGCGTGAACAAGATGATGGCGCTTGTCGGCCAGGGAAAAATCGATTTTGTCCTCGGCCAGGTGACGGGCCTCGAAGGCGAGGGCGGCAAACTCAAAGCTGCAAACGTCAAAGGCAACGACGGCTCCACATTCCATATTGCCTGCGACGCGTTGCTGCCGTTCTTCGGGCTGACCATGAAGCTCGGGCCGGTGGCAAACTGGGGCCTCAAGATGGAAGGCGAATTGATCCCGGTCGAGACGGCGGCATTCGAGACCAGCATGCCGGGTATCTTCGCCATCGGCGACATCAATACTTACCCGGGAAAGCTGAAGCTCATCCTGTGTGGCTTCCACGAGGGTGCGATGATGGCGCAAAAGGCGCACCGCTACATCTACCCGGACAAGAAGCTCGTGTTCCAATACACGACGTCTTCATCCAGCCTGCAGAAGAAGCTGGGGGTGGTCTAGGTTTGCCGTCTGTGGACACGGAAATAAAAAGGGGCACCTTACCGGGCGCCCCTTTCGCTTTCAGTTTGTTCGGACGATCAAGCCGCGCCTTTCATGGCCGCCTTCACCTTCTCCGGTGTGAAGGGCACCGAGCGCACACGCACGCCGATGGCGTCAAACACGGCATTCGAGATCGCAGACGGTATGACCGCGGCCGCCGGCTCGCCAGCGCCCCATGGCTTCTCGCTCGGCCGGTCGATCAGGTCCATGACGATGTCAGGCACCTGCGGGAAGGTCAGGATCGGATAGGTCTCCCAGTCCAGGCTGGTCACCTGAGCGCGGTCGAATTTGACCTCTTCGATCAGCGTGCGGCTCAAGGTCTGAATGACGTTGCCCTCGAGTTGGTTCTTCAGGCCATCGGGATTGATGATCTGTCCGCAATCATGCACCAGGTAGAACTTCGGCACGCGGATTTCTCCGGTGGTGCGGTTTACTTCGACATCGCAGACGGTGCCGATGTAGGTGCGCACGAGTTCGTACTTCACGTAGGACATGCCGCGGCCCTTCACGATGTTGCCGCTGACATTCTTGCGCGGTGAGGCGCGTTTTTCCCACTTTGCGAGTGCGATCAGGCGTTGGAGCACTTCGATGCCTCGCTTGTCGGCGGGGTCGAGGTACTTCAGCCGAAACTCGATCGGGTCGGAGTTGGTGGCAGCCGCGAGTTCGTCAAGGAAGCACTCGTTGGCGTAGGTGTTCTGCATGCGACCCGGCGTCCTGATCCAGGATGGACGGAACGGCGTTGTTTCCAGCCGGTGACAGACCGATTTCGTATTGGGAAATTTGTAACCGATGGCCGAATTCTGGAAAATGTTGCCCGGCGCGATGTGCTCATCGGCCGGCAGGCCGGTGAGCGAGGCCGCCACCAGCGGCACCAGGAAGCCGTTGGGAGTCTGTTGCGGAATCCACGACTCGTGTTCCCACGCGGTCACATTGCCGGCCTCATCGATGCTTGCACGCAAGTCGATCAGCGTCGGCGGACCTTTGGGATCCCAGCCGTGTTCATCGGCGCGCGACCACTGCACGCGTACCGGTTTGCCCGTGGCTTTCGCGAGCAATGCGGCATCAGCGGCCGCGTCCTCGTGGCCGTTGCGGCCGTAGCAGCCGGCGCCCTCCAGATAGACGCACCGCACGTTCTCAGGGGTGAGGCCGAGCATCTTTGCAAGTTGCGTGCACAGATTGTGTGTCGCCTGCGAAGCCGACCATGACGTCAGCTTGCCGTCTTTGAACTCGGCCACCGCACAAGACGGCCCGATCGAGCCGTGCGTGTGGATGGCGAAGTCGTAGGTGGCGCTGAGCTTCTTCGCGCCCTTGGCGAGAGCTTCGGCGGAGTTGCCGACTTTGCCATATTCCTCGTCTTTGGCGATCTTTGTACCGCGGATGTGCTCCCAGAGTTTGGCCTGCACGGGCAGAGTTTCCGATTTCGACCAGCTTGTCTTGAGCAAACGAGCGCCCCGAATGGCATTCCATTCGCTCTCGGCGACGACCGCGAGGAAATCACCTTCCTTTACGACCTTCGCGCCGGGGATATTCTTGATTGAGGTTTCATCGACGCTTTGCAGCTTGGCACCGATCGCCGGCGGTCGCATCACGCGGGCATGCAGCATGCCGGGGACGCGGAAGTCATGGATGTAGGTGAACGTGCCGGTCATTTTGCCGGGGATATCGACGCGCGGGACCGATTTGCCGACAAGCTTGAAGTCCTTGGGGTCCTTGCTCTGCGGGGGCTTGGCGTGATCGACTTTGAGCGAGAACGTTTTCCCGCCGATCATTTCGCCATAACTCACGCGTTTGCCGCCGGCGCTCACGACGCCGTTGGTGACTTTAAGAACGGCAGGTTTGACGCTGAGGCGCTTTGATGCCTCTTCGAGGAGCGCAATCCTGGCAGCAGCTGCCGCGTTGCGAAGCTGCACGCCGCCGGCCTGAATTGTCAGGCTGCCCCAAGTGGTGCCTTGCGCGGGCGTGGTTGCCGTGTCGCCCTCAATCAGGTTCACGTTGTTCATCGGCACGTCGAGTTCATCGGCCACGATCTGCATGAGTGCGGTGCGTACGCCGGTGCCGAGGTCGACCTTGCCGGAATAGACCGTCACAAATCCCTTGGCGTCGATGGCCAGGAAAGAATCGACCTCCGTAAGTGCGACCGGTTTGGGCGCTGCGGCGCCTTGAGCGAGCGCTTCTCCAATTGGGCCTGCGAGCGAGAAGCTGACAACGAGCGAGCCCGTGCCTTTGAGAATCTGGCGTCGTGATGTGTGAATGTTCATGGTCCCCTCCTCAAGCGTAACGTGCTGCGCGCTTGACGGCGCGGACGATGCGGGCATGGGTGCCGCACTTGCACAGGTTGTATTGGAGTGCCTGCTTGATCTGGGTATCGGTCGGGGCCGGGTTGCGTTCCAACAGGGCCGCGGCCTCCATGATCATGCCAGTGATGCAGTATCCGCATTGCGCGGCCTGTTCTTCGATGAACGCTCGCTGCACGCGATGCAGATTTTGCGGTGTTCCGAGCCCTTCGAGCGTGACGACGCGCTGACCGGCTTTGATATCGGAAAGCTTCTTGACGCAGGAGCGGACCGGCTTGCCGTCGATGTGCACGGTGCATGCGCCGCATTGTTCGAGCCCGCAGCCAAAGCGCGGCCCCTTGAGTGCGAGATTGTCTCGTAAAGCGTAGAGCAGAGGCATTTCAGGATCGTCGATTTGAATCGAAACCTGTTTGCCATTCACGTTGAGTGACTTGGAAATTGCCATGAAATCCCCCCATCGGTGGATGTTGTGACCGCACGACGTGACGGTCGTGCGGTTGGGCGCCTGAAGAGGCTGAGGGCTCAGCCTGGAGCGCTTCTAATCTGAGCTTAGGCGAAGCGCGCAGCGCTCCCAAGCCTATTTGCGGTTTGGGAACAGGGTTGTGATGCCGCAGTGCGGGAGCACTCCGACGGGGCCAGATTGACGGCATCGCAAGCCCCATATTTGACCTATCCCCGACACCGTTCCTCCGTACTTTTGACAAGTCTGATCCGGAGCATGGAGCCGTTTCAACGCGGTCTTTGAGGGGAGACTGACTATGATGCTGCGCACCATCGCCGGGTGCCTTTTGGCATTTTCCGGCTGCCTGTTCTCGACGTTCGCACCGGCTGCCGATAAACCGATCACGCTCGACGCGCGCTTGTCACAATCCGTCATGCAGGCGGGGGAGAAACAGCGCAATTATCTGCGCATTTCGCTCAATGGCTGCAAACCGGAACGGACCAGCAATCGCACACCGGTGAATGTCTCTTTCGTCATCGACCGTTCGGGATCGATGGCGGGCTCGCGGCTTGCGCAGGCGCGTGAAGCGGCGATCATGGCGGTCAATCGACTTGAGCCAAACGATATCGCATCGGTCGTGATCTTCGACGACAAGGTCGACGTGCTGGTTCCGGCACAGAAGGTGACCGATCGCAAATATTTCATCGACCGCATTCTGCAGGTCGGTCCGCGCGGCAGCACCGCGATTTATGCCGGCGTTACTGAAGGCGCGAGTGAAGTGCGTAAGAACAAGGATTCACGGCGGCTCAATCGGGTCGTACTGCTGTCCGATGGGCTCGCCAACGTCGGGCCGCGCAATGCGGAGGAATTCGCAAAACTCGGCCGCGCTCTCTTAAACGAAGGGATTTCGGTGAGCACCATCGGGCTCGGCAAGGACTACAACGAGGACCTGATGCTGCAGCTCGCGCGCGCGGGCGACGGCAATCATGCCTTCGCGGCCGCGCCCGATGACCTGATCAAGATCTTCAACAAAGAATTCGACGACGTTCTGGCGTCTTGCGCGCAAACGGTTTCGATCGATGTCGATCTGCAACCGGGCGCGCGGGTGGTGCGTGCGATCAGCCGCGAAGGCGAAATCGCTGCGGGGCACGCGAAGTTCCAATTGAACCAGATATACCAGGAGACCGAGCACTACGTTTTGCTGGAGGTCGAGCTTGAGGGCAAAGCCGCGACAGCCGACCAGGAATTGGGCCGCGTGCACGTGGCCTATAGCGTTCCGGACACAGGGGCGAAACAGACGCTCGATACCCGCATCCGCGGGCGCTTTAGCGCTTCCCAGGAGGACGTAAAGGCGAGCGTGGACCAAAAGGTGATGGAATCCGTGGTCGAGCAGACCACGCGCGAACGGGCGCAACACGCCGTTACGTTGCGCGACCAGGGCAAATTCGATGAGGCGACCAAGCTGTTCGAGAAAAACGTCTCCGATATCAAGGCTTACGTGGCCAATGGCGGGAATTCCTCGGCGTCGTTGCTGGACTTGTCGTCGCAGTACGACATGTATGCGAACCGGGCGTCAGCGGCCGCGCCGGCGCAATGGAACATGTATCGCAAGCAGTTGCGCGCGCTCGACATGAAAGAGGCCGGGTCGAAGAGCAAGTATTAGGATCGATGGCGCTGTTAAAGTCTTGACGGCGGCTCCGCGACAACGAACTCTGGTTGCGGAGCCGCAAGCGTTTTATTCACCATAATTTACGCGCAGATTCCGCAGGCGACCCTGTGCCGCATTGCCGGGCTGTGGTGTGGGGGTCCAGAAATGTCTGGAGATCGGACGGTGAGCATGATTTTGCGTGCAGTTGTTTTTGCTATTGTTTTTGCCGCGCTCGGTGAAGCGTCGGCCGTCCACGCGCAAGGGTCGCCCCCGCCTTCCCTGGCCAGTCAGTTGGACACCTGCCACCAAAACGTCGTTCAGCTCGCGGAACAAGCGCGCGTGCAACAGACCAAGCTTGTGAGCTTGCGGGCGGAGCGCAAGACGCTCGGCTCGAGCGGGGGAGAAATGGCGCGCTACAAACTGGCGAATTTGGACCAAGAACTCAAAGAGTATTCGAAGCAATATCAGAACGCGAACACGCAGGCCGAAACTGAAAAAAAGCGCTGCGATGCGCTCGCGGCGAAAGTGGAATCGGCAAGCCGCAGCAAGCACTGAGCGATGTTCGTCACATTCTTTCATGAGCTCAAATCTGCCGGCGTGCCGGTGACGTTGCGTGAGTATCTCACGCCGATGGAGGCGATGGAGGCGGACCTCGCCGGCCGGAGGGTGGAGGAATTCTATTAGCTTTCGCGCACCGCGCTGGTCAAAGACGAGCGCAATCTCGACAAGTTCGA
>PLJS01000233.1 GCA_003140315.1 Hyphomicrobiales bacterium
CTGGGTCGCAGCGGCCTGGCAAGTTGCGAGGTCTTGCGCGCGCGCGGCGCGACCGTTTTCGCGACCGACGAAAAGGATCCGGCGGCGCTTAGCGAGGCGCTCGCCGAGGTCGCGCGTAGCGGCGCGACGTTCGTTCCGCCGGCGGGGATCGACGACGTCGCCGGCGAGTTGACGTCGGCGGTGCTTTCGCCCGGCGTTCCGTTGACGAACACCCTCGTGCGGCGCGTCCAAGCGGCGCGCGTCCCCGTGTACAGCGAGATCGAAGTTGCCTACCGCATCTGCGCGGCGCCGATCGTCGCCGTGAGCGGAACCAAAGGGAAGACGACGACGACCGCACTGATCGGCGAACTCTTTCGCCTCGCCGGACGGAAGACGCGGGTCGGCGGCAACATCGGCAACGCNNTCGTCGTTTCAACTCGAAGCGATTCGCGCGTTCAAGCCGCGCATCGCCGTCCTTC
The DNA here is from genome assembly GCA_003140315.1 of Hyphomicrobiales bacterium. Classification (GTDB taxonomy): domain Bacteria; phylum Pseudomonadota; class Alphaproteobacteria; order Rhizobiales; family Xanthobacteraceae; genus PALSA-894. The sequence continues at coordinate 459 of PLJS01000233.1, forward strand.
TCAACATCATGCCCGATCATCTCGACCGGTATCATTCGATGGAAGAGTACGCCGAAGCGAAGCTGCGGATATTCACCAACCAGGGACCGGGCGACGCATTCATCGGTAACCTCGACGACCCGCTGATCGGCGCCGATGCGCTTCTCCGCATTGGCTTGCGCTTCGGAACGCAGCGACATCTCTTCCACGCTCAGCCGGTCGAGCGCTGCCGCGGCGTCGGCGGCCTGACGCCGCTCGCGCCCGATATCGCCGGCGAGCTGTAAAACCTGTCGGGCAACGTATGCCATGCGGTTCCTGGCGCGGGTCTCCTCCTGTTCGAGGGTTTCCCGCGCGATGACGAGTCGTTGCAGCGCCGCCGCAGCCCTGGCTTCGGCCTCGCGCAACGCCGGCAGCCCGGCCGCCGCCAGCGCCTGGCGCTTCGCGGCTTCGGCCTGCGCACCGGTGCGTTCGGCAACGACCCGGATGGCGAGGTCCCTGGCGTGCGCCGCGTCGGCGAGTTCGGCATTGGCGGCGAGCCAGCGCAAATGGAACAGGGTGGCCTCGGCCTTGCGAATCTGGCCGGCAATGTTGCGGTAGCGGACCGCCTGGCGCGCCTGGGTCTTGAGCGAAGCCATCTGCGCGGCGAGCTGGTTGATGACGTCTTCGAGCCGGGCCAGATTTTGCTCGGCCGCGCGCAAGCGCAGCTCGGCCTCGTGGCGGCGCGCATGCAGGCCGGAGATGCCGGCGGCCTCCTCGAGCACGCGCCGGCGCTGCTCGGGCTTGGCCTGGATGATCTCGCCGATGCGGCCCTGATGCACGAGCGCGGGCGAGCGCGCGCCGGTCGAGGCGTCGGCGAACAGGAGCTGCACGTCGCGCGCGCGCACCTCGCGCGCGTTGACGCGGTAGGTCGAGCCCTTGTCGCGCTCGATCCGGCGCGAGACTTCGAGCGCCTCATGCTCGTTGAACTGGGCCGGCGCCGTGCGGTCGCCATTGTCAAGGAACAGCATCACCTCGGCGGTATTGCGCGAGGGGCGGGTGTTGGTGCCGGCGAAGATCACGTCGTCCATGTCGACCGCGCGCAGCGACTTGTGCGAGGTCTCGCCCATGACCCAGCGCAGCGCCTCGACCAGGTTCGACTTGCCACAGCCGTTCGGCCCGACCACGCCGGTCAGGCCGTGCTCGATCAGAAAATCGGTCGGCTCGACGAAGGACTTGAAGCCGAGCAGGCGCAGCTTGTTGAGCTTCATTGCAATTCCATCACCAACTCCGCGGCGATCACGCCCTGCCCGGAATCCCGAAACCGCCGATCCCAAAGGGGTTCGAGATCGGGGAAAACCGAATCAGGCAGGCATGCCGCGTTGGCCGGGAGAATGAATCGCCTCGCCGCGCTCGGCAACTGCGTTCCGACGGCGCGGCAGCGTTGTCCAATACCATTCTGCCGGCGAGCACGGGCCGCGTGGCGGAACGCGGTTTCGGCTGGACGGCGTCGAAAAGCGCGCGTCAGCTCTTGAAATAGGGCTGCATCACCTTGTCGAGTGCCTGGATCGAGATCTCGCCGCGCTGCACCTTGCCATTGATGAACAGCGTCGGCGTCGACTCGACCTTGTACTCTTTGCTGGCGCGTTCGCGCACCGCGACGATGTTGGTATAGAGCTTCTGGTCCGCCAGACACTCCTCGAAGCTCTTCTGCGTGAAGCCGGCCTGTTTGGCGATCTGCATCAGCGGCGGGATCGGCTCGCGTATCGCCCAGGTGTTCTGCGAGTTGAACAGCACGTCGATCATCGCCATTGTCTTGTCGCCACCGGCGCAGCGCGCGATCATCGAAGCCGCGACCGCGATCTCATCGAGCGGGAACTCGCGGAAGATGAAACGCACCTTGCCGGTGTCGATATATTTGCTCTTGAGCTCCGGGTAGGTCGCCTTGTGGAAGGCGGCGCAATGCGGGCAGGTCATCGAGGCGTATTCGACGATCGTCACCGGCGCGTCGTCCTTGCCCTGCACGAGATCGGGCAGCGGACCCGGCCGCAACAGCTCCTCATTGGTCAGGTCCTGGGCGAAGGCCGGCAGGGACGACTGGAGCAACACGCTCCCGGCAACGGCCATGAGGCTTGCGCCGGCAACGAATTCGCGACGGGTGATGCGCACGGAAAGTCCCCTTGTCTCAGGCTGATATCGGACAGGTCGGTACCCTGATTGGCGAATTATGGCAATGTCGGGATTGCGCCTATCGAACCGGCGGTCACGTTCGCTTGACCGCCGCGCCGAGCCGCGCCAGCGCCTGGCGCAGGCCGTCGTCAGCGATGTCGGGCAGGGTGGCGGCGAGGCGGGCGACCGCTTCCGCGTCGGGTCGCGCGCGGGCGCGCTTGACCGGGCGGCGCGCCAAGGGGGCCTGGCGGATCGCGACCCGGCCAACCGCGCGCCAGCCGAAGAAGCGGTTCACCCGCTCGATGATGACGGGCGAGAGGTGCTGGATCTCGAGCGCGACCGGCCCCTCGACGCGCAGCACCAGGGTCGCGGGCTCGGGGTCGTCCTCGTGGATCGCGCGCGGCCACTGCAAGCGCATCGGCTCGGCATGGGCGGCGATCTCAGGCCCGACGATCTCCGGCCAATGCGTAACCAGCCCGGTCGTGGCGAAGCCCTGGCGCGCGAAGGCATCGGCGATGGTCTTGCCGACGAGTTGGCTCAAGGGCTTGGCGTAGGAGCGCGGCGGCTTGCTCACGGGTTCCGGCTCTGTCAGATCGGGCTATGAGCGTAGCAGCGAAACGGAGCCCCAAGAAGGCGACCGCGCCCGATCCGGACGTGCTGCTCGCCTGGTACGACCGCCACCGGCGCGTGCTGCCGTGGCGGGCCGGAAAAGGCGAGCGGACGGACCCTTACCGGGTCTGGCTCTCGGAGATCATGCTGCAGCAGACGACCGTGAAGGCGGTCGCGCCCTATTATGCGCGCTTCCTCGCGCGTTTCCCGACCGTTGAGGCGCTCGCCGCGGCACCGCTCGGCGAGGTGCTCAAGCTCTGGGCCGGCCTCGGCTACTACGCCCGCGCGCGCAACCTGCATGCCTGCGCGATCGCGGTCGCGGAACGTCATGGCGGGAGATTTCCCGACAGCGAAGCGGCGCTGCGGACGCTACCCGGCATCGGCGCCTATACGGCGGCGGCGATCGCGGCGATCGCATTCGACCGGCGCGCGAGCCCGGTCGACGGCAATATCGAGCGCGTGATCGCGCGGGCGTTCGCGGTCGAGGACGAATTGCCGGGCGCGAAGCCGGCCATCCGCGCGCTCGCCGAGCGGCTCACGCCGGACCGGCGCGCCGGGGATTTCGCACAAGCCATGATGGACCTCGGCGCGACGATCTGCACGCCGAAGAGCCCGGCTTGCGTTCTGTGCCCATGGCGCGAAAGCTGCGCCGCGAGCGCGCTGGGACATCCTGAGAATTTTCCGCGGAAACCTGCGAAAAAGACGGGAATTTTGCGAAAAGGCGCAGCATTTCTGACATTGCGCGCGGATGGCCACCTCCTGGTACGCCAGCGGGCCGCGAAGGGCCTGCTCGGCGGCATGACCGAAGTACCAACGACCGAATGGGCCAAGGATTTCGACGCGGCCACCGCGCTCGACGCGGCGCCGCTGAAGGCCGCGTGGCAGCGTCTGCCCGGCGTCGTCACGCACACCTTCACGCACTTCCCGCTCGAGCTAACGGTCTACCGAGCGAAGGTTCCGCGCGCCACGAAGGCGCCGCGCGGCACGCACTGGCTTGCGCTCGATGAGGTGGCAGGCGCCGCGCTGCCGAACCTCATGCGCAAGGTCATCGCGCACGCGATCGAGATCTGACCCCCTCCCCGACCCTCCCCCTTTCAGGGGGAGGGAGCAGATCGGCTGCCGATGAATTGCAGCACGATCTCGCGCCGGTGCGGCCGTGCGCGATGCTCGACCAGGTAGATGCCCTGCCAGGTGCCGAGCGCGAGCTTGCCGCCGATGACCGGCACGTGCAGCGAGATGCCGGTGAGCATCGCCTTGATGTGCGCCGGCATGTCGTCGGGGCCTTCGGTGTCGTGCACCCATCCGGCGTCTTCCGGCGCAAGGCGCCGCAGCGATGTCGTCAGGTCGGTGCGCACGTCGGGATCGGCGTTCTCCTGAATGGTCAGCGACGCCGAGGTGTGGCGCAGATAGGCGAGCAGCACGCCCTCGCCCGCGCCGGCTTCATCGATGAATCGCGCCACGTCGCGCGTGATGTCGGTGAAGCCCTCGTGACGCGTCTCGATCGTCAGTGTCGCGGTCGCGACGATCTCCGGCGCAACGCTGCGCACGTCGGACAGTTTCGCCATGCTTCATCCAAACGCGCTGACGGGATGCGGCTTCAGTCCCATCCCGCGCCGCGCCACCAATGTGCCGATCAGCACCAGGTTGACGGCGTTGAAGGCGAGCCCGGTTTCGAACGCGGGCGCATAATAGCCGAAGTGGTCATAGAGAAGACCCGCGAACCAGCCGCCCGACGCCATGCCGAAGCCGCTGCAACAGAGCAGCGCGGGAATACGCCAGCCCGCCTCGCGTGCTGGGAACAGCTCGCGCGCGATGAGCGCGTAGGCCGGAATGATTCCCGAAAAGCCCAGGCCGAAGATCGCCGAGACGGCGAACAGTCCGGCTTCGTCCTGTGTCGCGGCGAACGCGATGATGCAGAAGAACTGCCAGACCGAGCCGATCAGCACGGTCGTCAGCCCTCCGATGCGGTCGGCGATCCAGCCCCACATCTGGCGGCTGAAGAACGCGGTGCCGAGCAGCAGCGAGAGCATGATCGCGCCGCGCGCCGGGGTGATGCCGAGATCGCTGCACAGTGCGACGAGATGCGCCTGCGGCATCGACATCGGCACGCAGCAGCAGAACGCCGCGACCATCAGCATGACGAACACCAGATTGGGCGGCCAGCCGAGCACGGCGGGGCGAACCGCATCCGCGGCGGTGCCGGTCGGGTGCGCGACCTCGGGCGGACGCTTCAGGAAGATCGCCGCAAGCGGCAGGATCACGGTTGCCTGGAACAGACCGAACACCAGCATGGTCGTGCGCCAGCCATAGGCCTCGATCGCGCGCTCGAAGATCGGCGGCCACAGCGCGCCCGCGATGTATTGCCCGCTCGCGATCAGCGCGAGCGCCGAGCCGCGGCGGCGGTCGAACCAGCGGCTCACATAGACGTAGAGCGGCGCGTTGAGACCCGCCATGCCGGTCAGGCCGACGAACACGCCGTGGCCGATGTAGAGCGCATTCGTCTGGCCGAGCAGATCCTGCCCGAGCGCGGCGATCGCAAGGCCGACTGCGATCATCGTGGTGCCGATCGTCACGGTCCAGCGAACGCCCCAGCGATCGGCGAGCCAGCCCATCGCGATGCCGCCGAGCCCGCTGCCGAACCAGGCGAGCGAGGACGCAAAGGCCGGGACCGAGCGCGCCCCGCCGGTCTCCGCCGCGATCGTCTTGAGCGCCACGACCGCCACCCAGGGACTGCCGAACGACGTGCCGAGAATCGCGAGCGAAATGCCCGCGACCACCCACGACGCTCTGGTTTCGATGCTGGCGCTCATCCCGGCAGGGTCCGCGCTATCCGCTCGATACGCCGGGCCCCTCCGGCATCGTCCCGAACGTCTCCTTGAAGCGTGCGGCGTAGCGCGGCCAGACCTCCGGGTTGAGCACGCGCGTCACCGGCTTGCCGTCGAGCGCGGCGAGCATCTGCTCGGCGGCGATGCGGCCCATGTTGACGCGCGCCTCGTGGGTGACGCCGGCGGTGTGCGGGCTCACCATCACGTTGTCGTATTTGAGCAGCGGATGGTCGAGCGGCGGCGGCTCCTTCTCCCAGACGTCGAGGCCCGCGCCCGCGATCTTCTTCGCCTTCAGTGCTTCTTCCAACGCCTTCTCGTCATGGATGTTGCCGCGCGCGGTCGTGACGAAATAGGCGTTCGGCTTCATCAGCGCGTATTGCTTTGCGCCGATCAGGCCGCGGCTCTCGTCGGTGAGCGGGCAATTGATCGAGACGAAATCCGCCTGGCTCATGACCTCGTCGAGCGTCGCCTTGGTTACGCCGAGCTTCGTCATCACCTCGGCCAAAACGTAAGGGTCATAGGCGAGCACGCGCATCGAGAACAGTCCGCGGCAGAGCTCGGCGACGCGCTTGCCGACGTTGCCGAGACCGACGATGCCGACGGTCTGGCCGGTCAGGTCGTGGCCCATGTAGATCTTGCGGTCGAGGTTAGGTTCGCGCCGCATCGCGCGGTCGGACTCGATGATGCGCTTGGTCAGCGACAGCATCAGGCCGAGCACGTGCTCGGCAACCGCCTCCTTGTTGCCGCCGGCCTGGTTGAGGCAGAGCACGCCCGCTTCGGTGCAGGCCTTGAGGTTGACGGTGTCGTAGCCGGCGCCGTTGGTCGAGACGATCAGCAGGCTCTGGGTGCGTCTAAGCAGGTCCGGGCCGGCGTGATATTTTTTGGCGAGCTCGTCGCGTGCCGAACCGCTCTGGTAGGCGTGCGCGCCCGCCAGGACCGGCGTCGCGACATCGTCCGCCGTGTCGTTCTTGAGCAAGTCGAACCGGACGTCGGAACGTTTCTGCAGAATTTCCGTGAAAATCTTGTGCGCGGGACCGTTCACACTGAACACGCGCTTGGTGCCGTCCGCCATCGGCGCAACCCCCTATTTCCTTGTGACGTTTTTCTCGCAGCGGTGTAGCTTGCCCGCCAACGGAACGCCATCGGCGCATTTCGCAGGGGAGGAATGATGCCCGATCAGGAGTCCCACGCCGGACCGGCGTGGCACGAGATCGTGTGCGCGACGCTGAAGGCGAACGACGTCCGGCTCGTCACCTATGTGCCCGACAACGTGCTCAAGCCCCTGATCAACGCAGTGCACGCCGACAGCTATTTCACGGCCTTCGTGACGACGCGCGAGGAAGAGGCGGTCGGTATCGTGGCGGGCGCCTGGATGGCGGGCCTGCGTGGCATCGTGCTGATGCAGACCAGCGGCTTCGCGACGCTCGCGAACGTGCTCGCCTCCCTCCCCGTCGCGTTCCAGATTCCTGTGCTGCTGATGGTCTCCGAGCGCGGCGTGCTGGGCGAGTTCAATCTCGGGCAGGCGATGGTCGCGCGTACCATGCGGCCGGTGCTCGACTCGCTCGCGATGGTCAATCACACGATCACGCGGTTCGACGAGCTCGAATTCATCCTCGACCGCTCGATCAAGCAAGCGGCGGCGACGCGCGCGCCGGCCTGTTTCATCCTCTCGCCGATGCTCACGGGCGGCAAGGTGTTCAAGGCATGAATATGATGGAAGCCCCTCCGATCGGCCCCGGCAATGCGCAGGTGATGAACCGCTTCGCGCTGACCAAGCGGCTCGTCGCCAAGCTCAAGGACGAGGCCGTGATCGGCGGCATCGGCAACAGCAATTTCGACCTGTGGGCCGCCGGCCACCGGCCGGAGAATTTCTACATGCTCGGCAGCATGGGCCTCGCCTGCCCGATTGCGCTCGGCGTCGCACTGGCGCAGCCCAAGCGGCGCGTGATCGCGCTCGAAGGCGACGGCTCGCTGCTCATGCAAGTGGGCTCGCTCGCCACCATCGCGATGCTCAAACCGAAGAACCTCGTGATCGTCGTCCTGGACAATCGCAGCTACCAGATCACCGGCGGACAACCGACCGCGACCGCGGCCGGCGCCGACCTCGTCACCATGGCGCGCGGCGCCGGCATCGCGCAGAGCGCCTGGGCTGCGGACGAAGAGATGTTCGACGAGATGATGGCGCGCGCGTTGACGCAGGACGGGCCATGGTTGATCGCGGTGCGCATCGACGACAAGCCGGGCGACGGCGCGACCGAGCGCGATCCGCCGATCATCACGGCTCGGTTCATGACGGGCATCGGCATCAAGCGATAAAAAGATAAATCCAGGGAGGACGGCATGAGAGGGTGGTCGCGGCTGCTCGGCGCACTGGCGGGGTTTCTGCTCGCGGGCCCGGCGCTCGCGCAGGGCGCGTTCCCGTCCCAGCCTGTGCACATTTTCGTGCCCTATCCGCCCGGCGGCGCGGTCGACATCATCGCACGCACGATGGGCGACGAGCTCGGCCGGCGCTGGAACCAGTCGATCATCGTGGAGAACCGCCCCGGCGCGGGCGGCGTGATCGCCTCGCAGGCCTTGGTGAAATCGCCCGCGGACGGCTACACGCTGATCCTCGTCGCCGCCGGCCATGCGCTCAACCCGTATTTCTATTCCAAGATGCCGTACAGCTTCGACGACTTCACGCCGATCTGCCTGGTCGGCTCATCGCCGAACATCCTGCTGGTTCCGGCGAACTCGCCCTACAAGACGCTCGCCGATCTGCTCGCGGACGCGCGCGCAAACCCGGGCAAGCTCTCCTACGGCCATGCCGGCAACGGCACCTCGCCGCATCTCGCGGGCGAACTCCTGAAGGCCCTCACCAAGGTCGACATCGCGGCGGTGCCCTACAAGGGCGGCGCACCGTCACTCACCGACCTGATGGGCGGCCACATTCCGATGACGTTCAACAACATCCCGGAATCGATCGCGCAGATCCGCGCCGGCACGGTGCGCGCGCTCGGCGTGACCACCGCGACCCGCTCGGTGGCGCTGCCCGACGTGCCGACGATCGCCGAAGGCGGCGTTCCGGGCTACGACACCGGCGTGTGGTGGGGCCTGCTGGCGCCCGCCGGCATCCCGGCCGAGGTCCGCGCCAAACTCTCCAAGGACTGCGCCGACGTGGTGCAGGCGCCGGCGGTGAAAAACCGGCTGGTCGAGCTCGGCGCAGCGCCGATCGGCTCGTCGTCGGAAGAGTTCGGCGCCTTTATCCGCGCCGAATATGAGAAATGGGGCCCGATCATCAAGGCGGCGGGCATAAAGGCGGAATGAGCTTGACCGAGATCCCCGCCTGCCCTGCCCCGCGCGAGCCGAGCCGGCCGAAAATCCCGACGCCCGCGAACGCGTGCTGCACGCATGCGCACGTGTTCGGTCCGGCCGACCGCTTTCCCTATGCGGCGGATCGCAGCTACACGCCGCCGGACGCGCCGCTTAAGAAATATCTCGCCATGCTCGACACGCTCGGCTTCGCGCGCGGCGCGCTGGTGCAGGGCAGCGCGCACGGGCGCGACAATTCGGCGATGCTCGACGCGCTGGAACGGCGGCCCGACCGGCTGCGCGGCGTCGCGGTCGCGGACGGCGCCGTCCCGGCGGCCGAGCTGCATCGTTGGCATAAGCTCGGCGTGCGTGGCCTGCGCTTCAACCATTTCTTCCGCGGCGGGCAGTTGCACTACCGTGGCGGCGTGCCGCTCGGTGCCGCCAAGACGCTTGCACCGGTCATGAAAGAGCTCGGCTGGCATCTGCAGCTCTGGATCGACGTGAAGGATCTGCCCGACACGATCCCGACGTTGAAAGAAATCGGCTTGCCGGTCGTGATCGACCATATGGGCCGCAGCGATGCGCGGCTCGGCACCGCGGCACCCGGATTCCAGAGCCTTGTACGACTGCTCGGAGACGGCGGCTGCTGGGTCAAGCTCTCCGGCGCGCATCGCGTCAGCCAGAACGCGCCGGACTATCCGGAAGCGCGCGCGCTGCATCAGGCGCTGGTCGCGGCAAACCCAGATCAATTGGTCTGGGGCACCGACTGGCCGCATCCGCGCATAGAGGGCGAGATCCCGGACACCGGCCACCTGCTCGACCTGTTCAATGAATGGACGCCGGACGGGGCGGCGCGCGAACGCATCCTGGTCGACAATGCGGCACGGCTCTACGATTTTCCGGCGTGATTACTGCGGACAGATATATCCGGTGCCGGCTGGGCTCTTGAAGCACCCGACCGATTCCGGGATCACCTGCTTGGGCAGCCACAGCACGACCTTGGGAAAGAAGATCGTGAACATGATGGTGAAGAGAAACACCACGTAGATCGGCAGCGCGGCGCGCAACGCGTGCGAAAACTTCACCCCGACGAATTTCGACGCCATCAGCAACACGAGCCCATAAGGCGGCGTGATCAATCCGAAAGCGAGCGTCGCGATCAGCACCACGCCCATGTGCACGGGATTGATGTCGCCGGCCTGGGTGAGCGCATTCACCAGCGGCATGAAGATGATGATGGTCGGCACCGGCTCGATGAAGTCGCCGATGATCGTGAACAATAGCACGAGGCACAGCATGATGAGCTGCGGGTTGGTGCCGGCGAGATCCGTGATCCATTCGGCGATGACGAGCGCGCCGCGCAGATAGGCGAACAGCCAGCCGAACGAATTGGCAGCGCCGATGGTGATCAGCGGCAGCGAAAAGATCAGCCCCGCCATGCAGAAGTCGAAGGGGAGCATCTTGATGTGGCCGCGGTTCAGCATCGGGATGACCACGATCAGGATCCAGGCGACCGCGACCACGCCGGCTTCGGTCGGCGTGAACCAGCCGGTGAGAATGCCGCCGAGCAGGATCACCGGGATCATCATCGGCAGCGACGCGTCCCGGAACGCAAACGCCACGTCGCGGAATGCCGCGCGCGGCCGCCGCATGCCCTCCGGCCCGAAGAAATAGCAATAGATCATCAGCCCGAACCCGATCATCAAGCCGGGCACCACGCCGGCCATGAACAGGCCCGCGATCGAGACGTTTCCGATCGCTCCGTAGACGACCGCCGTGATGCTCGGCGGCACGAGCGCCGCGATCGTGGAGGCCGCCGCGATGATCGCCGCGATGAAGGCGGGCTCATAGCCCTCGCGCTTCATCGGACCGCCGAGCGCGCGGCTGATGACCGCGACATCCGCGGTGGTCGATCCCGACATCTCGGAGAAGAACATGCTGAAGACCGTGACCACCTGGGAGAGGCCCCCGCGCACATGGCCGACCAGCGCGAGCGAGAGGTTGGCGACGCGCTGCACAACGTTGGCCGAGCTCATCAGTTCGCCGACCAGGAGGAAAAACGGGATGGCGAGCAACGCCTCTGAGTCCATGCCGTCGAACATCTTCTGGATGAGGGCCGTGTGCGAGACGTCAGTGAAGCTCGCACCGACCAACACACCGGCGAGTAGCGAGAACGCGACCGGCACGCCGAGATAGCCGAAGAACAGGAACAGAAAGGTCATGAACATCAGGACGAGCGTGGAGTTCACGAGCGGCCCCCGATCACGCTGTCGATCGGCGTGATAGACATCAATTCGTCCGGCGGCTCGTCGTGTTCGAAGCCGTGGCGCCAGCCGTTGACGAGCTGCTCGATCGTGAACAGCGCGATCAGCACGCCGCAGAGCGGGATCGAGGCGTAGAGCGACGCGATCGGCGTCATCGAAGGCATGCGGAAGCTGGAAAAGCCGCGCAGGAAATTCAGATAGCCGAAGTAGATAAAGCAGAGCGCGACGGCGAGCACTACCAAGCGGGTCGCGATCTCGACGACGATCCGCGCCCTGCCATGCAGGGCGTCGGCGAAGGCCGTGAGATAAAGATGATCGTTGCGGCGCGTCGCGACTGCGGCGCCGGTGAAGATGGCGTAGATGAAGAAGGTCGAGGTGACCTCCTGCAACCACAGCCAGGGCCGCCCGATCTCGCGCGTGACGATGTCGCAGATGACCGTGGCGCAGAAGCCGAACAGCAGGATGCCGCAGAGGATCATCAGGACGGTTTCGAGCGCGTCGAAGGCGCGCCACTTCAGGTGCCGCTGCCGCTTCAGCACCAATCTGTCGGCGACGCTCATTGCTCAATCCATACAGGCGAAGAAGAGGCCGGGCGATGCCGGCCTCTTAAGCCTCGACAGGCACATTGCCGCAGCTATTTGAGCGCCCGGATCAGATCCTTGACCTTGACGGCGTGGGGCCCCAGTTCCTTCGAGATCGAGTCGAGATAGGGATCGGCGATCTTCTGGAACCCGGACTTGTCGACGTCGGTGACGATCTTGACGCCGATCGACTTGAGCTTGGTCGCCGACTCGTGCTCGAGCGCGAGCGCCTTGGCGGGCTGGTTCTTGTTCACGTCGTCGGCCGCGGCCTGGACCCAGCTCTTCTGATCGGCCGAAAGGCTGTTCCACAGCTTGTCGCTGATCCAGACGAGGCTGTTGTTGGCCTCGTGCTCGGTCATCGAGAGCACCGGCGCGACCTCGTAATGCTTGTTGGCGAGATAGACGTTTACGCCGTTCTCGGCGACATCCATCACGCCGGTCTGCAGCGAGGTGTAGACGCTGCCGAACGGCATGTGCACGGTCTGCGCGCCATAGGCCGGGAACATCATGTCCTCGGTCGGCGTCGCCTGGACGCGCACCTTGAGCCCCTTCATGTCCTCGACCTTGTGAATCTCGCGCTTGGAATACATCGAGCGCAGGCCGAGGGTGGAGAGCGCAATCACGTGCGCGCCCTGCACGGTCTCTTCGATCATCGCCTTGACGGCTTTGCCGACCTCGGGATCGGCCATCGCCTTGATGAGGTGGTCTTCCGAGCGGAACAGGAAGTGCATCGACATCACGCCGGCCTGCGGCGACAGGGTCGCGGCGTTCGCGGACGAGGAGATGCAGAACTCGACGTCGCCGTTCTTCACGAGCTGAAGAACCTGCGGCTCCTGACCCAATTGCGCGCCCGGATACTGGTCGATCAACATCGTGCCCTTGCTCAGTTCCTTGAGCTTGTTGGCGAAGATGTCGCCGAGAATGCCGTAGCCGGTGGTTTTCGGCTGATCGTAGGCGAAGCGATAATTCTTCACGCCCTGCGCGCGTGCCACGTACGGCGCCGCGATCGCGGCGGCGCCCGATGCGATGCCCGCGACGACTGTCCTTCTGCTGATGGCCATGTAATTCCTCCCTGGTTTTTCCCGCCGTTTTGAACTGAGGCGGATTGTTCGTTACGCTCGAGCATGATCCGTATGGATCATGCTCTCGATTCTTATTTGATCGCGTTTTCTGCCGCGAACCGGTAACCACTTCGCGGGAAAACGCTCTAACATGTTTTCCACCGTAACATCGGGAACTTGAGCCGGGAAGCCTGATTCCGGCGACCACGGGGAGTTGCGATGCCCATTTCCGTTGCAGACCTTGATACGCCCGCGGTCGTGATCGACCTCGACATCGTCGAGGCGAATATCGCGCGCGCGCAGGCGACGCTTGCGAGCCACGGGCTCAACAATCGGCCGCACATCAAGACGCACAAGATCCCCGCATTGGCGAAGAAGCAGATGGAAGCGGGCGCGGTCGGCATCACCTGCCAGAAGCTCGGCGAAGTGGAAGTGATGGCCGACGCCGGCGTCGCCGACGACATCCTGCTCACCTACAACGTGCTGGGCGACGCCAAGACCGAGCGGCTCGCCGCGCTGATCCGGCGTTTGAAGCGCATGGCGGTCGTGCTCGACAACGAGGTCGTGGCTCGCGGACTGTCGGAGGCCGGCAAGCGCCACGGCGTCAACATCCGTTTCCTGATCGAATGCGACACCGGCTACGGGCGTAACGGCGTGCAGAGCCCGCAGGCCGCGCTCGATCTCGCGCGCGAAGCGATGCGCATGCCGAACATGCAATTCGAGGGGCTGATGACGTTCCCGACCGCCAAGCCCGAAACGCGGCTGTGGCTCGAACGTGCGCTCCAGCTTCTCGGCGGCGCCGGCATCGCGGTGCCGGTCGTCTCCGGCGGCGGCTCGCCCGCGCTGAAAAGCTGCGGCGATTTCCCGATGCTGACCGAGTACCGCGCCGGCACCTACATCTACAATGACGTGATGCAGGTGACGGCGGGCGGGGCGACGTTCAACGACTGCGCCATGACGGTGCGCGCCACGGTCGTGAGCCGCCCGACCGAGGACCGCGCGGTGCTCGACGCCGGCTCGAAGGTGATGACCTACGAGCAGCACTACGCCAAGGGCTTCGGCCGCATCGTGGAATATCCAGACGCGCGGATCACCGGCTTCTCGGAGGAGCACGGCATGGTCGATCTTGCGGCCTGCGCGAAGAAGCCAAAGATCGGCGAGGTCGTCAGCGTGATCCCGAACCACTGTTGCGTGGTGACGAACATGATGGACGAGGTGATCGGCGTGCGGCGCGGCGTGGTGGAGGCGGTGTTCCCGGTCGCGGCGCGCGGGAAGGTGCGCTGATGCCCTCCCCGCTCCTCATCGATCCCGCCCTGTTCGATCCCGCCGCGATCCCGGCCGAGACGCGCGCGCTCAACGACGAGATCGTGCGCCGGCTCAATGCCGAACCGACCGGTCTGACGGTCCCGGAAATCCGCGCGCGCCGCATCGCGGGCATCGGGGCGTTTCCGCCTGCGCCGAAATCGCCGCGCGCCGAGACGATCACGATCGACGGTCCGGCCGGGCTGATCGAGCTGCGCGTCATCGCGCCCGCGAAACCGCGCGGCGTCTTCTTCCATATCCACGGCGGCGGCTGGTCGATCGGCGCGCCGGACCAGAACGATCCGCTGCTGGAAAGCATCGCCGACGGCGCAGGCCTCACCTGCGTGTCGGTCAAATACCGGCTCGGGCCCGAACATCCCTATCCGGCGGGTCCGGACGACTGCGAGGCGGCGGCGCTTTGGCTGCTGCGGGAAGGGCCAAAGCGGTTCGGCGTCGAGCACTTCGCGATCGGGGGGGAATCGGCCGGCGGGCATCTGGCGGTCGTCACGCTGCTGCGGCTGCGCGACAAGCACAAGCTCAACCCTTTCTCGGCGGCGTTTCTCAATTACGGCTGCTACGACCTTGGGATGACGCCGAGCGCGCGCAACTGGGGACCTGAGAAGCTCGTGCTCAACACGGCCGCCATCGTGGCATTCGCGAAATCGTTCCTGCCGCCGGGAACGAACACGTTCGATCCCGACGTTTCGCCGCTTTACGCGAACTTGAGCGGGCTGCCGCCGGCACTCTTCTCCGTCGGCACGCGGGACGCGCTCCTCGACGACTCGCTGTTCATGGCGCCGCGCTGGCTCGCGGCCGGTAGCGTCGCCGATCTCGCGGTCTATCCCGGCGCCTGCCACGGTTTCGTGAGCGTACCATTCCGGCAGCGTAACGAGGCGCTGAAACGGATCGCGGAGTTTTCCAAACGGTATGTGTGAACGCCGCTAGATTTTGTCGCCGGTCGGCGTCTTCTGCACCATCTCGACAAGGCGGCGCCACATCTTCTCGAACGCGCTCATCACGCGGTCGATCTCGGCATCGCTCGGCAGCGGAACCGTGAGCTGAAGCTCGCGCTGCCGATCCGCCGCGGGCGCGCTCGCGATGCCGCCCGGCAACGGCAGGCCATGCGACACCATCTCCTGCTTCAGAGTGCCGTTCTCGCGCTGCAGCCGCGCGATATCGGTGTCAAGCGCCGCGCGTTCGTCGGGCACCGTGTTGCAGGCCCAGCCGCTCGCTTGTTTGGCGCAGAGCGATACCTGGCCGGTACGCGTGTCGAGCCGCAGCATTCCATCCGTCACCGGACTGAAAGTGAAGCGGCCGTTCTCGCTGTCGGGTGCCGCGGTCTGCGCCCGCGCCGGCAGTGCGAAACCCGCTGAAGCGACAACAAGCATGACGATCAGGCGGCGCATGGCGGCGGCTCCCTCAATTCGCTGGCGGCGAATGTGGTGGCGTTTTGCGGCGCAGAAGTGGCGGCCGGCTCGCAAGCTCTCATACTGCAGTGCACCGAAACGGCTGGGGAAGACCTTCGCGGCATAGCGGCGAAAGCCGGAATAACAGCACATTTTCAATGACTTATACTGAGTTCACCAATTCTTGACAGGGGGGGAGGCGCTCAGTATGGTCCGCGCGGTTTCGGGGGCGGCAAAAAGCCCGGTATTTCCTCGACTTCGCGGGTGTGGACGATGTCCGACGACACACGCGGGCGGGGGAAGCCGGATGGACAGTCAGCCGACGAGGCCGCTCTCTCCGCGAGGCTCAAGCGTCTCGGCGAACGGCTGGATCACGTCGCTCCCGTCCGATCATCCGAAACAGGCCGCGCGTCCGGACTGACCTCCGATGCTTCGGGGTTCGCACGCGGTTTCCGGCTTTCTTCCGAGCTGGTCGCAGGCGTGCTGGTCGGTGCGGTCCTCGGCTGGCTGCTCGATCGTTGGCTCGGGACCTTGCCGTGGGGGATGTTCGTGTTCGCACTACTCGGCTTCACCGCCGGCGTGCTGAATGTGGTCCGCTCGGCGGGCGCGGGCAGCACGAGTGGACGCCGGGACGACCGATAGCGCCGCCGATCCGCGTGGCGCGCCACAGGACGAATGAGACCGACCGGTCATGGCCGCCGATCCGATCCATCAGTTCGAAATCACCAAGCTTCTCCCGATCATCAAGATCGGCGAGCACGATATCGCCATCACCAATTCGTCGCTGTTCATGCTGGCGGCGGTCGGGCTGGTCGGTGCGCTGCTGATCGGGACGACCGGCAGCCGCAGCCTCGTACCGGGCCGGCTACAATCGATGGCGGAGCTTTCCTACGAGTTCGTCGCCAACACGATACGCAGCACGGCCGGCAACGAGGGTATGCGCTTCTTCCCGTTGGTCTTCTCGCTGTTCATGTTCATCCTGTTCGCGAACATACTGGGCCTCCTGCCCTACGCGTTCACGGTGACGAGCCACATCATCATCACGGCGTCGCTCGCGCTGCTCGTGTTCGTGACCGTCGTGGTCTACGGCTTCTGGAAGAACGGCCTGCGTTTCTTCAGGCTGTTCGTGCCGAGCGGCATTCCGATTTTCATCCTGCCGCTGGTCGTCTTCATCGAGGTGTTCTCGTTCTTCCTGCGGCCGATCTCGCACAGCGTGCGGCTGTTCGCCAACATGCTGGCCGGCCACATCGCGCTGAAGGTGTTCGCGAGCTTCATCACGCTGCTCGCGGGCCTCGGCATCCTCGGCACGCTCGGCGCGGTGCTCCCGCTCGGCATGGTGATCGCGCTGACCGCGCTCGAGCTCCTGGTCGCGTTCCTGCAGGCCTACGTCTTCACGATCCTCACCTGCATCTATCTCAACGATGCGATCCACCCGGGACACTGACGCCCGTCAACCTTAGCCTCGAAAAGGAGCTTTCCTCATGGATCCTCAAGCCGCGAAATTCATCGGCGCCGGTATCGCCTGCATCGGCATGGGCGGCGCCGGCGTCGGCGTGGGCATGATCTTCGGCCACTACCTTGCCGCCGCGCTGCGCAACCCGTCGGCCGCGCAGGGCCAGTTCGGCAACCTGATCTTCGGGTTCGCGGTGACCGAGGCGCTCGGCATCTT
>PLJS01000018.1 GCA_003140315.1 Hyphomicrobiales bacterium
GCGCTGAGGTCATTGTGATAGACAAGAGGTGGAGCGCGTGCAAGTAATGAAAATCCGTCGTCGGCGAGCCTGCGCAGCAGATCAGCAGTTTCCGACCAAGCCGCAACGCTACCCTCCGCACTCCCGATGCGTTGCAGACGTTGAATCGCCTCGATCCAAACCTCTTGGCCCGGCACGGTGGTTTGCAGCCGCGTCTGTGGCAGCTGAAGCGGACAGCCGGCCTTTTGCAAGTCGGCCAGGCGCAGGAGGACGATGGGCGGCGCCATTTTGTAGTAGACCCAGATGTCCTCATCGGCTGATCGTTTCTGAAGCGCTTCGCACAGCGCGCGTGCGGCCGGTGGGTCCGCTTGCGCCAGCAACATGAGCACGTGCATCTGAATGGCGATGTCGGCTG
Source organism: Hyphomicrobiales bacterium (assembly GCA_003140315.1). Lineage (GTDB taxonomy): Bacteria > Pseudomonadota > Alphaproteobacteria > Rhizobiales > Xanthobacteraceae > PALSA-894. Next base: position 395 of record PLJS01000018.1, read on the forward strand.
GGTTTGGATCCTTGCCAGGATTAATGCACTCGTAGCGGTCTTGTGGCGCGAGCCAGGTCTGGTAGAGCCCGTCGGCCGTGCGGAACCGGCCGAGCGTCGCAAGCGCCATCGATCGCAACTCCGGGTGTTCACTCGCCGCAACTCTCCACACGAGTGCGGTGTCGTCCGAGTCCGGCGTGATGGCGCAACCTAGGCTGCCGATCGTCGGCGCATCGGGGCGGCCGTGATAGCGGACGAGTCCGCNNCGTCGGGGCGGCCATGGTAGCGGACGAGCCCTCCGGCCTCGATTTGGTTCGTCAGGAAATCGCGCGCGCGCCCCAGCACGCCGACGAGGCCGGCCGCCTCCGCCACGGGACCGGCAACGTCGATCATCACCGCATTGATAAATGTGTTCATCTCTTGGTGCGGTTGCTCAAACCGCGCCGTGTCGGTAAACGCGGTTAGCCAATAGCCTGGGCCTTGCTGGCGTTCGGCAAGCACTTTGGCCGCCCGGCGCGCGGAATTCGCAAGGTCCCGATCGCGGCGATCGGCTTCATTCTCCGCCGCTAGAGTGAACGCGCGTTCCTTCAAGAGGCGAGGCTCGCCACCTTCGTGGGCGCGGACAAGCACCGCCACCACATGCTCGGCGGGGGTGAGATGCTCGGCCTGAAGCGCGATCCGCCAGCCGCTTGGACTCGGTTCGCCGAGCGCGCGCACAACGTCGGGGCGTTCGAAGTNNCGGGGAGTGGCCGTTCGTGAGCGCCCATCCCTGAATTTCGATCTGCTTCCGAGTCTTGTCGTATCCGTCGTCGCGCACTGTTACGAGATCGATATTACCGCGCAGATCGACCACGAGATCAGCAGGAGCTCGTGGGTGTTTCAATTCCGAGATAAACGGCGCGTTGCGAATATCCCATGCGGCGCGCATCTTGTTTGGCCCCTCGGCGGCGGTAACAGCCGCGTCGGATACGCCTGTGTACCAAAATGCGCCTACCACCTCGATCGCGATCGCAACGCAACAGGCGAAGCCGAATGCGACGCGACCCGCCGCCGACAATGCTATGACAACAGGCGGCAGCATCCAAAAGAGTATCGGCAGCATATCGGTGAGCCATCGGGGTCCCCAAGATATGCCCTGCCGCCAGTCCACCATTCCATAGACAATCAATTGCAGGACCACGGCGCCGCCGGCCGCTGCAGTGAGCCACCGTGTGCTCCGATCGCGAAACACCAAGGGCAATGCACAAGGTACAAGAAGCAGGAAAGGTGAGAAGACGAAGAGGCCGTGCGTCGGGCTGAACAGCAGGCCCGCGACGCCGCCGAGCACATCGCCGCTAATAAAGTCACCNNCTGCCAAATTATAGGCGAGCGCCAAGCCGACGGGCAGAGCGGCGGCTGTCAAAAACAGCGGAATCATACGTCCCGCCCACCAGAGCGCATAGAGTCCGAGACCCGCTGCCAAGATCGCATCCGGCTGGCGGTTGCACGCAATGAGCGCGCATAGGAGGCCGGCCGCGACAGCGCGCGAAGCGGTGCACGGCCCGGTGAGCAGCAACAGCGTGGCGACGATCAACAGTTCGCCAAGCCCATGCATCCACAGCGCCTGGCTGCTGATGACCCACGTCGTCGTGCCGAACGCGAAAGCGAGTGCGAGCAGCGCGGCGATTCCAGGGTCACTCCGCCGCCGCAGCAGCAGGTAGAGAAGCATTACTGACGTTGCCGCAACGGCTGAGGCGCAGAGCTTTTCCATGATCCTGGCGACTTTATCGAGCCGCAGCGGATCCCAGCCCTCCGCGTTGAGGTAGGCTATGGCCGGCAGGTACAGTGGCGCGATGACCACCGGTACCACGATTGGATAGAGCGAGACGAAGTGATCTCCGCGCCCTTTGATGATCCAGAATGCCCAACCCCGCGAAATCGGAGCCTTCCGTCCTTGCGCGACGGTGGTCACGATCGGATCCAGGACTAAGCTATGGTGGCGCCAAATCGAAAACGGCAGATACCTCGCCGCATAGGTGTCGGCTGCTGTGATCGACCGCAGGTTTGCATTGTATATCAGGAAGGAAACAAGCCCAAGCAGCACGCAGACCGCAATGTCCCGACGCCCACGGGAATGTCGCGATAACGCTTCTGGCCCGGACCTGCGGGAGGCCCCTCCATCGGTCGAGAATGCACCTGAGCCCATACGACTCCAGAGCTTCGCCGAAATGGACCTTGCCGCAAAGCGTTTAAATGCGTTGTACTTGAAAGGTGCCAAGATTTTTCATGTGAATAGACAGTACGGGTTCGCCGCGACCTCCCTATAGGCGGCGGCCTCGATGTCGCGAGGCCGGATCAGCACCGACTTTAGCTATCGGAGGGATACAGTGGGATTTCGCTGGCGGTGCCTGGATCCCGGTCGGCGCGAGGCCGTAAACCTGCTCACACGCGATGAGGCGTTTCTGCTGGCAGTCAATTTCGCCAAGCTACCGATGGTGCCTCGGAACATCCGGAAAGACATTCCGCGGCCGCCGCATTCGGCCGCTCAAGATTGATCAAGCCGACGCGGCTGGGCTGGCGGGGCGCGCGAGGCGCTTGCCGATGCGCTGCGTCGGCACCTCGACCCCAAAATGGAGGGTGGTACTCACCGCAACTGCGAGCCCTAAGGCGAGGATCACGGTAAGCCCGGGCGCAATTCCGTGGTCCAGCATGATGCGCATGGCGACATAACCCATGATGCCGTGCACGACGTAGAGCGGATAACTGATCGCCGCGAGGCCGCGCAAAGGCGCAAGATTAGGAAAGATCGAGCGCGCCAGGTAGCTGATGCAGAACACTGCGGTCGCCACGGCGTAGCTCGCCGCATAGATGAAGCCGCTGAAAAAAAACACGGCCCACAAGCTGAATGAGAAAACCGCGAGGCCGAGCGCAAGCGCGGC
>PLJS01000327.1 GCA_003140315.1 Hyphomicrobiales bacterium
TGGGGCTGCGAGGTGCGGCCGAACGAGACCGAGCCCGGCATCAACCAGCCCTGGCACTGGATCACCATCCCGATCATGGGCATGACCATGGGCGAGATTTTCCAAGTGAAGGAACTGGCTGACGATTGCGCCGCCGACGGCGTCTACGAATTCCTGTTCGTCGCGCCCGCGATCCCGATCACCGGCGCGGTCGGCTCGCCGGTCAATCCTCTCGCCATCAAATAGGCCCCTCGTTTCGTCATGCGCGGGCTTGACCCGCGCATCCACGTCTTGGCTTCAGCAAGGAAGACGTGGATGGCCGGGACAAGCCCGGCCATGACGAAGCAGAAGAAATCTTCGCGAGGAAACAAATGCTCGGACACAACATCAAGATGACCGGCGCGCAGTGCCTCGCCGACATGCTCAAAGGCTACGGCGTCACGCACGTGTTCATGGTGCCGGCGGTGTTGCGGCGGACCTTCGCCGAGATGGAGCGGCGCACCGTGATCAAACGCATCCATTGCCACGGCGAGAAATCCGCCGCCTACATGGCGGACGGTTATGCGCGCGCCAGCGGCAAGCCCGGCGTCTGCATGGCGCAGGTGATCGGCGCGTTGAATCTCGCCGCGGGCCTGCGCGACGCGTTCCTCGCGCATTCGCCGGTGATCGCATTCACCGGCGGACGCGATCCGTCGAGCAAATTCAGAAAGGTCTATCAGGAGATCGACGACGTACCGGCGTTCGAGGCGGTGACGAAATTCAACGCGACCGTCGACGACGTCACGCGCTTTCCCGACATGGTGCGGCAGGCGTTTCGTGTTGCGACATCCGGCACACCGGGGCCGGTGCATCTGCAGTTTCGCGGCAACGAAGGACAGATCGATCTCGACGAGGCCGAGCTCGAGCCGCTGGTCGAGCCGCAGTTTGCGCGCGTGCCGCCGTTCCGCCCTGCCCCTGATGAGCAGAGCGTGCGCGCCGCGGTCGAGGCGCTGCAGCGGGCCGAGCGGCCGGTGATCGTCGCGGGCGGCGGCGTGCGCGCATCGCAGGCGGGCGCCGAACTCATCGCGCTGGCCGAAGCGCTGCAAATCCCGGTCGCGACCTCGCTCAACGGCAAGGACACGATCCCGGGCTCGCACCCGCTCGCGGTCGGCGTCGTCGGCTCATACTCGCGCGAGAGCGCGAACCGCGTGGTGAACCGCGCCGATTTGGTGTGCTTCATCGGCACCGAGACCGGCGGCATGACGACACATTTCTGGGCCGTGCCGAAAATCGGAACGCCTGCGATCCAGATCGACATCGATCCGGAAGCGCTCGGCCGCAACTATCCGCTGGTCGCGATGGTCAACGGCGACGCAAAAGTCACGCTCGCCGCGATGCTCCATGCCGCCGACCGCGGCACAGCAGACAAGCGGAAAGTCTGGATCGCGGAAACGCTCGGCATCTGCCGCGAGTGGTACTTGAAATACGATGCGCTGCTGAATTCCGATCAGGTGCCGATCCATCCGGCGCGCATCTGCGGCGATCTGACCAAGCACGTCCCCGACGACGCGATCGTGATCGTCGACACCGGCCATGCCGGCATGTGGATGGGCGGCATGTACGATCTGCGCACGCCGCAGCAGAGCTACATGCGCAGCGCGGGCCATCTCGGCTGGGCGTTCTGTGCCGGCGTCGGCGCGAAGGCGGCCTGCCCTGAGCGTCCCGTCGTGGTGTTCACCGGCGATGCGGGTTTTGGTACCACATCGGCGAGATCGAGACCGCCGTGCGCTGGAAGCTCAACAGCGTCACGGTCGTCAACAACAATGGCGGCGGCAATCAGAGCAAGCGCGGCTTCGACCGCGCCTATGGCGGCAAGCAGACCGAGCAGGCGCGCGAACTGTGGACCTACACGCAGGTCAACTTCGCCAAGATCGCCGAGGACATGGGCGCGCTCGGCATTCGCGTCGAGACCCCGTTCGCCTTCCCGGCCGCACTCGCCCAGGCGCTCGCCGCGGACCGGCCGGTCGTGATCGACGTCGTCACCGACATCGACGCGCTGGCGCCGACCGCCGTCACCTGATCGTGGAACCCGAGGCCTTCCGGCGCGTTCTCTCTCCATACGAACAAGCAACGGAGACGGAACCATGGATAAGAATCGCGTTGAAGGCTCCATGCACCAGGCGAAGGGCAAGGTGAAGGAAGTCGCCGGCAAGGTTACGGGCGACGCCAAGCTCGAGACCGAAGGCAAGTCCGAAAAGACCGCCGGCAAGGTGCAGAACGCCGTCGGTGGCATCAAGGACGCCGTCCGCGGCAAATAGCTCCTATGCGTGATGCGACGAACCGCCCGGCTCCCCGCGAGCCGGGCTTTTCGTATGCTGTCCGCATGGGCCGCAAGTCCGAGATCAGCGCAGGGCTCCTCGTCTATCGCGCTCCGCGCGAGGTCGAGGTGCTGCTGGCGCATCCGGGCGGCCCTTTCTGGGTCAAGAAGGACCCGGGCGCCTGGACGATCCCCAAAGGTCTCGTCGAGGCGGGCGACGATCTGCTCGCGACCGCGCTGCGCGAGTTCACCGAGGAGACCGGCTTCACTGCGAGCGGGCCGTTCGTGCCGCTGACGGCGGTGAAGCAGAAGAGCGGCAAGACCGTTCATGCGTTTGCCTGCCGGGGCGAATTCGATTGCGGCCTGCTTGTGAGCAACAGCTTCGAGATCGAATGGCCGCCAAGATCGGGGCGGCGCAAGAGCTTTCCGGAAATCGACCGGCTGGGCTGGTTCGATCTGACCGCGGCGCGCGAAAAGATCCTCGCCTATCAGCGTCCGCTCTTGGCACAGCTCGAAGCACTGCTGCGTCAGTCCGATGCCGCGAGCGCAGCCCAAGGATCGCGCACGTCGGCTGAGTGAAACAGCAGATAGCTGCCGAGCGCGTCGGCCGGACCTATGCAAATCAGGTCGCCGCTGTGCGCGACGGGCACGATGCCGCTTTTCGAAAGCGCGGCACGCGTGCGGGCGAGATCGGAGCGCAGCGCCTGCCCGGCCATGTACGGCAGCACGGGCGGATCGAAGCGCGGAAAGATTCGTCTTGCCTGCACGAGATCGGCGAATACGAGCGCGCCGCGATCGGTCACGACCATGCGCAGCCCGCCGCGCATCACTGGCGCGCGTCCCACATAGCGGCCGTAGCGCGCCGCGACCGCGGCCGGGTCCTCGACGCACAGCAGCATGTCGGTCAGCCCTTCGGCGCCGTTCTCGGTCGTGATCGTCTCGGGCGTCCACACGGTGTCGGGCGTATGCGGCTTGACGAACTGCACCCGCCCTTCCGTCATCGCGCCCGGCTGCGGCCGCAGCACCGAGAAATGGACTTCCGGCTCGCCCGGCAGCGTGCGGTCGCGGCGGCGCAACTCGACGACCGGCTGCATCGCGAATCCCGCCGCCACGAGCCGCTCCCGCGTCGCCGGAATGTCGTCATGCGACAGCGCGATCAGGTGCAGGCCGGAATAGCGCGCGAGCGCGTCGCGGAACTGCTCCGCCAGCGGCGTGTCATGCGTGGCGGCGAGGATCTCGATGAAGCCGCGCTTCAGCCGCGCGAGGCGGTTCGACGTGCCGGAAGGCTTGAGCGCGCCGGCCGCATNNCGCATTGGTCTGCACGTTGGTCAGCGACACGCGGAAACCGAGCCGCTCCAGTTGCGCGCCCGCCGTATCAAGATCGGCGACGAAATAACCGACGTGATCGAGGAAGACTTCCCCGCCTGCCGGCAATTGCCGGTCGAGCCAGCCGCTCACGCGCTCAACACCGTCGGCCAGTCCGCCTCGTCCTCGGGCACGATCCAGCTTTCTTGAGCCGCCGCGGCCTTCCATTCGGCCCAGGCCGGCAGCGCCATCATCACTTCCATGTAGCCGAGCGCTTCGCGGCCGACCTTGACGCCGTAGGTGAAGAGCCGCGCGACCATCGGCGCATACATCGCATCCGCAGCGCAGAACTTGCCGAATAGGAACGGTCCACCATGGCGCGCGCGGCAATCGCTCCACATCGCTTCGATGCGCTGAACGTTCGCCTGCGCTGCGGCCGACAGCGTGCGCGCACGCACCGGCCGGCGCATGTTCACCGGGCATTCGCCGCGCAACGCCGAGAACCCGGCATGCATCTCGCTCGCGACCGAACGGGCCTGCGCCCGCGCCTTCGCGTCGGCGGGCCACAGATGCCTGTCGGGGAATTTTTCGGCGAGATATTCCAGGATCGC